>JAIXSO010000002.1 GCA_027484685.1 Bacteroidota bacterium
AACTTCTTTTAAACACTAACCAACTATGAAAAAACTACTTTTACTTTCTATTTTTCTGGTATTTTCAAGCCTAATGTTTGGTCAGAATACGTATGAAAATTTTAAAGATTCAACTTATGGAACGGATTTTATAATAAATAACGACACTGTTTATTCTATAAGTGCTTATACCTTTAAACTAGCTACAGAACAGTTTCCAACCAAACGTTCTATTATTATTTGCAGCTCTTATAAAGGCAAAATATTAAACATTGGCACTGTAGATTTAAAAGATACAATATTCGCTCCTCACCAAATTTTTATGTATCAAAATGAAATATTTATAATATATGCATACGATGTAGTCAATAGTTTAGATAAAGGAATTTGTTTGGTAAAAATTAATAAAAGTAGTTTAGCACCCACAGAAAGTAGTTTTTTTACATTTAATCAAAACAAAAATTTTTACAGGGTAGATGAGAAATACGAGTTGTTAAAATGTAGTTTAGTGGGCAGTGAACTCATAGGAGCATTTAATGCAGATACAACCCAACTAAGTCCGTATATTTTAGGATTTGATCAAAATACATATCCGGTACTTTTTAGCATTAACCTGCAAAATAAAACCATAAAAATTAACGAACTGTACGACCAACTTTGGTCAAAAGCATATAGTCCAATTGCCATTAACGATTCCTTATTCAAATTTTACACTGTAGGTGAATCGGGTACTAAAATAATTACTTTTAATAAACAACTAGAAGTAAAAAATATTGATAATAAGTTTGGATACTTCGATACTTTTAATTTCAATAACACACCTATAGATTACATAAAAGCAATCAAAGTAAATTCGAATATTTTTGTATCAGGCAATGCAGATACAATATGGGGTATAAAAATAAGGAATAGAATGAGTTTAACAAAAATGGACTTGGACAATAATGTAATTACCAGAAAAAGTTTTTACGATAAAAGTTTTAAAATAATTACAGATGATGAAATAAACTACTTCTGCGGCTTTAACAATTCACTGTATTTTCAGGATAACAAGCTCTATTTTATGTATTATTATGAAAATTTTTATAGTTCAGTAATAGCAGCTAATAAAATATATATAAAAGTATTAGACACCAGCTTAAATGTTTTAAAAGAAACTGAAATTGCCCTCAATAATTCAAAGATTTATCCAACATCCATAAAAATAAGCAATAATACTTGTTATATTCTAGGTTCTTTTTATCTTCCTAAATGGGCTAGCAAGTCGTTTTTATTAGAGCTTGACTTAAACACATTAACCACTATTACCAAAGAGTTTGTGCAAAATACTATTTCTATTTACCCAAACCCCGCCACCTCCCAAATGAACATTATAAGCAATAGTAATATAAAAACACTTTTGATTTACAATGTAACAGGTCAGTTGGTAAAAGAACTAAACTATGAAAATTATAATTTGAAAAATGTTTCTTTAGCCATTGATGAATTAGCACCAGGTATGTATATGGTACAAATTAAAGATGAGTTTGATGCTAAGTTAACAAGTAAGTTTATAAAGGAGTAAGTATTAAAGCCTATAAAATACAGGCATTAACCTATTTAATTGGCTTTGCTTTTAACAAATTTGTTAAATATTAAGATTGATGAAAAAAATACTATTATTAATTGTACTATTAATTGGTTTTGTAAAGGCCAATGCACAAAGTTCAATTGCTTATGGGGGTTATATAAAAACTACTTGTGCCTTTTGTGATGAGTATAAGCATAAGTATTATAATTTTGAAATAATAGTTTTTTTTGATATTAATTCTGTTGTTCCTGATTCTATTAACTTAAATACAGGTAATTCAGTTAAATATACCGGTGGGGTAAAAAATATAGATACCCTTTGTAGTAAAATATTAAAGGTTACTTATGTAATTCCACTGGTAAATTATTTTAATTGGGGCTTTTATACTAGTTCTGCGAGTTTTATTAAACAAAAAGTTTATTTTAGTAATAATACCTCATTTTTATTAGTCCATACCTTAAGTGTTATGAATTGGGGTGGGATACTTAATGAAAATATTTCATCAATATTTAAAGATGTACCTATTATAGAAGTTGAAAAAGGAATCGTTAAAACAGTTAATTTGTTTGATTTAAGTTTAGATAATGATAGTGTTTATTACCCAAAAGTGTATTTGATAAACAAAGATTCAATATATAATTCAGACGAAATAAAATTAAATCCATTAACTGGTGATTTGTCAATTTCTAATAAGTTAGATACGGGTTGGTATACAATTGGAATAGTAGCTTATGAATACAATGCCAAGTTTAAAATTAAAAAAAACGAGTCAAGATGTAATTTTTCAGTGCATGTTACCAATAAGCATGTGCCATATTTTGTAAATGATAACAGTGTTCAAAAAGATAAATATGGAATTCCTTTTAAACAGGTAAACTCAAACGATAAATTAGTTAATTATCAGCTAGATTATATTAACACAAATGGATTAGGCTATAATATTAAGTTTATTCTGCCAAGTAAGCCCTTTAATAGAGTTCCAACAGTAACAGAAACCAAAATAAATGACACCTTATTACGACAAAATATTACTTTCTATTTAGATTCAGGTTTTTATAAACTAGAAGAACAGTTACCTAACAGTATTTCAGTAATTGTTACCACCACAGACAGCACAGGTAACTGCAAACAAGATTTAACCTCATTTTACCTAACTAATAACCCCACAAACAGTATAAATGAAGTTAAAGAAAAAAATAAAATAAGCGTTTACCCCAACCCCGCCACCACTCAATTAAACATTACAAGCGTTAGTAATATCAAAACAATATTGGTTTATAATGTAACAGGTCAGTTGGTAAAAGAACTAATCTGTGAGAATAATAATTTGAAAAATGTTTCTTTAGCCATTGATGAATTAGCACCAGGTATGTATATGATACAAATTAAAGATGAGTTTGATGCTAAATTATCAAGTAAGTTTATAAAGGAGTAAGCATTAAAGCCTATAAAATACAGGCATCAACCTATTTAATTGGCTTTGCTTTTAACAAATTTGTTGTATATTAAGATTGATGAAAAATAGCACTATTACCAAAAAGGAATTGAACAGATTGTATAATGGTATACATGGTCCATTCTTCGCAATTCCAAAAAATTAAATATGAAAAAGTTTAACGCAATTATTTATTTACTATTTATTATTTTAATTAGTAGTAAATGTAAGGAGGAGGCTATTAAGCCTCTTCCTAATGGAAATCCTACTCAAACTTTAGATACTTTATGGACAGCACCTATTGGATTTGGGATTACGCCCAAATTCACTAGCAATAAGGATGTATTGATGAGTTCAAGATATACTAATCTTGAAGGTGAAATTTTTAAATTATTTGATGGTAATACTGGCAAAATGAAATGGGAATGGGCAGACTATTTTAAAGTAGAAGAAAGTTTTGCGGGGGGCAACCATACAATAATTAATGATGCCTTGATTTTGTGTAGCAGAAATGCCACTTACGCACTCAATATGCTTACTGGCCAAACCCTTTGGAAACACCAAATGGATAGCATGATTGGTTCTCCACAAATTTATAAAGATGAAGAGGGCTATATTTATCATGGGTTTGGTAGTAAAACAGAAAATTCCACTTATTATATTTATAGAACCAAATACACTGAACCCAAATGGGAATTGGTTTGTACATTTAACGACACACTCCCAGTTGATAGGGTGCTTGGAACTTCCATTGCAAGCTCTATAAATGCTAAAGGAGAAAAAATAATGGTTTTTACTTTGTATATGGACTATACCCTAAATGGCAAACTTAAAAGTGTATCCAAAGTTTGTGGTTATAATATGGACACTAAACAATATGACTGGATTAAGGATCACAGCGATAAGTATGTTAACTTTAGAGTTTGTAAAATGGCAAGTAGTGCTGGTAAAGTATTTACCTTTGCTGTATATAGTGTAAACTGGTATTTTGTTGCTATCAATACAAACGATGGAAGCATAGCTTGGGAAAAACAATTGCCCAACTTTGGGGTAAGTATGCACTTGTATAAAGACAATATAGTAGCTTTAAGTGCAGGTAGCAGCACGGTATTTTGTTTAAACCAAAATACAGGTGCAGTAGTATGGGAAACCCCTTTTGTATATAAAGACGATTCCAGTTATCCCAATATTAATTTTGCTTTTGATGATGCCAATGTATTTAAAAACTACCTTTTCTCTACACAATGCGATAATTTATTGATATTGAATTTAGACAATGGGGCAATTGTATTTAACAAACCTGTATCGTTGCCAAACGGCTGCCTCCAATATGGAGTAGCTATTAATGAGCAAAAGCGTTGTTTTTATGTACAAGATAGAAACAAAGCTATTTGTTATAAACTGCCTGAGGAGGTAAAATATTAATATGAAAAATAATCTTAATCATTCGTTTCTCATTAGTTTATAATATACTAGGTCAGTTGGTAAAAGAACTAAACTATGAAAATGATAATTTGAAAAATGTTTCTTTAGCCATTGATGATTTAGCACAAGGCATTTATATGGTACAAATAATAGATCAGTTTGATGCTAAATTAACAAGTAAATTTATAAAGGAGTAAATCTAATATCCGTCAAACGCTTAAAAAGCCACTGCGTTGCCAAGGCGTCAAAAGGATTGAAAAGAATATTTTTTATGGTGGATAAGAACATCAACCGAGGACAAATAATTTATGAAAAGAGTTATATTTTTACTAATTAGTATTATAACAATAATTATAGGCTGCACTAAAGACAAACCTATAACCTTTAAAAATGAACCCCAATTATATAGTTTTTCTGCCTATTTAGGAGATAATATGAAGTATTGTGCTAATCAATTTGTAGCATTTGACATTAAAGATTCATCATTGATAAAAAGTTTAAAAGAGAGCCAGTTTTTAAATGATAGTCAAATTTGGATTATGAGTGTCCCATTTGACAGCTCAAATTTTATAAACAGGAATTTTGACTTTTATGAAAAGCAAGATACTTTTTTAATCACAGGTAAATTATTTCCCGAAAATGAAGGATTTGGTTTTTGTTTAGCATTATTGGATGTTCCACCTCGATTATTTTTTATAACAAAAATTCAAAAAAAATGAAGACATGAAAAAAATTTACTTTATAGTATTATTCCTATTATGCTGCCATTTGGGAAACACGCAAACCACTTATACTTGGAATGTTAGTTCAGGCGATTTTTTAAACCCAAATAGTTGGACACCGGCACGCAATTTACCTGATACTAATGATATACTGGTTTTTGATGGCAATAGTCAGGCTTTACCTACTGTAAATAACATAAGTACCCAAACAATTGGTAAATTAATCATTAAAAATAATGCCAATGTTAATTTTGCATCAGCAATTGCAGCAATTGGAATTGGTAAATATGAATTTGGAGTTTTTAGCAGGGGAGCGATAGGAAGCCAGTTTTTAACCCAATTAAAAGTAAACGATATTATTACTGATACATTGTATAGTTATGGCTTGAATGTAACAGGAATATTAAATGATAGTACTTTTTACGGAGAAGGACTATTTGAAAATAACTTTGTACTTGACACTAATTTTAGGTCTTTTTATATTCAACCCAAATTAATAATTAAGCAAAAAAGTAGTACCACTCCAAGTTTTGAAATTACCCAAGGTGCTAAACTGCAAATTAATTGCAGCGCACCCAGCCTTTCAATTTTTATTGATTCAGGTGCTTTTGCTAAAATAAATGGAAATTTAGATATTGCACCAATAGCATCAACCATAACCTGTTCCATGTTATCTGGTATAGATTCAAATGCAATACAAATAAAAAACAATGGAAAAATCACCTCTTTCCAAAATCAAATAGTTACCATGTTTAGGTTAATAAATAATAGGAAAGTAGCTATTTTTGATTCAGGCTCGGTATATGAAGAAAAGGGAATTACATCCTTTAATATAAACTCTTATTATAACCCAGTTATTTTCTTTAGTGGAAGTACCTTTATTTACAATGGGTTTGATAATTCCTCTATTGGTCATTTTTATAGCAATATTAATTTTATTTATAAAAACAAAACAACGTCACTAGACTACGGTTTAATCATTGTTGACTGCACATTTGAAAACTTACTAATTGATAGCGGCAATATTCAAATTAAAATTTGGGATAATTTAACAATTAAAAAAAATATAATAGTTAAACCGTTAGCCTCTTTAGTGTTTAGTTCTGAAACTAATTTAACAAGCAATATAACCTTGAATGGTAACACAATACAGGAAATAAAAGGCGGTGGAACCATTCAGATTAAAAGTGAATTGCCAAAAAGATTAGATATTATATTGGATAACAATTCTGGTTTAAAACTAGGCAATGATTTAAAAATCATAAACGGTAATTTAATCCTTAAAAATGGCGAATTTGACCTTAATAATAATAATTTAATTCTTGGAATAGATTCAGTAAATAGAGGTAATATTTTAGCCACCAACGGATATTTAAAAGGCATTGGTATTGTTACTAAATGGTATCCATCTAACAATGCATTTACACAAAACTTAGATTCAAATATTTTTCCATTTGGTTTCCAAAATCAAAAGAGAAGCATTTGGGTTGTTGGAAATTTTACTAAAAGCGGTACTATAAGCATTGCACACAACAATATTGAAGGCATGTTCAGCTTTGTCAATTCATTTAACGATAGTAATACATTAGTAAAAAACAGACAAAATTATAATTGGCAAATAGCAACAGCTAATGGCTTAAAAAGTAATAACATAACCATAAAAGCACAAGGAAACTTAGACAGTGGCTACATCAATTTACCCACAAATATTAGACTGACTTTAGCTAATGGAAAAGCGCCAGGCCTTGCACAGAATGGAACAGGAACAAGTACCTTGCCATTAGCAACTCGCACTAACTTATCAGAAGCTGATATAAACAACACCTTTTTTTTAGGAGCAAATTCAACTATTTGCATTCCTCCTCCATCACCCATTGCAAACAATGCAATCATTTGTAAAGGCTCAAGCAGTGAATTAAAGGCAATTGGTGTCGGAACTATTTCATGGTACACTGATTCTATTGTTGGAAATTACATAAAATCAGGAACAAGTTTTAATACCCCCATATTGAATAACTTAACTACTTATTATGTGCAAGACAGTACTTGTGGTGCTAGCAAAAGAACTAAAGTTGATGTAACTGTATTAACTAAACCATCAATTGGTTTTACTATTAATAATACAAGCCAATGTATTGATAGTAATTATTTTATTTTTTCTGACACCACAAATTTAAATAGCTTTAATAGGATTTGGTATTTAGATAGTACTGAAACATCTTTATTGCCTAGCATTAACAAAACCTATAATACTCCAAATAATCACACTATTAAGTTAGTAGTGTTTAGTAACGATGTAAATACTTGTAGAGATTCATTAACCAAAATTATTAAAATAAATCCTACACCTACTATAAATGCAAGTTCAACCGATACCGTAATTTGTGAAGGTAATACAATCAAATTGTTTGCAACTGGAGCCAAAAGTTATATTTGGCCTGAAGGTATAATGAACAATACCATTTTTAAACCAATAATAAGTAGAAACTATATAGTAAAAGGTATTGATAGTAATAATTGTTCCTCATTTGATTCTGTTTTTGTAAAGATTAACCCCAAACCAACGCTTAAAATTACTACAAACAATAATAATGTGTGTGCTAAAACGGAAATAACTTTAACAGGAAATGGGGCTAAAAATTATATTTGGAATGGTGGAATTGTCAACGGAAAAGCATTTAAAGCAATGGCAACTTCAACTTACACCTTAGCTGGCATAGACTCAAATAATTGCTCTGATTCAGCATCAATAGTTATTACTGTAAAACCACTACCTAATGTAAAAGTTACCCAAAACAAAAATATTTTAACTGCTGAATTGAATAATGCAAACTATCAATGGTTTAACTGTGCTTCTCAAAAAAATATTTTAGGTTCGGTAAGTCAAAATTTTGTTGCAAGTTTTAATGGCAATTATGCGGTAATAATTCAACAAAATGGTTGTGTTGACACTTCCATTTGTTTAAATGTAAATTCTGTTGGGTTGTTAGAAAAAGAAGTAGAGTCTTTATCTATTTACCCCAACCCAGCCACCTCCCAAATAAACATTACCAGTAATAGCAGTATAAAAACAGTAATAATTTATAATTTAACAGGTAAGCTGATAAAAGAATTAACCTATGAGAATAATAATTTGAAAGATGTTTCCTTAGCTATTGATGAATTAGCACAAGGTATGTATATGGTACAAATTATAGATGAATTAGATGCTAAGCTAACAAGTAAGTTTATAAAAGAATAAAAAGAGTTATTTGATAGTATAATTTATGCTGTAATTATTTAATTTCGAGTTAAAATTAACTTATAATAAGAACTAAACAATTTCGTTTAGTTCTTATTTTTAAAACACAAACCATGAAAAATAAAATTTTAGCACTAATTACACTATTGGTTTTAATAGTGACTTTTACAAAGGCTCAACCTGGTAAAATAGATGAAACTTATGGCAATTTAGGAACCATTACTTTACCAATAAATACAGGTAATACAGAAAAAGTAAAGTTGTTAGTACTTGAAAATAATAAAACAATAATTGCAGGTGCTTTTGTGGCTGACTCTGTTTTTTTAATATGTTATAACGAAAATGGTAGCATTGACAATACTTTTGGAGTAAACGGTTTAGTAATTACTAAAATAGAAAACGAAAGTGTTATAAATGGACTTTATTTAGGAAAAGATAATAAGATATTGTTGGTTATGGCCAATAACCAACGTGGCTTTTATACGCCATTACTTATAAAATATAACCTAAATGGGCAAATAGAACCTAATTATGGAATAAAACTAATTAATTATTTTTCCCCTGCTATTGGCGCTAAAAGTGTATTGCAAAGGGATGGTAAAATATTAGTTGCATCTACTTTAAGTAGATTAGCAACAAGTAATGACATTTGGTTAATTAGGTTAAATAATGATGGAACAGTAGATAAAACTTTTGGGATTAATGGAACCCAATATGTAGATTTAGGTGATAGTAATAGTAACGTATTGTTTGATATGGTTGCTTTGGATGATGGGAGATTTTTGGTTTGTGGTGAAACTATAAAATGGAAAGATTCATTCTCAAAGACATATTCGTATGTTTCAAAATTAAATAATAATGGAAGTATAGATACGACTTTTGGAAATAAAGGAGTTTTAATTCTAAACGAAAATCAAAAAGGTTCAAATTTATTCGTTTTACCTAGTCAAGATTTTCTTTTAACAGGTTCTTTTTTTCGTGAAGGACCAAACAGATTAGGAAATAGGTTTTTAACCATGAAGTTTAACTATAGCGGGCAATTGGATAATTCGTTTGGTTATGAAGGATATGCTTTAGATAGCTTTTTAGATAATTCAGATAATTGCGAAGCAATAAAAATAGTTAGACAAAGTGATGGTAAATTTATAGCTGGAGGTGGAATAAGTGAATTTTTAGGGCGTTCGTTTTTAGGCATGATAAGGTATGATGAGGGGGGACAAACAGATGGTACTTTTGGAGAAGATGGAAAAGTCGTTTCTGCAATTTCATCTACTGGCCGTGATTATTTCATTGATTTGGCATTATTAAATAATGGTAAAATAGTCGTATTAAGTTATGATAAAAATAACAATATAAGCATCACTAAATATTTAAATGATACAAAATTAAATGTAGCCAATAAAATAAAGGAAAATACTATTTCTATTTACCCTAACCCCGCCAACTCTCAATTAAACATTACAAGCGGTAGTAATATCAAAACAATATTGGTTTATAATGTAACAGGTCAGTTGGTAAAAGAACTAATCTGTGAGAATAATAATTTGAAAAATGTTTCTTTAGCCATTGATGAATTAGCACTTGGCATGTATATGGTACAAATAATAGATGAGTTTGATGCTAAACTAACAAGTAAATTTATAAAGGAGTAAACCCAACTTCCGTTAGACGCTTAAAAAGCCAGTGCGTTGCCAAGGCGTCAGACGGATTGAAAAGATGTTTACGATTGGTGAGTGCTGATAACCACTGGCAAACAACCTTAGATAAATTTAATAAATGACAAACATAAAAAAAGCTGCTTAAAAAGCAGCTTTTTAGTTTATAATTAGTTTTTTAAAATTAGCATGCCGAATAATTTGATTGCTTTTATTCATTCATAAAATTTTATTGTATAGTTAAAAATTTTGCAATTTTAAATTAGTTTTGTTTAACTTCTTTTAAACACTAACCAACTATGAAAAAACTACTTTTACTTTCTATTTTTCTGGTATTTTCAAGCCTAATGTTTGGT
>JAIXSO010000003.1 GCA_027484685.1 Bacteroidota bacterium
ATAATTTAAAAAGTTATTTGAAAAACGAACTCAACTGATCTACATAATTCGCAACTCCGAAGGAGTTAAATTTAAATAGCACCGAGTGCAACTCGGTGATTGATAAAATTGGAAATATCAACTCCGAAGGAGTTGAATAACAGAAAACAGTTGCTATTAATTCAAACCATTATTTTCCAACCAACCATATTTCCCAAATAATTTTATATTCGTAATCTTACAAAACAGATATTAAAATATGAAATTCATCAAGTGGTTTTTTATAGTTATCATTAGCTTACTACTTATTGGCGAAGCTGCCATATTAATTAGTGGCAAAACATTTTTAAATCGTGTTTTTGCCATGACTATTTTTAGTGGCAAATTAAGTCCTGATATTGATGAACTTCATTTATTTCCATACCGAGAAATGACTGCTACCAAACCACAACCTTGGGCTGTTTCGGTAAATTACAACAAGGCTAAAATTGATGCTAGCCTCATGCAAAAAATGGAATCGTTTAAAACAACTTCATTTTTAGTTATAAAAAATGATTCGATTATTTACGAAAACTATTGGGAACAGAATAACGATAAAAGTGTAACCAACTCGTTCAGTATGGCTAAAAGTTTTACTGCTGCTTTAATTGGAATTGCCATTAAACAAGGTTTGATAAAAAGTGTTGATGAGCCCGTTGGCAATTATATTGATAGTTACAAGGAAGGGGATAAAGCTAAAATCACCATCAAACATTTGCTTACCATGAGCAGCGGAATTGATTTTGATGAAACGTATAATAGTCCTTTAGCATGGCCAAGCGAGGCTTACTATGGAAACGATGTAAATGCCTTAACCTTAAAAGCAGGAGTAAAAGAAACACCAGGAATTACTTGGAATTACAAAGGTGGTGATACGCAATTACTTGGAATAATTTTGAAAAAAGTTTTGGGTAATAAAACTGTTTCGCAGTTTGCTGCTGAAAATTTATGGCAAAAAATGGGGGCAGAACAACCTGCTTTTTGGAGTTTAGATAAAGCGGATGGAATGGAAAAAGTAAGCTGCTGTTGGTATGCCACAGCCCGTGATTTTGCGCGTTTTGCCAAACTTTACATGAACAAAGGTAATTGTAATGGTGAGCAAATATTAGACTCTTCATACATTCAAGAATCAATTCAATTGGCTAACTTAAAAGATATTGATGGCAAACCAAACGATAAATATGGTTACCAATGGTGGGTTATGAAACACAAAGGTCACGATATATTTTATTGCAGAGGAATTAGGGGCCAATATATTTTTGCAGTGCCTGGTAACAATTTAATTGTGGTTCGAACTGGGCATAAACGTGCTAGTAAAAAAGGTGATGAATTGCCAGATGATATTTTTGTATACTTAGATATTGCTTTAGCCTTATAAAATAAAATGTTTGATAAAGAGAAAATGAAACTTACTTTAACTAAAGCAATTGTTAAAGGTAATGAAGTATTTATAGCGCCAACTGCTACAGTTATAGGCAATGTAAATTTAGGCAATGAGGTTTCCATTTGGTTTGGTGCAGTTTTGCGTGCCGATGGTGATGAAATAATTATTGGCGACAGAAGTAATATTCAAGACAATGCAGTGGTGCATGTTGACCCTAATTGCCCAACTCATATTGGACATGATTGCATCATTGGTCATTCTGCTATAGTGCATGGTGCTAAAATTGGAAATAATGTTTTAATTGGTATGCACTCCACTATTTTAAACAATGCTGTTATAGGCGATTTTAGCATAATTGGGGCAAATGCTTTGGTAACTGATGGTACCCAAATTCCACCCTATTCGTTGGTATTGGGTTCTCCTGCAAAAGTGGTTAAACAAATTACACCTGAACAAGTAGAAAAAATCAAGATTAATGCCCAAAGTTATGTGGATTTAAGCAAAGTTTATTTGGAGGTTTTTGAAGGGTAATAACAAAATAATATAAAAATATGTACTTTAAAATTATAATTTTCTTTTGTTTACTATTATTACTCAATGCTTGTGGAATTGGGCGTTACCATAGTTTAAACTTAGTTAGGCCAGATAAAAATACCTCTACCACATTAGTAAAACCAAAACATAAAACTAAAAAGGTAACTGAAATTATTAGCGCAGATTCTGTAATTGCTCAAATAACTGAAGAAGATGGTTTAACTAAAACAATAAATACAATTTCAGAAAGAACCGATAATTTAGTGATTGCTTTTCTTAAAAAACCATCTCAACAAGCTAAAAAAGTAAAACTTGGTATGAAAGAAAAAATGATGTTGACTTTATTAAAAAATAAGTTTGAAAAAATAAATGAAAAGTATAAAATAAATACATCAAATAAAAATTTACTAAAACCATATTCACCAAATAAACCTGATTTGAATTCTTGGTTTTTGTATTTCTTAATTATTTTTGCATTTCTTTTATCATTAATAATTGGAATAGTATTACTGTCTATTGATTTAAATTCAGCTTTACGATTACTAACACTTGCTTTTGTTCTTTTCATCATTATTCTCCTAGTTGACTCTCCACATTGGAATTTTGGCTGAAATTTTTATTTTTTGTCAAAATTAAACTCAATGCCCAAAATTTTGTTGATTTAATTAAAGTGTATTTAGAAGTATTTGGAGAAAAATAAAAAGTTTTCAACTCGTAAAATCGTCCAACTTCCGTCAGACGATTGCGCGCTAGGCTTTGCGTGGCAAGGCGTCAGACGGATATTTAAAATAATACAAAAAGTTATGCATTTCAACCTTACTAAATCAATTGTTTTTATTTGCTTGCTAATACTGCTTAATGCTTGTGTAATTGGGCGTTACCATAGTTTAAATTTAGTTAGTCCAGATAAAAATACCTCTGCCACATTAGTAAAACCAAAACATAAAACTAAAAAGGTTGAAATAGAATACAATTCAGATTCTGCAATTGCTCAAATAAATGAAGAAGATGGTTTAACTGAAACTGCAAATATTGTTTCTGAGAAAACAGAAACTTTAATAATTCCTTTTCTTAGAAAATCTTCCATAAATGCTAAAAAAGGAAAGATTGGATTGAAGGAAAAAATGGTGTTGAGTTTATTAAACAGTAAGATTGAAAGGCCAATTGGTAACCATGATTTATATGAATCAATTAAAAAACAAATAGATCCCAAACGTAGTCTTATAGGCGCTTTTGAAAAGGCAGTTTTGATTATTATAGGTATTTTGACATTACTCATTGGAATTGTATTTTTGGTTGTCAAATTTGGCGGTGGTATAAATTCTGGAGGTCTAGATTTTTTGTTTTTTATTATTGTTATTTCATTTTGGATATTAGTACCAATTTTAATAGTTGCTCTGTTTATCAATTTTATAATTAAGATATTTAGATAATGTTTAATTTATAAAAATTGTGCCACTTTCGTCAGACGATTGTGCGCTTGGTATTGCGAGTCAAGGCGTCAGACGGATATTTAAATTAACACAAGATATAAAAAGTGATGCGTTTCAACCTTATTAAATCAATTGTTTTTATTTGCTTATTAGCAATGCTTAATGCTTGTGGAATTGGGCGTTACCATAGTTTAAACTTGGTTAGGCCAGATAAAAATACTTCTGCCACATTAGTAAAACCAAAACACAAAACTAATAAGGTTAAAATAGAATACAATTCAGATTCTGCAATTACTCAAGTAACTAAAGAAAATATTTTAACTAAGAGTGCAAATACTGTTTCTGAGAAAACAGAAATTTCAACAATTCCTTTTCTTAAAAAATCTCTCAAAAATACTACGAAAGTAAAGATTGGATTGAAAAAAAAAGGAGTATTTAATTTAGTAGAAAATAAAATTCCTTTTTCTAAAAACAATAAAAATATTAAGCATTATAAAGAGCAAAATAAATGGAAGCCTAATTATGATTATGATCCCTTCGCTTTTGATTTTGAAATATTTCTTATAATTTTATTATTGAGTTTTTTTATAATCGGATTACTTACACTTCCGTTTAATGTTGTTGTTGGGTTATGGATAATCGGTGTTGTGTTAGCTATTATATTCTTAATTGCGGTTATAAAAAGACTTTCATCAACAATATAGATCTAATGTACAATTTGTTGAATTTTAAGAGTTATATACAATGTCAATTGAGTATAGCTTATTTTGAGGTTATAAGAAAAATAAATACTACAAATTTCGCTTAGCTTGTGCTAAATGCCGTTCGTTATGAGTTAATAAAAACAGCAAGGTATCATATAAATTAATCTTTATAAACGGGGCTATTGAAACACCTATTTTACCTTGATTTCCGTTTATATGTTGCATGTTTTCAATTAAGTTTAAAAACTCTTCACTATGCTGAATAAAAGTGGCCACTTGTTCCCGTCCATTCAAGTTTATTGGAGGTATATGCTTTTTTACGGCTTTGTATTTTTTTGATTTCCCATTGGCCTGCATCATGTTAATAAAATAATTGCCTAACCAAGTATGCTTAACTTCATTTGCATTAATATCATTAGGCAATTGATCAATAACTGCTTTAACATTTGGTAAATAATAATCGTAATAACTATTTAGGTGCGCTATGCATTGAGTAATACTCCAACCTCCAGTTAAGGTGGGTTTATTTAAAACAGACTCAGGTAAGTTTTGCAGCTGCCCAATTACTAGTTGCAGCTGCATTTCTAACCTATAATTTAAATCTTCTAAAAACAGTTCTTTACTTTGCATATTGTTTGGCTTCGGTGTATATAAATAATACAAATGCAATAATAAAGAATATACTTTCTGTAATAATCCATTGTGTACCAAAACTGCCAAGTGGCCCTTCTACCAATATGGTTATAGCTCGGCTAATTGCATACAATCCCCAAAGCATACAAAGCAAACCTAGTGCTAGTTTTAAGTTTTTGATTAATAGGTAAATAAGATGAATTGTTAGGCACAAGCCAACACCACCATAAACTCCTCTAATGCTGCTGTAAGCATCAGTATTATTAAGTTTAACTAATACCAAATCCATAACAGATTGCGGATTGAAAAAAGCTATTACACTAACCGATAATAAACTAAGTGCAGAAAATCCGGTAAATACTTTAGCAATAGTTTGAATTGTTTTTTGTTTCATCATTTTTAATAAATTTTATGCAAAAATGAGGTGTTTAAACAACCTAATTATTGGTAAAAACCAACTTTTTTAATTCTTTAACACAGTTTATTGAGCATACTTTAAACAACCCAATTGTCAATTTCTTCATGACAATTACTGACCCTAGTCACTATTTGGGCTAAAATCTCTCAAAATAGCATTTGCCAATGGTCATTTTAAAGGGCAGGTATTGAAAGTACGTTTGTTGAGTAAAATAAACAAATACTCACTATATGCAAACAGAAAAATTTCAATACGATAATCGAATCGTAAGAAACTTTGCCATAGCCACCATGGTTTTTGGTATTGTTGGAATGTTAGTTGGCTTGCTTGTGGCCATTCAACTTTATGAGCCCGCTGCCAATTTAGGAAATCAGTACACTTCGTTCGGAAGAATTCGCCCATTGCATACCAACGCAATTATTTTTGCTTTTGTTGGTAATGCCATTTTTATGGGTGTGTATTACTCGTTACAGCGCTTATGTAAAACCAGAATGTTTAGCGATGTATTGAGTAATATCCATTTTTGGGGCTGGCAATTAATTATAGTAGCTGCGGCTATTACATTGCCTTTAGGGTTAACCACCTCTAAAGAATATGCCGAATTGGAATGGCCAATAGATATAGCTATTACCTTAATTTGGGTAGTATTTGGCTGGAACATGTTTGGTACAATTATAAAACGCAGAGAGCGCCACATGTATGTAGCTATTTGGTTTTACATAGCCACTTTTGTTACGGTAGCTGTTTTACATATTGTTAACTCTTTCGAATTACCTATTTCATTATTTAAAAGTTATTCGTTTTACGCAGGTGTGCAAGATGCCTTGGTACAATGGTGGTACGGACACAATGCGGTAGCATTTTTCTTAACCACTCCATTTTTAGGTTTAATGTATTATTATTTACCTAAAGCTGTTGATAGACCAGTGTATTCATACAAATTATCAATCCTTCACTTTTGGACATTAATTTTCTTATACATTTGGGCTGGTCCTCACCATTTGTTATACAGTTCATTACCTGATTGGGCTCAATCGTTAGGTGTAGCTTTTTCTATTATGTTAATTGCTCCATCGTGGGGTGGTATGATAAACGGATTGTTAACTTTACGTGGTGCTTGGGATAAAGTTCGTGACGAACCAGTTTTAAAATTCTTTGCGGTAGGTATTACTGCTTATGGTATGGCTACTTTCGAAGGTCCAATGCTTTCGTTAAAAAATGTAAACGCCATTGCTCACTTTACCGATTGGATAGTAGCCCACGTGCATGTTGGTGCATTAGGCTGGAACGGATTTATGACCTTTGGTATTTTATATTGGTTAATCCCTCGTATTTACCAAACTAAATTACACTCTACTAAATTAGCTAACTTCCATTTTTGGATTGGTACTTTAGGTATTTTATTCTATGCAGTTCCTATGTATTGGAGCGGATTTACCCAAGGTTTAATGTGGAAAGAGTTTACAGAAGCTGGTCAATTAAAATACGAATTTTTAGATACTACCAAACAAATTCTTTCTTTACATGTGTTCCGTTCAATAGGTGGTACACTTTATTTAACAGGTACTTTAGTAATGGTTTACAATATTGTTAAAACCATGACTGCTGGTAAATTAGTAGCTAACGAAGATGCAGAAGCTCCGGCATTAGAAAGTAATTATGCTCCTACTGGTCATGCATCATACTGGCATAAAGCCTTAGAACGTAAACCAATGACATTTATGGTATTATCAATTGTTGTTGTTTTAATTGGTGGTGCGGTAGAAATGTTGCCAACGTTCTTAATCAAATCAAATATTCAAACCATTACCAGTGTAAAACCATATACTCCATTGGAATTACATGGCCGCGATTTATACATACGCGAAGGTTGTGTGGGTTGTCATTCGCAAATGATTCGTCCGTTTAGAAGCGAAACCGAGCGTTATGGCGAATACTCAAAAGCAGGTGAATATGTATATGACCATCCATTTTTATGGGGTTCAAAACGTACAGGCCCTGACTTGATGCGCGAAGGTGGTAAATATCCAAACTCATGGCATTATAACCACATGATTGATCCAAGAACTATGTCGCCAGGTTCAATTATGCCAGCTTATCCTTTCTTAGCAGAACAAAGCATGAATGTAAGCAATATTAAGGATAAAATTAATGCCATGCGTACGTTAGGTGTTCCTTACGAAAAAGGTTACGAAGAAAGAGCATTACAAGATTTGCAAGCGCAAGCTAAAACCATTAGCGATAACCTAGCAAGTGAAAAAATAAAAATCGAAAGCGATAAAGAATTAATAGCAATTATAGCTTACCTGCAACGTTTGGGTACTGATATAAAACTAACTAATTCGGCAGCTAACTAACCATTAATTAAATAAAAATATGTTTCGTAACTTATTGCACGAGGTAACCGGTATTGGCATTTATCAAATGTTCTCACTACTAGTGTTTACAGCATTTTTTGTACTAATAGCTTTATGGCTATTTAAAACAAAAAAAGAATACATTGATGAAATGAGCAATAAACCGCTTGAATAATGTTTAACAAAAAATTGATTAACAAAATGAAAACAAAAGTATTTTTAGCCAGTATAGTTTTATTGCTAAGCAATAGAAGCATGGCAGCCGAAGCCGCAACGTTTGATTATGGCGATTTTGATACGCTGTATTTAAAAGTAATGGGTGTTATCATTAGTATTTTAATCCTTATCATAGTAGGATTATTATATTTAACCTTAACCGCATTACGCAGAATTAACAACCCTGAATTGGTAAAAGCCGATGAAGAAAGAACAACAGTAGAAAAGCTGTTTTCTTTACACTCATTAAAAGATGAGAAAAAGCTTTTATTAGATGAAAGTTTTGATGGAATTGTGGAGTTAGATAACCCAACTCCACCATGGTTTAACTTTATGTTTTACACTTCTATTGTTTTTGCAATTGTTTACGGATTTTGGTATCACTATTCTGACAATTTAGGTAAATTACAATTGGCAGAATACGAACAACAATTAGCAGATGCAGAAGTAGCCAAAACAGCATATTTAAAGAAAGTAGGCAATTCAATAGACGAAAGCAATGTTAAATTAATGGCCGATGCCAAAGATTTAACAGCAGGTAAAGAATTATATACTGCTAAATGCGCAGTTTGCCATAGAGAAGATGGCGGAGGAAATGTAGGTCCAAACTTAACAGATGAGTTTTGGTTACATGGAGGCCAAGTAAGCGATGTATTCAAAACCATTAAATATGGTGTTACTGGTAAGGGTATGATTGCTTGGGAAAAATCGTTAAATGGTTTACAAATGGCTCAATTAGCAAGTTATATTAAATCAATTGGCGGCACCAATCCACCAGCACCAAAAGCGCCACAAGGAACTAAAATGGAAGAAGCTGGTGCACCCGTTGCAACAGATAGTACAGCCGTAGCTACTGATAGTTTAGCTACCGCTTTAAAATAAAAGTGAGTTAACCACATAGATATAAAGAAAGCATAGCTAATAACTATGATAAACTATATATCTGTGTGGTTATTTTTTTTAAAACTTTAAAAAGTTTACCAATACAATAAATAATAAAATTATGCACGAAGTAGAAGAGGCAAAGGCGCTAGATGGCGAACATTATCGCGATAGTTTATCGAATGTAAATAAAGATGGAAAACGTCTTTGGATTTTTGCAAAAAAACCAAAAGGAAATTTATACCAATACAGAACGCTTTTTGCATGGTTTTTATACATTATATTTTTTGCCACACCTTTTATTAAATTTCATGGACACCCATTATTGTTATTTAATGTTTTAGAGCGAAAATTCATCATTTTTGGTATGCCTTTTTGGCCACAAGATTTAAACTTGTTTGCCTTATTGATGCTAACTTTTATATTATTTATTATTGTATTTACTGTTTTGTTTGGCCGCATTTGGTGCGGGTGGGCTTGCCCTCAAACCATTTTTATGGAAATGCTTTTTCGTAAAATTGAATATTTAATTGAAGGTGATTTTAACCAACAAAAAAAACTAGCTGGCCAGGAATGGAATACTGAAAAAATACTTCGTAAAGGAGGTAAACATGTAGCATTTTATTTGATTTCATTTTTGATTGCCAATACATTTTTATCATACATTATTGGTATTGACCAAATGAAACTACTTATTACCGATGGACCATTGGCACATATTGGTAAGTTTGCTTCATTACTTATTTTCTCTACTGTATTTTATTTTGTTTTTGCTTTTTTACGCGAGTTAGTTTGTGTAATTATTTGTCCTTATGGCAGGTTACAAGGTTTAATGTTAGATCCACATTCCATAGTAGTAGCATACAATTATTTACGTGGCGAACCTCGTGGAAAAGCAAGTAAAAAAGATACTGCTACTCCTGCTCCAAAAGGCGATTGTATTGATTGTAAGTTATGCGTTCAAGTTTGCCCAACTGGTATTGATATCAGGAACGGCACTCAGCTAGAATGTATCAACTGTACAGCTTGTGTAGATGCCTGCGATGAAGTAATGGTAAAAATAAATAAACCAACTCGTTTAATAGGCTTTAACTCTAAAAATGGAATTGATAATAACGAAACCTTTAAGTTTACTTTACGTAATGTAGGTTACTCAGTTGTTTTAGTTGGTTTATTAACTCTTTTGGTTTATTTGGTTGCTAGCCGTAAAGAAATTGAAACTACTTTAAACAGAACTGCTGGAATGCTTTACCAAACACAAGCCAATGGCAATATTAGTAACTTATATAATATTGAGTTTGTAAATAAAACCTTTGATTCTATTCCAATTGAACTAGAATTAGTTGAACCAAAAGGCACCATCAAATTGATTGATAAACAAATCATAAAAATACCAAAAGACGAATTGGGAAAAACCAGTTTCTTTATTGAAATTGACCCTAAAACCATCACAAGTAATCAAAACAAAGTGTTGATTAATGTAAAAAGCAATGGTGTATTAATTGAACAAGTAAAATCAAATTTTGTGGCTCCAGTTAATTAACTTTGGCCGCATAATAAATCAACTATAAAATGAAAATAACCTGGGGAACCAAATTAGTAGCACTTACTGTTTTATTTATGTGTTTCATCGTTTTTATGATTGTAAAAATGGTAAAACAAGATGTGGCATTAATTGAAACAGATTATTACGAAAAAGGCGAAAACTACCAAGCTACTATTGATGAAAACAAAGGCGCTGATAGTTTAATACAGTTTGAAATAATTAATGTAAACAACCAAACTGTTTTACGTTTAAAAAACATAGCCCATAAAACCATTAGCAATGCACAGTTAAACCTAAAATACTTGGCTAATAAAACCAAAGATAAAACCTTTGAGGTACAAATTGGTGATTCAATTCCAACCAATATTGATATTACTAATTTTGAAAAAGGTAATTGGGTTGGCAACCTAAATTGGACCGATAATTCAGGTAAACATTATTTGGAAAAAAATTTCGATATAAAATAACGTATGCTTTTTTTAACTGCATTAATAACTGGAATGGTAAGCAGCTTGCATTGTGCAGGCATGTGCGGACCCATTGCGTTTGCATTGCCAAGGCATAGCAATACCCAAGGTCATTTATGGCTTTCTAGGTTCATGTATAATGCAGGACGTATTTTTACTTATGCCATTTTAGGGTTCATAATTGGTGCGGTTGGCTTTCAATTAAAGCTAGCGGGCTTACAACAATCCATAAGTATTTTTGCAGGAATTAGCATTTTAGTTATTACTTTAATCAAGCTATTTTTACCTAAAATAGCCAATCAATTCGACATCAATTTTTGGGGTAATAAATGGTATGGCAAATTATTTACCAGCAAAAGCTCGTATTCATTTTTTTTAATAGGTAACTTAAATGGCCTTTTGCCTTGCGGGTTTGTGTATGTTGCTTTAATTGCTTCATTGGCTACTCAATCGGCACTTTCAGGCGCATTATTTATGGCTACATTTGGCCTAGGAACACTTCCGGTAATGTTTACTATTGCTATGTTAGGGCAAATTATCAATTTAAAATTTAGGCAAAAAGCCAATTTATTAATGCCTGTTTTCGCCATCTTTTTTGCATGTTTGTTTATACTTAGAGGACTCAATTTAGGTATTCCATTTGTAAGCCCTCAAATTAACGAAACCGAAGTAAGTGGTAATATGTGTGGAACTGGGCATTAGGAAATTGCTTATTTACAGTATTGGGGCTAGAAATAGTTGACACCGCAAGGCAAAATCTTAAGGAGTAAAACTATTGGTACTATCAGGCTTGGGACTAAATTTCTTAAACTTAAAAATGATGTTTTCACTTCTTTTTTCAGTACCATCAGAACGCATTGAATTGGTGATCTGAAAAGTACTATCATTTATTATTGTTCCAAAATCAATGTATGTTTTTAATGGACCTCCAGTTGAAGAATACCACCTTTCTAAGCTTATATTATTACCTTCAACATTAAACAAACCCCATGAAAATTTAATTCCCTTTAGTTTATTTATAAAACTAGTAGAAGATAGTGAATTCTCAATGTAATTTGGAACTGTTAAATCATAACCATCACCAGCATTTAACAGCACACCATTATTGAAAAAAACATAAACTGAAGCTTTATTTGAAAATTTATTTATAGTATAATAATATCCATCAATTTTTAATTGTTGACCGGTGTATTCGGTTTTTGTTAAAGAAAGCTTATCATCAGGATAAATTTTTTCGCAATTATTAAACAAACACATTAGTGAAATTAATAAAAAAAATTTCATAAATGTGTTATTAATTTTCAAATTTACCATAATCCATTGCCTCCACCAGCTAGTTTAAGTTTAAAATTAAAGTCTAACAATCCCAATATATCTGAAAGGATTTCCACTCCGATTTTCTGCATGATGTTCATAAAGCAAATGTATAAAAAGGCATTTATTTTTCGTATTGCAAATGCTAAAAATTTTAAGCCTAGTTTGCAAAACTACAACCACTTTGTTTGTATCAAATCTAAGCAGATTGAAATAAAATCTTTTGGTCAAAAATACATGTAGAGTTCATTTATAATATTTTTAAACAAAACAGTAATTTTTAGCACCTTGCTTTTACTAAAACTATTGATAATTTTGAGCAATATTTAAGCATAGCCAATAATGGTACAATGTTTGAATAACAACAAAATTATACCGTATTAAAGTGAAAACTAAACTACTATTTATATTATCGTTTACAGCATTTTTTTTCCTATCGTGTGGCACTTCAAAAAATGGAGTTAACCGCAAGGATAGAAACAAACAGCCTAACTGGGTGCAACAACGCCCTGTAAACCCAAGTTATTATATTGGAATTGGTTACGCTAACAAAACATTAAACCCAACCGATTTCCAGCAAATGGCCAAAAAGCGCGCTTTAAACGACATGATTGGCGAAATAAAAGTGGTGGTCTCAAGTAATTCTATTTTATCGCAATATCAAAACAATGCCAACTATAACCAAAGTTTTGCAACCGAAACTCAAGTAAATGCGCAAGCCATGGTGGAAGATTTTGAAGTAGTAGATAGTTGGGAAAACAAAAACGATTTTTACATTTACTACAAACTTTCGAAAAGCGATTACGAAGCTGCCAAACGCAGAAAACTACAAGCTGCCATTAATCAATCTATCAATTTTTTAGATAACGCTGACCAACTTTCGTACAAAGACAATTTTATGCAAATAATACGTTTGCGCATAAAAGCATTGAGTGCGTTGCAAAATTACTTAAACGAAGATGTAGCAACAGAATACAAAGGCAAACAAGTGTATTTGGTAAACGAAATTGTAAACCAAATTCAAAACCAATTATACAAACTGCAAGTTAAAACCGATGTAGTAGAACTAAAAGGAAAAATTGGTAAGCCCATCAGCAATCCTTTTACTGCGAGCGTTAAACTAGAGTCAGACAACTCATTTGTGCCTTTTGTACCGTTAACTTTAAAAGCAAACCAAACCAAATTTGATTATGGAAACAGTGCAGAAACCGATCAAAATGGAGTAGCTACTTTTTCGTTGAATAAAATTTTAGCTAAAGATCCCATTCAACAAGTAAAAATAATGGTTGATATAGCCACTATTATAAAAACAGATAGTTTAAATGGATTATTAAAAAGTGTTTTAACTAATATAGATGCGCCAAGTACTAATTTTAGATTAGTGGTAGAGCCTTTAAAAATTTACACCAATAGCCAAGAACAAATTTTAGGTAAAAATTTGGAATTTAATATCATAGAACCATTGCTTAAACGTAAATTGGTAGAGAGTGGATGTAACTTTGTAAGCGATAGAAAAAATGCAGATTACGAAATAAAAATAGTAGCCAACACTACTGATTTAGGAGTAATTTGGGGTAAAATGTTACAAGCCAATATCAATATGAATATTAGCATTGTAGATGCCACCAATAACCATGAAATTTATAAAAATGCTTTGAAGGATATAAAAGGTTTTCAACTAACGCCAGAAAATGCGAGCAAAGATGCTTACAACAACATGCTTTCTAATTTTTGGGAAAAAGTTTACCCTGAGTTTTTAAACGAGCTTTTATTAGCTGATCATTGAGCGAAAAATCGGCATCAAATGCTTTAAAATATTGGTCATTTCGAGCGAAGTCGAGAAATCAATGCTCCCTTTTAAAAACATTTCTTCCGACAAATCGGAATCGCTCAATGTGACAAAACGAGTGAGACTGTTCTTTTAAAACAGCCTCTTTTATATTTTAAATTAAGCAAATCGTTTATGCTTGTTGCTCCCAAACTTGAACCAACTCCACCAAAACATCAACCGCGCATTGCATGTCTTGCACACTTACATATTCTTGCTTGCTATGAATAGCCATTTCGCCAGTAAAAATATTAGGGCAAGGTAAACCCATAAACGAAAGTCTTGAACCATCAGTTCCACCTCTAATATTGGTTTTTACTAAATTTAAACCTGCACGTTTGTATGCCTCTTCAGCATTGGCCATTACTTGCGGATATTGGTCTAAAATTTCTTTCATGTTGCGGTATTGCTCAGTTACTTTAATTTCATAAGTAGCACCTTCAAATTTAGCAACTGCTTGTTGCGCCAATTGTTCTAACAAAGCTTCATGCTCTTTTAGTTTGGCAGTGTCAAAATCGCGAACTATAAACCCAACTGTAGCTTTTTCAACTGTTCCTTCTATTGAAACAGGATGAACAAAACCTTGGCAACCATCTGTTTTTTCAGGACACATGATATCTGCTGGTAATAACGTAGTAAAATAGGAAGCTGCTTTTATTGCGCTTACCATTTTATTTTTAGCATAACCCGGGTGCGCACTTATGCCATGAAAAATTACTTTACAACCATCAGCACTAAAGGTTTCGCCTTCTAAATGACCACGTTCGCCACCATCTAAGGTATAACCAAAATCTGCATTCAGTTTTTTCATGTCTATTTTATCAACCCCCTGCCCTATTTCTTCATCAGGTGTAAATAATATTCTGATATCGCCATGCTTAATTTCAGGGTGAGCTAATAATAATTGAGCCAAATCCATAATAATAGCAATTCCCGCTTTATCATCGGCACCTAATAAGGTTAAACCACTAGCAGTTATTATATCATCACCAATTCTTTCTTGCAAATAAGTATGGTTTTTAGCCGATAGCACTACCGAATTATCATCAGGCATCACAATATCGCTTCCATCCCATTTTTTATGTAAAATAGGCTTTACATTGGTTCCACTGCAATCTGGGCTTGTATCTACATGCGAACAAAAACATAATACTGGAACTTTTTTATCGGTGTTAGTTGGTATGGTTGCATATACATAACCAAACTCATCGGTTTCAGCATTTAAGCCCAATGCTATTAATTCATTGCATAATAACCGGCTCAAATCTTTTTGTTTTTCACTACTTGGATTTGAAGTACTATTAGGATCGGCAGTGGTATCAACTTGTACGTAGCGCATCAATCTTTCGGCTACTGAGTAGTTATAATTTTTCATTGTACAATTATTGTAAATTAAACTGACGATTTGCACTAAAATTTTATTGACGGTACTTCATTTTAGTATTAAACATTTACTTAAATGTGTTGAATGGAAAAATTTACTATTAAAATAAAAATTAAAACTGCCTCATAATGAGCAAGTTTTAAAAAAATTAAAAAAAATTATGACGAAAATTTGATAATATGACTTTTGTTAGTAAATTTGATTTAACAATTAAACCAAAAATCATCGCCTATAAAGTATAAACCTTTACACTAACCAATTAATTATAACTGTTTGCTAAAAAACTACTGAACCAATTAATGCTTACAATTATGCAAACCTCAAAAGTTAGTGACGATGAATTGATACTGATGTATCTTAATGGCGATGTGCGTAGTTTCGAAACATTGCTAAGAAGGCATAAAAATGCCGGCTTTTCAGTAATTTTACAAAAAGTAAAACAAAAAGATATTGCGGAAGAAATTTTCCAAAATGTTTTTATTAAAATTATTGAAGTTTTAAACGATGGCCGTTATACTGAAACCGGAAGGTTTAAACAGTATTTATTATGCTTGTGTAACAACTTTTCGATTGATTATTTGCGCAAAAACTCAAAAAAGAAAGAATTTTTATTTTCTAACTTTATGAGTACCGATGCAGATGACGAGAACTACTCGTATTTTGACAATTACGCTGACGACAAAGTGCGCGCGCCTTTCGAAGATTTTGAAGCAGAAAAAGAAGCTACTCTTTTACGCAATTTAATTTTACAATTACCTACAGAACAACAAGAAGTAATTATTTTAAAACATTGGGGTAACTTAAAGTTTAGAGAAATAGCTGATCAAATTGGCGAAAATATCAATACTGTTCAAGGTAGATTTAGGTACGGAATTAAAAAACTAAAAGAGCTCATTAAACAGCAACAAATTGAAATTTCGTTGAATTAAAATACTTTTGGCATTATTTTTTCAATAGTATATTTATGAAACTTAGAAACCTATATATTTACTTATTCTTATTTGGCTCATTAACTATTAAAGCTCAGGATACTATAAAAAATATTACCCTTCCTGACTTTATAGTTACTGCCCAAAAAGATCCTGAATACGAAAAAAAATACCAACGCTTGGTTTACAATGTAAAAAAAGCATTGCCTTATGCCAAGTTAGCGGCTTTCAGGTACCAAATGTTGGAGCAAAATCTACAGCTTTTGCCAACAGAAAAGGCAAGAAAAGCTTATTTAAAGAAAACAGAAGCCAACATAAAAGACCAATTTATGGACGATTTAAAAGGCCTAACTGTTAGCCAAGGTAAAATATTAATTAAACTAATTTACCGCGAAACAGGCAGAACAACCTATGACTTATTAGAAACCTATAGAGGTAATTTTACCGCCTATTTTTGGCAAGGTATGACTAAGTTTTATGGCGGAAATCTTAAAGATGAATATAACCCCGTAGAAGACTGGCAGATAGAACAAATAATAAAGCAACTGGGCTTTGAATAAGTTATTTAGTTGCAAATATTAATTGGATAAAAAAAGCCCAATCAAACTATAGTTTGATTGGGCTTTTTAAATTATTAACTCTATTAATGATGATTATTTACTAATCATCATTTTACCAGTTTGACGGTTGTTATCGCTGGTTAAGGTATAGAAATAAATGCCGCTGTTTAAATCAGAACCATCAAAGTTAACTGTAAAATCGCCAGCAGTTTGTTTTCCTAAATCTTTTGTAAACACTTGCTTTCCATTAATATCAACTACCGATAAACTTACATTTTCTGAAGGAATAGCTAAGTTATAGCTGATTGCTGTAGTGTTATTGAATGGATTTGGATAGTTAGAAATTTCAGGTGCATTAACACCTGTAACGGTGTTTAAGCCAGTTCCCCAAGTTGTAAATTCTACATCATCAACTAATAATTCTGTGGTAGTTGAAGTTGAAGAAGTTCCCGAAGCCATATTTCCAGTTGTAAAAAACTCAATTGAACAACTATCAGATATTGCACCTGCCGATTCTGCATCCCATCTAGCATAGCTTAATGGGTATGAAAGTTGTAACCAGTTTCCACCGTTACCTAATAATAAACCTCTTTGACTTAAACCAATTAAATTAGTTTGTAATGTATCTCTTCTGCCATTATCAGGATTTGATTGAAAAAAAGTTACTACAGCAAAAAAGCTTTCAGTAGATATAGAAGTTAAATATTGGAATTTAAATTTAATATCAGCAGGTCTTCTTCTCATAGGCACTACGGTATTTATTCTACCAATAGAAATTGAACCATTAACCGCAGGAGAATCGTTTAACAAACCTAAAAATTTAGTACCAGTAGCAGGTCTAATTGTTACAGGCGTGCCATTAACACTTAAGTTAATAACTGTGCGAACTTTATTTCTACCACTTGTTAAAGTCCAATTATCGAATGAAGTACCAGTAGTATTTTCAAAACTTCCATTTGTTACTAATTGAGCAAAAGCCAAAGTACTCATGGCTACTGCTGCTATTGTTGTAATTATTTTTTTCATTTTTGTTTTATTTGTGTTTGCGATAATAAGGTATTTAGTTTATTTAATAAATATTAGTGGTTAATTTTATGGTAAAATTTTATGTATTAATTAAAATACAACTATTTCTTGACCAATTCATCATTTAACTCATTGGCTTTAGCCACTTTTTGTAACACCCAAAGTACATATCGAATATCTACCGCCACACTTCTACTATAGCTTTCGTTCCAAGCGTAATCGTTAATAGTAGCAGTGTAAGCTCTATCAAAATTAATTCCCACTAATTCACCTTTGGCATTCATTACAGGGCTTCCACTATTTCCGCCTGTAGTATCTAAATTATATAAAAAGTTTACTGGCAAATCGCCCAAGCTTGGTTTTAACAAATCGCCATATTCTTTAGCTGCGTACAATTCTTTAATTAAAGGTAACAACTCATAATCAACACCATCTTCTTTTTCAACCACACCACGTAAGCTGGTAAATGGACCATGATACTCCGCATCGTTAGGCGAATACCCTTTTACATAACCGTAAGTAAAGCGTAGGGTAGCATTGGCATCTGGCACAAAATTTTTATTTTGAAAAACCGATTTTGCATCTACATATTTTGCCATTAATAAATTCAATTCGGCCTCACGTTTTCTATCTTGTTCATCATAAAAATTGATTTCTTTATTTAAGCTAGCTGCTAAATCTAATAATGGATCTTGCAAAGCAAAAAGCTTTTCAATGTCTTCATTAGCCAATTTATCAATCATTTTGGTATCTTTAAAAATGGTTTTGCTGTACAATTCATCAGCATTGATGCTTTTTTCAAAAGCTTCCACTTTGTTATCTTTATTAAATTGTTTGGCATCGGCTTGCATTTTTTTAAAGGCAGCCATTTCAAAAGGTTCATCGTATTTGCTAAACGCTACCGATAATGCTTGCTTTAATTTTAAACCTTGTTTTAGTTTAAAATCGGTTCTTTCGGCATCATTTTTTAGTAATTGGTAAGCATTTTTAAAATTATCAATTGCTGCAGCCATTGATAACATTGGAGTTACGCTGTAAATTTGATCGTACCATAAATTACGAGGTGCGTATTTTAAAATTTCGTCATACAAAACATTGATACGCGGAATAACATTGCTATAAGTAGCTTTTAAAACTTCATCTTTAGCTAAGAAATCTTGCAAAGCAGCTTCATCTTTGTATTTTTTAGCTGTTAAACCAGTCCTTCTAAATCCTTGTAATTTGCCTTTGAAATTTTTGGTAGTATTAGCCAATTGTTTAATGCGTGAAGCATATTTTATAGCCAAGGTTTGATTGCCCTTGCTCAATTTTTCCATTTCTTCAATTTGCCAATCGTATATATTACTGATGTATTGCAACATATACTGTTCGTGGTATTTATAAAATGCAGCAGGCTGATGGCGGTATGTACGGCCTGGGTAACCTAATACAAACACAAAATCGTTTTCGTTAACACCTTTAGGATTTATAACCAAATGTTTAGCTGGCTTGTAAGGCACATTGTTTGGCGAATACTCAGCAGCACTTCCATCAGGAGCTACATAGGCTCTTAAAAAAGCAAAATCGCCACTATGGCGAGGCCATACCCAATTATCTCTTTCTCCTCCATACTCGCCTATGCTACGGGCAGGTACATAAACCAAGCGTACATCTTTCAATAATTTATAACGGAATAACACGTAAGTGCGTCCGGTAAACATTTCCGAAATTTCGCAGCTTAAAGTTGGATTGGCTTTATTTTCTGCATCGGTAATGGTTTTTAAATTATTGGCAATTATTTTCAACCTTTCGGCAGCATCGGCAGTGCCTTGTGTGCCTTGCAATACTTTGGCCGACACATCTTCGTAACTTGCAGCTATTTTACAAACCAAACCTTTGGCTTGCGCTTCTTGTTTGTGAGTGCGAGCTAAATAGCCATTTTTTATATAATCGTTAACGGTATCGCTAATGGCAGCTACAAAACTAAAAGCACAGTGGTGATTGGTGACAATTAAACCATCGTTGCTTACAAAACTGCCGGTACAGCCGCCCACACGCACAATGGCATCAACTATACTCACTCCATTTGGGTTATACAATTCGATAGGTTTAATTTTTAAACCCACCTTTTTAAGGTTAATATTTTTAAGTTCCGACAAAGGAAACATGCCCTCGTCTGTTTTATGGCTTTGGAATAAGCCAATTGAAATAAAAGTTAAAGTTAGTAAAACGTATTTTTTCATACCTATTTTTTAAAGGACGGCAATATAAAACAAATAGTTCTTTTGCCAATTTTAGTAATTAAGGTATTAATAATATCATTACAATTCCAATCTTCAGTTCAACATAATTAGTTTTTAAATATCAAGTATTCATTTTACCATCAACCAAACATTTATCAGCTATTTATTTTTACTTCATATAGCTTACATTTGCCTGTAAATAATTATTACAAAATTTTATAAAATGGATTTATTTGAAAAGCTAAAAAGCAAACCAGGTCCGCTAGGAATGCACGGAGACGACAGTTATGGTTACTACATGTTCCCTAAATTAGAAGGCGAAATTGGCCCACGAATGATGTTTAGAGGAAAAGAAAAATTAAACTGGAGTTTAAATAATTATTTAGGTTTAGCTAATCATCCAGAAGTTAGAAAAACAGATGCAGAAGCCACTGCACAATATGGATTAGCCTATCCAATGGGCGCGCGCATGATGAGTGGGAACAGCACTTACCACGAACAATTGGAGCAAGAATTAGCTGCTTTTGTAAGCAAACCAGATGCTATTTTATTAAATTTTGGATACCAAGGAATGGTTTCGGCCATTGATTGTTTGGTTGATAGACACGATGTGATTGTATATGATGCCGAAAGTCATGCATGTATTATAGATGGTGTGCGCTTGCACATGGGCAAACGTTTTGTATTTACTCATAATAATATGGAAAGCCTAGAAACTCAGTTAAAACGTGCTGAGCGTTTGGTAGCTGAAACTGGTGGTTCAATTTTAGTAATTACCGAAGGTGTATTTGGAATGACAGGTGCACAAGGAAATATTAAAGCCATAGCCGAGTTAAAGAAAAAATACAGCTTCCGTTTATTTGTAGATGATGCACATGGTTTTGGCACAATGGGTAAAACAGGCGCAGGTGTAGGCGAAGAGCAAGGCGTAATGGATGACATAGACGTTTATTTTGGTACCTTTGCTAAAAGTATGGCCGGTATTGGTGGTTTTATAGCTGGCGAAAAACTGGTTATTAAACACTTACGTTACAATATCCGCTCGCAAATATTTGCAAAAAGTTTACCAATGCCAATGGTTATTGGTGCTTTAAAACGTCTTTCGTTATTACGCGATTTCCCTGAAAACAAAGCAAAACTTTGGAACATTGTACATGCTTTACAAGACGGCTTAAAAGCCAAAGGATTTAATATTGGTGTAACTACCACTCCTGTAACTCCTGTAGTTTTAAATGGCACCATTCCTGAAGCTACTGCTATTACACATGAGTTAAGAGAAGTTTATAATATTTTCTGCTCAATAGTAGTATACCCAGTTATTCCTAAAGGAATGATTATTTTACGATTGATTCCAACTGCTGCTCATACCTTGGCCGATGTAGAAGAAACCATTGCAGCATTTTCGATAATTAAAGAAAAATTAGATGCTGGTGTTTACAAGGAATCAGCGTTTGTTTCTATGGGCGATTTAGCCAAAGCGTAAGCCAACTTACTTTTCTAAATAAATTTAGAAAATTTTTAGGTATGGTTTTTGTATTTTTGAGTTTTAAAAAAATAAAAATGAAAAAAATTGCAGTAATATTAAGTGTGTTTATCACTATTTTAGGCTTATATGCTTTTAAACCTAAAAACGAAGAAGTAAAATGGATGGGCTTTAACGAAGGTTATGCCTTAGCCAAAAAGAAAAACAAAATTATGCTAGTTGATGTATATACCGACTGGTGTGGCTGGTGTAAACGTATGGACAAAGATACTTATGCTAAAAACAGTATTTCGAGTGTATTGAACGACAAATATGTATCGGTTAAATTTAACCCCGAAGTAGAAGGTGTAAAATACACTTACAACGGAAAAACTTACGATGGACCAGGACTTGCTGCTGCTATTAGTAACAACAGCATTAGCGGTTACCCTACTACTGTTTTTATCAACCCTAAATCGCATAAAACGAAACTAGAAGTAGGTTATAAAAACGAAGCTGATATGGCTGTAATTTTAGTTGATATTCAAAAAAGTTTGAAGGCTAAATAGTACTAAAAACCTCATTTTATTAAAAGCTGATTCCTAATTTTATTGGAATCAGCTTTTTTTATTTATAAAAATTTGGAATTTTAGTTTCAATTAATATCTTCGCCTAACAATTGTTAGGTTATGGCTGATTCATTGAACATCAATAGAAAAGAACAAATAATAGATGCAGCCGCATTATTATTTAAACAAAAAGGTTACGCAAGCACTACTATGCGCGACTTAGCAACGGAGCTAGGTATAGAAGCTGCCAGTATTTATCACCATATCAAATCGAAGGAAGAGCTTTTAGAAGGCATTTGTTTCGACATGGCAAACAAATTTATTTCTAATGCTAAGGAAGTAAACGATATTTACTTTAATGCTGAAGAAAAACTCCGTTTAGCTATTAAATTACACGTAGAAACCATAACTGAAAACCAAAATCAATCAGCAGTATTTTTAAGTGAGTGGCGTAATTTAAGTGAACCTAAACTTACCTTATTTAAACAATTGCGCCAGCAATACGAAAACCAATTTACCATTATATTAATGGATGGCGAAAACGAGGATATTTTTGACCAAGTAGATAAAAAATTTGCTGTATTGAGCATTTTATCGACCATTAATTTTGTAAACGAATGGTATAAACCCGATGGCAAAATGAATGCAGCTGAAATAGCCGAAAAACTAAGTAATTTTATAATGGGCGGCTTAAGAAAACGTTTGGTAACGGATGTTTTATAGACCATAGCAAATAGACCATGGTCCATGGTCCAATAACTATTAACTAATAACAAAAAACTAAAATATATATGTACGGAAATGCTTACATCGATCCTAATGAAAAAGCCAACGCAATGCTTGCTGGCGAGGATCCAATTAAATTAGCTGAATTTGAAGCACGCATAGCACGTGGCGAAAAAATTGAACCAAAAGACTGGATGCCTAAAGAATATAGGAAACAGTTAATCAGAATGATTGAACAACATGGTCATTCGGAAATTATTGGTGCTTTACCTGAAGGTACTTGGATTACTCGTGCTCCTGGTTTTAAACGCAAGTTAGCTTTAATGGCTAAAGTGCAAGATGAAGTTGGTCACGCACAATTATTATATAGTGCTGCTGAAACTTTAGGCAAAAGCCGTGAAGACATGATTAATGATTTGATTACCGGTAAATCAAAATATTCAAATGTATTTAATTACCCTGCATATACTTGGGCCGATGCTTGTATTATAGCTTGGTTAATTGATGCAGGTGCAATTATAAACCAAGTAGCAAATGCTAAAGGCAGTTATGGACCTTATTGCAGAGCATTAGACAGAATTTGTACAGAAGAAAGTTTCCATTTAAAATATGGCCATGACAACGTGGTTACATTAGCTACAGGAACACCAACTCAGCGTAAAATGGTCCAAGAAGCATTGACACGTTGGTGGCCACCAATTATGCATTTCTTTGGTCCAAGCGATAAAATATCGAGTCATACCGAAATATTAATGCGTTGGAAAGTAAAAATGGCAAGTAATGATGATATGCGCCAACAATTCTTAAACATGTACGTTCCAAAAATTTGGGATTTAGGTTTAGTAATTCCAGATGCTAACTTAAAGAAAAACGAAGAGACAGGCAAATGGGATTATACCGAACCAGATTGGGATGAATTTAAGCGTGTAATTAATGGTGGCGGACCTTGTAATGCAGAGCGTTTAGCAGTACGCAGAATGGCTGAAGAAAAAGGCCGTTGGGTAAGAGCAGCATTGTTAAGAAAAGACGAAAAATACGTTACACCGCTAGCTTAGTTTTTTTATTACGGGTTAATTATTTCGAGTTAATAATTATTAGTTGAAATAGATATTTACTATTGTTTAGAATTACATGGCGACTATAAAAAATTTTGAGGATTTAGAAATTTGGCAAAAAGCAATAAAACTATCTGATGAGTTATATGAATTATGCCAAATTGATTTTTTGAAAAAAGATTATTCAACCCAAGACCAATTAAAAAGAGCAGCCTTATCTATTTCAAATAATATAGCTGAAGGCTTTGAATACAATAATAATCCTGATTTCATTAAGTTCTTGCGCTATTCAAAAGGTTCTTGTGGCGAATGCAGAAGCATGATAGCGTTTATTAGAAGTAAAAATTGGATTGATTCTGAAAAATATTTGTATTTTCATAATGAACTTAAATTACTAAGCTCTCAAATTGGAAGTTTCATGTCATATTTGAAGGAGCATAAATCTAAATAATTATAATCCATAATAACCAACTCGTAATAACCAACTCGTAATAAGCAACACGCAATAACTAACTTTTAATATAAAATAATGATAAACTCACTCGACCCTCGCATAAAGCGCGAGCAAATAAATGAAGATAATACCATTGCTCCATTAACCGAAATGGATCAATTTGAAACATACGAAGTGTTTCATCAAAAAAAACGTGGTGACCAACATGTACATGTTGGAATTGTTCACGCTCCTAATGCTGAAATGGCCTTGCTTTTTGGCAAAGAACAGTTTGGCCGTAGAGGTTTAAGCGTAAATATTTGGGTAGTTAAAACCAGTAATGTTTTTGCATCGGATTACGATGATGCTGACATTTTTGAAACAGTACCTGAAAAACAATACCGTGAAGCAGGTGGCTATAAAGTAATGGACAAAATTAACAAGTACAAAAAGGAAAATAAAGCTTAATAACAGCCACAGATTTTACAGATAAAGCTGATAATTTTATTTTGTGAATTCTGCAACAAAAAACATAATTATGAATACTGAGGCAATCAAAGAATTATTATATAAAATGGCCGATGACTTGTTAGTTATTGGACATAGAAACAGCGAGTGGACAGGCTTAGGACCTATATTAGAAGAAGATATTGCATTTTCATCTATGGCTCAAGACAAAATTGGTCATTCGCAAGCTTTGTTTCAAATATTACACCAACTTGGCGAACCTGAACCTGACACCAACGCTTTTATGCGTGAAGCAAAACAGTTTCACAACGCACAATTTTTAGAGTTACAAAACGATGATTACGATTTTTCAACTATCCGTCACTTTTTGTTTGACCACGCTGACCAATTGCGTTTTGACAACTTAGCAAACAGCAGTTACGAACCATTGGCAAAAGTAGCTCGCAAAATAAAAGGTGAGTTAAAATACCATGTTTTTCATGCTGATATTTGGTTAAACAAATTAGGAAATGGAAATGAGGAAAGCCACGCACGTATGCAAACTGCATTAAACAATGCTTGGAACTACGCTTTAGGCATGTTTGAAAAAGGCGATTACGAAGAACAATTAATTGCTGACAACATATTTGAAGGTGAACAATCGTTACAAAACAGATGGTTAGCGGTAATTACTCCAATCATTGAAAAAGCCAATTTAAAAATTCCTGCTGAAAAAGATTGGGAACCAGTTTTAGGTGCCCGAAAAGGTTATCATACTGAAAATCTTGATCAATTGGTAACAGAAATGAGTGAAGTTTTTAGAATAGAACCAGGAGTTGAATGGTAGTGAATTGAAAGATTATAAAGATTACAAGGTTTAAAAGATTAATAAAATACAAAGCAATACTTAATTAACCTTGTAATCTTTCAACTTTGCAATCCTTCCAACACTATAATTTTTTAATTAAAAACAAAAATGATTACCGAAAAAGAAATTTGGTCAGCACTTGAAGTAGTAAAAGACCCAGAAATTCCAACATTGAGTATGGTAGATATGGGCATCATTACCAAAGTTGAAGTAAGAGGCGAAAGCAATGTTTATGTTGAAATGACTCCAACTTTTACAGGTTGCCCAGCTATAAAAATGATGGAAAATATGGTGGCAGATAGGCTTAAAGAAATTGGCATTGAAACCATACAAGTTACCACCACTTTTGATAAACCTTGGAATAGCAATAAATTGACTGAACGCGGTTTGATGTGTTTGAAAAAACATGGCCTTGCTCCACCTCCAAAACACGAAGGCGAAATAACCATGGAATTATTAGAACATAGTGTTTGCCCTCATTGCGGCAGCAAAAATACAGATATGAAAACTCCTTTCGGGCCAACGCTTTGCCGCAGCATGCATTACTGCAATGATTGCCTACAAGCATTTGAGCAGTTTAAGCCAGTGGTGTAAACGCGAAACAGGTTTTAATTAGTAATTACTATACCACGCGAAGTTACTAGGTAACTTATTCCCTTTTTTGTTCGGTAATAATCATGCGTATTTACAGTATCAATCCCAATAGGCATTTGTTCACTTTTCGTATTTAATTTAAAAATTTCTGCTCCTGAAATCGCATTAATGGTAGTATAATATCCATCTTTATAAACATACAGTAGAGAATCTTTGCAATTAAATATTTTGTCATCGTTTGACAAATTAGGTATTTTACTTTTTAGCTGAATAGCATCATCAGAGAGATAATATCCATCTGTTGTTTTCATAACAAAACTACCAAGCAAATTTATATTTGGCACTAAAGTATTTTTTTGTTGGGTTCCAACTAATTTCATAAAACGGTCAAAAGAAAAAGTTTGACTACTTTGATTTGTGTAAAAACAGAAATTAGTTGAAGAAGAATTGACTTTGCTAGGTAATAAATTCTTTGGAAGTTCATATTCAGCACCTATATTATAATCATACATTTCAATCAATACTGGTTGCGGATCTCTGTTTAAGAATAACGAATTTATATCAGTATACTTTGAAGCAAAAACCCAACAACTAATTGAAGAACTATTGGCAATTTTATTAGGTATAATGTCGTGAATATAATACTCTGCAATATATTTTCCCAAACTGTCTAGCTTACGTATGTCTATCATTGTTGGTCTTGAATAAGTAAATGCATCTAGCTTTTTATAGTAAAAAATAAAGTCACTGCTCTTGGAGTTAAAAGCATTCATTTTTACAAAAAAAGTACCATCTTTTCTGAAAGTAAATTCGCGACTTTCATTATTCGGCAAATTTATAGGTTCGGTATGTTGTAAAACTCCCACATCGTTAAACAAGTACAATGTTTCCTTATTCTTATACGTAATATTACCATTATCATCCTCAAAAAAATGACTACTATGAGTGAAGAAATCATAAGGTATAAAGCCCCACTTGGGAAAAATAATTTGAGTTTTAAACTCATTATCATTATTCGATTTTTTACATGAACATAATGATGTTATTAAAACTAAAATTGATAGTAATATAAAAATATTTTTTTTCATCTTATTAAGTTCGTTATTGGTAGAATAATGATAAGATTGCGTAAGTTTAAATTTAATCAAAAAGTTTAAGGACTAACTAAATGTATTCCTACATTAAAATACAAAGGATTGGTTAAGTGGTTTTCTATATAATAAGCATCTTTATTGCCAAGTAATCTTAAATTATCTCCCTTATCAATATTGAAATTGTAGTTAATTCTATAACCCGCTTGAACCGTTAACCAAATAAAACCTGTAAGTAATTTTTCGTAGGTTACCCTAGCACGTATCTCACTTCGTCTTAATTCCAAATCATTGTAAGGCGAGGCAGTTTGTCCATTGGTATTTAATATTGAATAACTATTACCTTCTAGTTCATATCCAACTAATAATAAGTTTCTTGCATTGAATGAACGCCTAACTGCTAACCTAGCTGGAAACAAAGCTTCAATACCCCATTTTCTATTTACAAAAGTATGATTGAATAAAATTAAAGGAATATAACCTAACGCACCTGGTCTGTATGTTCTGCTCGCTCCAAAAGCAATCATTGACCTGTCGTTACGTTTTATTCCATATAATGCAGCAATTGTAATTTTGGGTTTTACCAATTGATCTATTAAATTACTACTACCAAAATTATAATTTCCATTGGCATCGGCCGAACCAAAGGCTAAAATAAAGTGCTTGTCGTTTAATGGTTTAAAAACAGTAGTATTGAATCCAGTAGAACTTAAACCTTCGTTGGTTAAATTCCTTATCACATAATTATTTGAAGTGAAACTATTTGTAAAATATTGATTTTGTAAATAACTAACACCCAAGTTTACCAATAATTTAGTATTTGAAATAACTGGAAAATTTGCTGCCAACCTAAGTCCACCTGAGCCACTTAAATTGGCTGTACCGTGTTTTATATCACCACTAGTAGCATAGTCATCATGGCTTTCCATTTTATGTGCGGTTTGGTAATCATAGCCAATACTGATTAATTTATTGGGACTTAAACCTAACACTTTGGAGGTACAATATGTTTTTATATTGGTAGCAGGGGTTGCATTTTCGTATAAACTGAAATCTATTTCCTCCTCAACTACACTGTCTTTTTGAGCATTAGCAAATGAAAACGAAAATAATAGGGCAATAAGTAAAATGTGTTTCATATAAATATTTTCAATGTATAACAACAAAAATATGTAATTGTTTAATGATTTAAAAAATTTAAACTTGCAATGTTTAATAATAATTATGGAAACCGAAAACTTTGCACAAAAAGCCAAAAGAGTAGCAGTAAACACAACCAAAAAGGTACTTTTAATTTTAACAATTTTACTAATTGGAATATTTGCTTTTTTTTATTGGGGTAAATACGAAAGTGGAATTATGGCAGGTAAAGTTTTACGCATCAGCCAAAAAGGATTTATTTTTAAAACCTATGAAGGCAAACTAAATTTAGAAACTTTTGGTGCTTTAAAAGGCACTAGCCCAATTGCTGAATCATTCGATTTTTCTGTAGAAAGTGGCGATACAACAGTTATAAATCAATTGGAACAAGTTTCGTTATCGGGCGAAAGAGTGAATTTATATTTTATAAAACGTTATATGACTTTTCCATGGCGTGGCGAATCAAAATACTTTGTTACCCAAGTAGAAAGATCGAAATAACTTATATAAAAATCCCCGAAATTTGTCAGTTGAACTGACAAATTTCGGGGATTTTTATTTATACTTGCAGCATGAAAGTTAATCGAATTGCTAAAAATCAGATTGAAAAACTACTCAAACAATTTCCAGCGGTTGGGCTTGTTGGACCTAGGCAATGTGGTAAAACTACCATTGCACTTACCATTCAAAAAGAGCTAAAAAACAATGCTGATTATTTTGATTTAGAAAGTCCGGCTGACTTGCGAAAGTTTAGTGATATAGAGTTTTTTTTAAGTCAGAATCAAAATGCTAATTTTATTATAGACGAAGTTCAGCGATTACCTGAACTTTTTCCTGTATTGCGTTCTGTTATAGATAAAAAAAGAAAAGCGGGAAGGTTTTTGTTACTAGGTTCAGCCACTCCAGAAATGGTTAAAGGTGCATCTGAATCGTTAGCTGGTAGAATTTATTATATAGAAGCACATCCATTTAATATTACTGAATTACCTCAAAAACTAAATACACAAACTAAGCACTGGTTTAGAGGTGGTTTTCCTGATGCTTACACTGCCAAAAATGATGAAGCTTGGTTTTTATGGATGGATGGTTTTGCTAGAACTTTTGTGGAAAGAGATTTAAATTCATTGTTTGGAACTAATTTTTCGCCTCAAATTATGTTTAGATTATGGCGTATGTTAGCACACCATCATGCAGGAATTTGGAATGCAAACTCTTTTGCCAAAGGACTTGACATAAGCCAAACTACTACTAATCGTTATCTTGATCATTTGGAAGGTGCATATATGATTAGAAAACTAAATCCATTTCATATCAATATAAAAAAGCGTTTGGTAAAAAGTCCAAAAGTTTATATTAGAGATAGCGGTTTATTGCATTACTTATTGGATATTCATAACACAAAAACTTTGTTTAATCACATGGCCGTTGGTAATTCGTGGGAAGGTTATGTAATTGAACAAATTATTCAATTATTACCTAGAACTATTCAGCCTTATTACTACAGAACACATGATGGAAGTGAAGTAGATTTGGTATTAATAAAAGGTATTAAACCTATTGCTTGCATTGAAATAAAATATTCTACATCACCAACTGTTTCTAAGGGATTAACAGAAAGTATTAAGGATTTAAATTCGAAAAATAATTTTATTGTTACTCCATCAAAAGAAAATTCTTACTTTATTAACAAACAAGTGGAAGTAGTAGGATTAACAAGCTTTTTGGCTGATATTTTACCGAATATTATAAAATAAAATCCCCGAAATTTGTCAGTTCAACTGACAAATTTCGGGGATTTTATTTTAGATTTCTATTAACTTTTATACACATTTCTTTCAATTCTAGCCAAATTATCTTTTATATAAATAATCATTTATTGAAGTTTAAGTCAACTTACCAATTAAAAATATTGAAGTTTTTCTGTTAAACTTATAAAACTATTCCATACTTCATCATTCATAGTTTCTAATTCCTACATTTTCATTCAAAATCCAACATCCATAATCCAAAATTTAAGTATTTTCTTATCTTGCAGCCATGTCAGAAAAGAAACTCTTTTTGCTAGATGGAATGGCTTTGGTGTACCGTGCTTATTTTGCTTTTAGCAATAATCCACGTATCACCAGTTATGGCTTTAATACTTCCGCAATTTTTGGGTATGCCAATACCGTTTTAGATATTTTAAAAAAAGAAAAACCAACTCATATTGGCGTTTCGTTCGATACTTCAGAACCAACTGCTCGACATATAGAATTTGAAGCTTATAAAGCCCATCGTGAGGAAATGCCAGAAGGTATTTCAACTGCATTGCCATACATACGCCAACTTACCGAGGCATTAAATATTCCATTATTAATTATGCCTGGCTATGAAGCCGATGATATAATTGGAACGTTAGCAAAAAAGGCCGAAAAAGATGGTTTTAAAGTATTTATGATGACACCTGACAAAGATTTTGGTCAGTTGGTAAGCGAAAATATTTTTATTTATAAACCTGCCCGCATGGGCAATGACTACGAAATACTTGGAGTGCCTGAGGTATTAAAACGTTGGGAAATTACCGATGTAAAACAAGTAATTGATATTTTAGGCATGTGGGGCGATTCGGTAGATAATATCCCTGGAATACCAGGAATTGGTGAAAAAACTGCTAAACTTTTGGTTCAAAAATATGGCAGTATGGAAGGATTATACGAACATACTCATGAGCTAAAAGGCAAGCAAAAAGAGAATGTAATCAATAACAAAGAACAAGCTTTTTTATCGAAACGATTAGCGACTATTGATTTAAATGTGCCTATAGAATTTGATGAAAATGCATTGATTTTAGACCCACCAAACAAAGAAGCTTGCGAAGAATTATTTGCCAAATTAGAGTTTAAAACCATGGCTGCCCGTGTATTTGGAACTCAAATTACAGTTGGAGGAACTACATTTACCTCCAACCAAAAAGCTGATGAAAATAAGCAAGGCCCCGCAAATGGAGGATTTGATTTATTTAACCCTGCTCCAGTTAAAGAGGCACCATCAATAAGTAATAACGAAAGTGAATTACAACTTGATTTTACAGCCGAAGAAAGCAGTACACCTAAAAATAATATTGACAACACTGCACATGATTATGAGTTAGTAGATACAGCCGAAAAACAAGCAACTTTATTGCAAACACTTTTGCAGCAAAAAGAAATTTGTTTTGATACTGAAACTACTTCGCTTGAAACTTTGGATGCTGATATTGTGGGACTATCGTTTTCGTTTGAAGCACATAAAGCTTTTTACGTGCCTTTTACTACAAATTTTGATGAAGCTAAAGCATTGTTAAATACATTTAAACCAGTATTTGAAAGTGAAACTATTTGTAAAATTGGTCAAAATATAAAATACGATTTAGGTATTTTAAAACAATACGATATTACTTTAAAAGGACCATTATTTGATACCATGTTGGCTCATTATTTAATAGAGCCTGATATGCGCCACGGCATGGATTACCTAAGTGGGATTTATTTAAACTATGAACCTGTTTCCATTACTACCTTAATTGGTAAAAAAGGAAAAGGGCAATTAAATATGCGCGATGTAGCTATTGAAAAAATTAAGGAATACGCTGCCGAAGATGCTGATATTACTTACCAATTGGCACAGAAGCTAATGCCCGAAGTTGTAGAAAAAGAAGCCAAACAATTACTAGATGAAATAGAAATTCCTTTAATTGATGTATTGAGCGACATGGAGCGCGAAGGAGTAAAAATTAACAAAGAGTTTTTACTTCAATACAGCAAAGAACTAGAAACTGATATTGCAGCGTTAGAAAAACGTATTATTGAATTAGCTGGAAAACCATTTAACATAGCCTCACCGAAACAGTTGGGCGAAATTTTATTTGATCATTTACAATTAGACCCCAAAGCTAAAAAAACCAAAACTGGCCAATATCAAACAGGCGAAGATGTTTTACAAAAATTAAGCGAGCACGAAATAGTTCAATGTATTTTAGATGTGCGCCAGTTAAGTAAGCTAAAATCAACTTATGTAGATTCATTGCCTGAGTTAATTAATCCAACAACTGGTAGAGTTCATACTTCGTTTAACCAAGCAGTGGCCGCTACTGGAAGGCTTTCAAGCACCAATCCTAACGTTCAAAATATTCCAATTAGGACCGATAAAGGAAAAGAAATACGCAAAGCATTTATTCCACGTAATGAAGATTATGTGCTACTAAGTGCCGATTACTCACAAATTGAATTACGCATTATAGCTGCCATGGCGCATGAAGAAGCCATGATTGAAGCATTTAAAAACAATTTAGATATTCATGCAGCTACTGCTGCAAAGGTTTATGGAATTCCATTAGAAGAAGTTACTGGCACCCAACGTAGAAATGCTAAAGCTGTTAACTTTGGAATTATTTACGGACAATCAGCATTTGGTTTGGCTGAAAGTTTAGGCATTCCACGCAAAGAAGCTGCTCAAATTATTGATGAATATTGGAAGCAATATCCACGCATAAAAGCATACATGAGCGAAACCATAAATACCGCTAAAGAATATGGTTATGTAGAAACTTTAAAAGGACGCAGAAGGTATTTACGAGATATCAATTCTGCTAATTTTACTGTAAGAGGTTTTGCTGAACGAAATGCCATTAACGCGCCAATTCAAGGTAGCGCAGCAGATATGATTAAGATTGCCATGATTAACATTTTTGATAGGATGAAAAATTCGAAATCCGAAATTCAAAAATCGAAAATGATATTGCAAGTGCATGATGAGCTTTTGTTTGATGTACACAAAGATGAAGTGGAAGCCATGAAAAAATTAGTGGTTGAAGAAATGGAAAATGCCATGCAAATAGCTGTTCCAATTAAAGCCGAAGTAGGTGTTGGCGAAAATTGGTTGGAAGCGCATTAGTTGAGAGTTGAGAGTTGAGAGTTGTTAGTTGATAGGTTTTGTTACAGTTATAAAATCTATCAAATTATTAATCTATTTTCTATTCCTAATTGCTTACCTTTTTGTTCGTTTAAAATATCTTTCAAATCAAATTCCGTGATGTCGTATTCATTGCAAAAATCCTTTTCAGAATATAAAATGCCAAGAGTATATTTCATGTTTTGATATGCTTTATAAATCTTTTCTCTATCTCTGTCATAGTTAAATTCAGTTTCTGAAGCTTCATGTAATGAATTTAACAATTCAAAAATTACTGGATTAGTTATTCCGCAAATTTGCGTAGCTTCATCATTGGTAAAACCACTGTTTTTTAGTTGAAGATAAACATTATAAATCTCTGCAAAATGGCTAATTTTACTAATAAATGATTGGATGGGTTTGTTAATAGTAATATTCCAATACCTATCTTTTTTTATTAGTTTTCTTAACTGATAAGGAGGATATTCAAATTTATAATTTAGCAAGTTTAACAATGCTTCATTGCCAGAATTATTTACACAATGAACTATCAAATAAAACTTGGTAAATCGTCCAAATATATCATCAAATTCATTGAATTGATATTCTAAATAAGGTTCAGTGCTTGCCAAAAAATTGCTTAGTAATTCATTCACCACTTTAGCATCTTCTTTAGGAAGCATTTCTAAAATGGTTTGAAATTGTTCATGATTTACAATTAGCATTTGTTCATTTTGGTTAGTAAAATTATGAATAGCGCTATTTATAAAAAGGAATATTTCATCATCGTCATTATTAGGAACTAACATCCTATTTAACTTTATTTCTGTAAAATAATTGATATTATATATTGGTGATTCTTCTATCATTTTGGGGTTTATGGTTTAAGTGAAAATAAATATCTTTCTAAATCAACTGCTCGTTTAATATTCCCGTTTTTTATATAAGGATATGAAGTTCTTAGCCAATTACAATATTCTTCATAAAGCAATTGGTTTTTTAAATTATTTGATAAATACTTTGATTTATTTGACAGCTTTTCTTGAGAAAAATTATTTGCTATAACGCTATCCAAAACACCACAATTTTCAGGATTCAAAAACATTATTAATTTTGATGCAAATGAAAATCCAAGTTGTTTTAAAGTTGTGGCAAACTTAATAGCTTCTGCAAAGGAATTTTTTGAAGCGAGTTTATAAACATTATCAATTGTTGAACAAATTTCGTTTAGTTCTGAATTTTCAATAACAATAATGCCTTGACAATCTGATTTTATTTTCCCTTTGTTCTCAACAAAACCTGTTAATATTACTTTGCTAAATGCCCTACCCTCTTTGGTTTTATTGTTTTTACTATTCCCAACATGACCCCAAAAAATAACAGATAAGTAACCAGTTAATTTTTCTAATTTGTTTGAACTTAACAATTGATTTTTTATGTGAATTTCTACTTCAGTTATATTTGATTTAATCTCAGAAAATATTTTGTTATCCTTTAAAGTCAATACCCAATTAGGATATTCATATTCTGGAATTTGTTCAACAATAATTTCTGAGTTAATTTTACTTAGATTTCTAAAATAACTTAATATTTCGTTACTCATAATTTTTCTTTTTAATTGGTTATATATTTACTCTCAAAAGTAATTTGTTTACTCACTTTTCCTCATTGCATTTATCGTTGGCTTAAGCGGGTTATCGTTTCCATCAGTTTGCTTTTTAATTCATAAATATTCTGAATATTTGGGTCATTTATTTCATAAATATTTTCTAAATCAATCTTTACTTCAGTTCCTAATTCCTGCTCTTTGTTCCAATCTTTCCAAGCACCTTCGCAAGCTAAGTTTAATGCAAAGCAATCTAGTTCTACAATCGTTTCGTTTATAAATGTAACCAATTTCCCAAGTTGTTCATTGTAATTATTATTGGGTTGGGTTGTGTTTATTTTTATTATTTTAGCCATTGAATTGTAGCACAAAATTAAGTTGCCAGTTCCTACTTTTTGTAGTAACCAAATTTATTATGAACGAAAAGAAATCAGCACATGAAAGGTACTTAATAATTGATAATTTATTGACCAAAAATGCCAATCCTACTAAAGAATTTATTTCGAAAAAATGTGGTGTTTCTGTTAAAGCTATTGAAAAAGATTTTGATAAGATGCGAAATGATAATAAGCTAAATTTTTATGCTCCAATAGTTCATAATCCAAAAGGAAATACCTATTCTTACGCTGACCCTAATTTTTCAATCAATAAACTTACCTTAAAAAATGAAGACATTGATGCACTTAGAAATATGATGGTCATTTTAAAAAGATATGAACAACTTTCGTTATTGAAACCATTAAAAGTTGTTATCAATAAAATAGAAGCATTGCAAAATATTTCAATTGCATCAAATGCGGAAGATATTTCAGAATTTATTCAAGTTGAAATTCCTAGAGATTCAAAAGGATTGAATCATGTTACTGAACTATATAATGCCATCAAAAACCGCCTTACTATTGATTTTATTTACAATAGATTTAAAACTTGTAAAATTCATACTGTTGACCCGTATTTATTAAAAGAATACAAAAATCGTTGGTATTTGACAGGCTATTATCATCAAGAAAATCGTTTTGCAACTTTTGCTTTAGAAGGAATTGAAAATTTAAAATCAAAAAATACTGAGTTTAAAATAAAGACTAACTTTTCAAGAACTGATTACTTCAAACACGCTTTTGGAATTACTGTAATTAATGAATATTTACCAGTAAGGGTTATTCTGAAATTTAATCATAAACAAGGATTGTATATTAAATCACAACCAATTCACAAAACTCAGGAAATTATTAAAGACACTAAGAAAGAACTAGTAGTATCAATTACAGTAATTCCAACTTATGAATTAACAAGTCAAATTTTAAGTTATGGTAGCGATGTAGAAGTTGTAGACCCAAAGTTTTTAAGAGAAAATATCAAATCTATTCTAACTAATAACTTAGCGAATTATAAATAAGTTTACCATTTAAGTTAAAAAAACATTTCATTTAGCTTTTTCCCGGATAATGAAGAAATACGAATGTTCCTAAAATAAGAGCTATACCAATGATGGCAGTAACAATTATAATTGGCGTTCTAATTGGATTATGTACCTTCTTTTTAATTATTGGAACTGTTACTTTATTACTTTCGTTTTTTATAACTAAAGTATCAGTTGCATTCTGTGCGGTTACAACAGCAAATGTGCTTGTAAATAAAAGTAAGCTACAAATAATTAACCTAATCGAAAATATTTTAGTGAATTTCATAGTTTGTTATTCAAAAAAAAATTATAGTGAATTTTAAAGGAAGATTCTACAATGTACTAATTTAGTCTGATTAGAATAATAAACTGGCAAACTAAACTTAACTTTTTATCAAAACTTCCTTCAAAATTCAAAATTTTTTGTTCAAAATTCAGTGTTGCTTTTTCGTTTTAACTCCGTTCTCAACAATCAATAGTTCTATCAACTGACGACCATCAACTGACAACTAACAAATTATACTCTTTCAAATATCAACGCAACACCTTGGCCAACGCCAATGCACATGGTAGCTAAACCGTATTGTACATTTTGTTTTTGCATTTGATGTATCAATGTAGTTGAAATTCGTGCACCACTTGCTCCAAGTGGATGCCCAATAGCAATGGCACCACCATTAACGTTGATAATGCTTGGATCTATTTCCAAATCGCGGACACAAGCCAAACCTTGAGCTGCGAAAGCCTCATTTAGCTCTACTAAACCAATTTGATTCATGGTTAACCCTGCGCGTTTTAACGCTTTTTGAGTAGCAGGAATTGGCCCAACACCCATTATAGAAGGATGCACACCAGCCACACCTCTGCTTACCAAACGAGCTAAAGGTTTTAAATTGTATTTTTTTACAGCATCTTCGCTCGCCAAAATTAAAGCAGCCGCACCATCATTTATTCCACTTGAGTTTCCAGCAGTTACTGAACCATCTTTTTTAAAGGCCGGTTTTAGTTTTGCTAATTCTTCCAAGCTACTCAAACGTGGATGTTCATCTTTACTAAAAACTATGGCATCACCTTTTTTCTGCGGAATGCTTATTGGAATAATTTCATTTGCAAATACATTGGCCAAATGTGCTGCATGGTATTTTTGTTGCGAAGCAAAAGCAAATTCATCTTGCGCTTGGCGGCTAATTTTCCATTGCTCTGCAACATTTTCGGCAGTTTCGCCCATTGAAAAAGGATGGTATAATTCTGATAATTTTTTATTAGTAAAACGCCAACCGATTGTTGTATCATAAATTTCTGGAGTGCGGCTGTAAGCAGTTTCGGCTTTAGCCATTACAAAAGGTGCACGGGTCATGCTTTCAGTACCTCCAGCAATGTAAATATCGCCATCGCCACAAGCTATAGCTCGGCTAGCATCAGCTATACTTTGCAAACCAGAAGCACATAAACGATTTACGGTATTACCTCCAACTGTAATAGGCAATCCTGCTAACAAAGCACTCATTCTAGCCACATTTCTGTTATCTTCACCTGCTTGATTGGCAGCACCAAAAATTACATCTTCTATCTCATTTATATCAATATTAGGATTGCGTGCAATTAAGGCTTTAATCACTTCTGCTCCTAAATCATCGGGGCGGATTGAACTTAGGGCTCCTCCAAATTTTCCAATTGGAGTTCTTACTGCATCTATAATAAAAACATCTTTCATAATCTGTATTTTAAAACTAATTTTAGCTAGGCAAAGCTAATGCTACTTTTCATTTTTAAAAATTTGAATAAAGATTTATATACCGCCAACGACTAGATTTTTTAAATTTATAAGGCGGCATAACCATAACTATCAAAGGTTTTTTTATGAAAAAATTTGAAAACCTTTGTTGTTTTGGTTTAAATTGCCACACTTTTAAAACAAACAAAACCATGATTCAACGTATCCAAACCGTATATTTAATTGCAATTATTGTATTAACTTCCGTAATGTGTAGCGGTAGTTTATTATCGCTAAAACAATCAAACCCAACCAATGGCGTGGATGAATACGATTTAAATATATTTTATTTTAAGGTAACCGAAGTACAAAAAAGCATGACAGGTGGTCAAGCAACACAAACAAGTGTTATTAAATCTATGTCAATTCAATATGGTTTAATTGCCATTGCGGCTATATTAATTGGATTAACTATTGGTATTATTTTTTCGTACAAAAACCGCGAAAAACAAATGAAGTTAACTCGTTTAAATTTTTTAGTAATGGCCATGTTATATTCTGCCGTTTTTGCTAAAGCCATCAATTATATTCCAGGATTTGAGTTTAGTAAACTAATGCCTTACAGTACTTTAGGTATTATGTTGATGATATTTAATTTTTACCTTAACTGGCGTGTATTGCGCTTAATCAAAAAGGATGATGATTTGGTAAAAAGTGCAGACAGAATTAGGTAATTGATTGGCTAAAAGCTGATTTTCATGTAGTAAAATTGGCTTACAGCTGAAATTGTATATATTGTAAAAGTTTTAAGACCATTATTTTGTAATTTACAATAACAAGTTAATGGCTTTAGAAATAGAATATTTAAAAATAATGAAAACCATATCAAATAAATATTACTTACTTGCAATTTTGATTGTTAGTCAAACATTTAATCCGTTTGATTTATATGGATTCAATGTTTTTAAATTCTACAAAGATTTAAATAAAGCAAATTATTACCACTTAATAGAAGAGAATTACAATAAAAGTAGTTATGTATATGAATTAATTTTGAAAAAATACGACACTTTGTTGTTGCAAAATAATAGCTACTGTTTTGCAATAGAGTCTGCATTAAAATCCAATAATAACTCACTATTATCAAAATTGTTAAAAAGAAAAATTTATTTTGATAATGATACAACAATACTGGATCACTTATTTATTGATGTTGACTATAAATATCATGAAAGATTAATGGCAGAAATAAGTAATTTGAATAATTCTGAAATATATAAAATAGTAAAAACAGATTTTAAGTTCAGAACAAAGTATTATTACAATTTAGATCCGGAATTTATGAAGCTAGTAACTAAAATAAAAATATTAGTCAATGAAGATCAAGGAATAAGACGTAATAATAATAATAAAATTAACGAAGTTGACAGCATCAATATTGTTGAATTGGTAAACACATTGAAATTATGCAAAAATATCTATCAACAATCTATTCTAATTAATCAAGCAGGTATTTTATTAACACATAGTTTTCGTTACAATATCAAAAAATATGGAAGAGTTTCAGAAGAAGATTATGAATACTTAACTAAAATACTTTACCAAGGATTAAAGTCAGGGAACATTCCCAATAGGGATTATGCTAGGTATTTAGATAATGCGAGGGCAGAAAGAGGTTATACTAATTCAAAATACGGAGAAATAAAACAAATCTATGGGACATTTATGCTATCTACTTTAAATGAAGGAAAAATTAGTAATACATTGAATCCAATAGAAGATATTAAATCCGTAGATTCATTAAGAGCTAAAATCGGTTTACCAACGTTGTTCGAAGATTCTATTTATTACAGTTATAAACTGCCTCAAGAATACTCAATCCCAAAGCAACCTATTTATTAAATGATTTTAATTGTATCGGACAATAAAGATATGTCCACAAATGATTTAATTGATTGAATTATATTTTAAAACAATAAGTTTATTAGAATAAATAGGTCCGATATTTTTTAAGTTAGTAAACTAGAATTAATAAAGAAAATAATGAATTTGAAATTATATCAATAAAAATTTCATTCAAGCTAAAACTTACAAAAAAAACCTCTTTTTGATATAGAAGAAATTTAAAAAATAACATTTAACAATAACACTTATTTGAACTTCAACGAATTTAATTTTGACGAAAGGCTTTTAGATGGCCTTTATTCAATGGGTTATGATAAACCCACCCCTATTCAAGAACATGCCATTCCTTTAATTTTAGCAAACAAAGATTTAATAGCTTGTGCGCAAACTGGAACAGGAAAAACTGCTGCTTATTTACTTCCTATTTTAAATAAAATAGTAAAAAATCAATCGAATAATTTAAACACACTGATTATTGCGCCTACACGTGAGTTGGCTCAGCAAATAGACCAACAAGTAGAAGGTTTTGCTTATTTTTTAGGCATTAGTTCTATTTCGGTTTATGGTGGTGGCGATGGTGCCGCTTTTGAGCAACAGAAAAAAGCCATGCGCGAAGGTGCAGACATTATTATAGCTACACCTGGCCGATTAATTGCCATGCTTACTTCGGCTGGTTCGGTTGATATGAGCTCATTGCAACATTTGGTATTAGATGAAGCCGATCGTATGCTAGATATGGGTTTCTATGACGATATCATGCGTATTATCAATTATTTGCCAAAGCACAGACAAACGGTTCTATTTTCGGCCACCATGCCTCCTAAAATCAGGAATATGGCAAGCCGTATTTTAACCAATCCTGAGCAAGTAAATATTGCCATTAGCAAACCAGCAGAAGGAATTTTGCAACAAGCTTATATGGCTTTTGACACGCAAAAAGTGGCATTGGTTAAACATATTTTAAACGAAAAAGAACACAACAGTGTAATAATTTTTGCAAGTACCAAAGAAAAAGTAAAAGAACTAAATAAAGAATTGCAGCGCTCAGGCCTTTCTATAAAAGCATTTCATAGCGATTTAGAACAAGCTGAACGTGAGCAAATAATGCTTGCCTTTAAAAATAAAGAAGTTCAAATTCTAATAGGAACCGATATTCTTTCGCGCGGAATTGATGTAGATGGAATTAGCTTGGTAGTAAACTTTGATGTTCCACCTGACCCAGAAGATTATATACACAGAATTGGCCGTACTGCTCGAGCTGAAACTACGGGAACAGCTATTACATTTATCAACCCCAAGGACCAACGCAGGTTTTTTAGTATAGAAAATTTAATTGGAACTGAAATTCCAAAACTGCCGCTACCTGAATTTTTAGGAGAAGCGCCATTATACGAACCTGAGAAAAAAATGGATAAACCTGCTGGTGGTTTTAAGAAAAAAACAGGCTTCAAAAAGAAATTTAAACCTAATACCAATCCTAAAACGCAATAAAAAAGTATAATCCATTATACTAAAAAAATATGGGACAACAGAAATTAAAACGATTTGCTGAATTTGTAACTTTTCCAAACTGTTTTGATTTTCCTTATCATTTAAAAGGAAAATGGAAAACGGAAGTATTTAAAAACAACAAGCCTTTGGTACTTGAATTAGCATGTGGCAAAGGAGAGTACACGGTAAATTTAGCACAACAAGACCTTGAAACCAATTTTGTAGGAATTGATATAAAAAGCAATAGAATGTGGAAAGGTGCAGGCATTTCGAAAGAACTTGGACTAACCAATACAGGCTTTGTGCGAATTTCTATCCAAAAAATTAATATGTTTTTTGAGCCAGGCGAAGTAGATGAAATTTGGATTACTTTTCCTGACCCTTTTCCAAAAGATAGACACGAAAAAAATAGGTTGACTCATCCAGAATTTTTATTGTTATACAAGGAAATAATTAAACCCAATGGCATAATTAATTTTAAAACCGATGATGACGGACTTTTTGACTTTACATTAGAAACACTTGAAAATGTGAATATTAAACCAATTGAAGTGATTAAAGATGTTCACAACGAACCTCATAATTACAACAATTTAAGAAATATTACTACACATTACGAAAAGTTATTTTCGGCCAAAGGTCGTAAAATAAAATATTGTAAATTTCAACTAGATAATTTTACATATAAGCCTAAAATTGAGAAAATTGAAAATAATATTGCTTAAGAATTTACAATAAACAACATTTAAATGCGTTAATAAATAACAAACTTTTTAAACATGATTTAAAAAGCTTTGTACTTTTAAAAAATTATATATTTTTGTTTGCTATGAAATTAATAAAGCTGTTAGCTGTTTTTATACTAATTACATTAAATCATTTACATGTAAAAGCCCAACAAATAGAGATTGGAATGCTTTTGGGAACATCGCATTATATTGGCGATTTAAGTGATGAAAAATTAAATTTTAGCAACACTTATTTTGCTGCATCATTATTTGGTAGGTACAATTTTTCAAACAAGATAGCCATTAAAGGTATGGCTGCTTATGGCAGAATTAGTGGTGATGATAAACAAAGTAATTTACTTACATCAAAACTAAGAAACTTAAATTTCTACACCGATATTTATGAGTTTAGCCTACATTTTGAATACAATTTACTTAAAAACGATTTGAGAAATTTGCATTCTCGTCCATTTATTCCATATGTTTTTGGCGGTATTGGTGTATTTAAATTTAACCCCAAAACTGAATTGGCGGGAACCATTTATGAGTTGCAACCACTAAAAACTGAAGGACAAGGTTCAACTGTTTACAACGAAATAAAACAATATAATTTAACTGAAATTTCTTTTCCTTTTGGATTAGGCTTTAGAACTAGAATTAGTGATGCTTTTTATGTTGGCTTTGAAACTGGTTTACGTTTTACTACCACCAACTATTTAGATGATGTAGGAGGTAAATACGGAGACAATAATGTAGTAAAAGCCAATAGCGGTGCAATAGGAGCTGCATTAGCCGATAGAAGTTGGGAAGTAAATGGACTAGGCACTCCTTCATTTAAAGAAGGCGATTTAAGAAGTGATAAAAAAACTTTTCAAAACGATTTATACCTTATTTCTGGCATAACCTTAACTTACATTATCAGAAGCAAAGGACAAGCTTGTCCTACGTTTTTTAACTAAATATTATTAAATTGAAAAAAGTATTTTTTATATTATTTTTTGTAAGTTTAACTGGCTTAAAAGCACAAAATGTAGATGTGGGAATAGGGTTGGGGTTATCTAACTATTGGGGCGATTTGGCGCCAAACATAGTCTTAGGTGAAACAAAAGTAGCGGGCAATGCATTTGGGAGACTAAATTTTAATAATACTTGGGCTATTACTGGCCAAATTTCTGTTTTGGAAGTTAGTGGAAACGATAAAAACTTTGATTTTAATAAAACAAGAAATCTTAATTTTTCAAGTACTATTAGAGAGCTTTCAGGGATGATAGAATATAATTTTGTTCCTTATGGTTATGGTGTATTGGATAATAAAGTTACTGGTTACATTTTTGGTGGATTTTCATATTTTCAATTTAACCCACAAACACGCTATGCAGGCGAAACTGTAAATTTAAGAGATTTAAGAACAGAAGGTGTAGCCTACGATAAAGCCTCATTTGCCATTCCTTTTGGAATTGGTGTAAAATGGATTTTTGCTCGCAATTTAAGTTTAGAAGCCAACTATAATATTAGAAAAACTTATACCGATTATTTGGATGATGTTAGTGGTAAATATGTAGATTTAAGTGCAACTAGTATAAGAACTCAACAAATAGCAGATAGAAGCTACGAAATAATAGGATCATCTCAATATCAGCCAGGTTCAAAAAGGGGAAGTGATAACTACAATGACTGGTTTATGACTTTTTCGGCTAGTATTGCATATAGAATTCCAGGACGAATTAAGTGTCCATCTTTCTTTTAATTATTTAAAAGCCTCAGTTTCTATATTAATATTTTTATTTAGTTCAGCTAAAAACTGACGCCTAGGAATATTGGTAGCACCCATACTCATTAAATGTGGGTTTTCTACTTGGCAATCAATCATATGAAAATCAAACGATTGCAAATAGTTGGATAAATATATCATTGCCATTTTACTGGCATTACTCATGGTGCTAACCATACTTTCGCCCATAAAACATTTTCCTAATGCTACTCCATAAAGGCCGCCAACTATTTGGTTTTCAAACCAAACCTCTACACTGTGCGCGTAACCTTTTAAGTGTAAAATATTGTAAATATCCTCTATTTCTTCGCTAATCCAAGTGCCTTCGGCTTTTAATCTTTCGTTTCTACAAAGTTTTATTATTTCGGGAAAAGCTTTATCAATGGTGCATGTAAACTTGTTACTTTTAATAACTTGTTTCATGCTTTTTGAAATATGAACTTGATTTGGGTAAAGCACTGTTCTTGGATTTGGGCTAAACCACATAGGAATTTCGCCCTCGTTAAACCAATGGAAGATACCTTTTCGGTAAGCTTTTAAAACCAAATCAGGGCTCATTTGCCCACCAACAGCCAGTAATCCATCTTTCCTTCTAGTATAAACAGATTCAGGAAAAATATCGTTTACAACATAATACAACATGTATTTTTAAAGTTCTTTTCTAAGCCTTGCTACAGGCAAATTAAGCTGTTCGCGGTATTTGGCCACCGTTCTGCGCGCTATGTTATAACCTTTGTCTTTTAATATTTCCATTAATTTTTCATCGGGTAAAGGTTTGTGTTTATCTTCCGAATCAATGGCTTCTTTTAAAATATTTTTTACTTCATGGCTACTTACTTCCTCGCCATCATCGTTGGTAATACCTTCGCTAAAAAAGTATTTTAAGGGAATAATTCCCCAACCTGTTTGAATATACTTACTATTAGCCACTCGGCTTATGGTTGAAATATCATAACCTGTCATGTCGGCTATGTTTTTCAAAATCATAGGTCTTAGTTTACTATCATCGCCATCTTCAAAATACTTGTGTTGGTATTGTAAAATGGCATTCATGGTGGTTAGCAGAGTATTCTGGCGTTGCTTAATGCTATCAATAAACCATTTGGCTCCATCTAACTTTTGCTTAATAAACATCACGGTATCCTTTTGGTCTTTGGTAGGCGCAGCACTTTTTTCGTAAGCCTGCATGGCTTCCATATAAGTTCGGCTTATGCGCAAGTCGGGCGTGTTACGGCCATTTAAACTTACACTTAACATGCCTCCATCATCGTTTAAGGTAAAATCAGGCATGATGTATTGCGCAGCTTGCCCACCGTAACTATCGCCTGGTTTAGGATTTAACTTAGTAATGATACCAATTATTGACTTTATTTTTTCATCATCTAAATGAAGTTCTTTAGCAATTTTTTCGTAGTGCTTTTTACTAAATTCTTCAAAATAATTTTCTAAAACTTCTATAGCTAATTCAATAGCTCGGTTATAATAATCTTTACGTTTTAGCTGAATAATTAAACATTCTTGTAAGCTGGTAGCACCAATTCCTGGAGGATCCAATTTTTGAATTTTAGCTAAAACATGCTTCATTTCATCAATTGATGCTTCTACATTTTGAGCAAAAGCCAAATCGTTAATAATGGCTTCTAAAGGCCTGCGCAAGTAGCCATCATCGTCAATAGTTCCTATGATTTGATTGCCAATAATTTCTTCTTTTTCGGAAGTAACTACTGCACTAAATTGTTCTAATAAAGCATCATGAAAAGTAGATGTTTCGGCTAGTGGTGAATCTTTGCGTTCCTCGTTACCTTCATCGCTTAAATGAAAACCATCTGGCTCGTATTCATCGTTAACATATTCTTTTACATCAAAACTTTCACTAGCCAAATAATCCTCTACGCTTGAGTCTTTATCAAAATCATCCGTATCTTGAGTTTCGGTTTTAGGATCATCGCTTGGCAAAGCATCAGTATCTTTGTTGCTAAGCAAGGCAGGATTTTCAATCATTTCTAAATCAATACGCTGCAAAAAATCTACAGTATTAAGTTGCAATAACTTAATGAACTGTATTTGCAAAGGCGAGAGCTTTTGCTGTTGTTTTTGATATAGGCCTTGTTTTAACATGTTATATTATTTTCAAAAATATAAAATTCCCTGTTAAAAATTGTGCCAAAAACTAAATATTACCAACAATTAAAACATACATGACTGCATAAAATTGACAATGAATTGGAAAAAATTTTACAAATAAAAATTCAATTTAGCCAAACTAGCTTTTTGGAAGCTTATTATTGTAACTACAATTATTGTAAAAATGAACCCAAATAAACCATTAGCCGAACGTGTTAGACCTCAAAACTTAGACGAATATACTGGCCAAGAAAATTTAATAGGGAAAGGTGCCATTTTGCGAGAAGCTATTCAAAATAAAAGCATTCCATCTATCATATTTTGGGGTCCTCCGGGAGTTGGTAAAACTACTTTAGCGCGCATAATTGGTTATGAATTAAACTTACCTTTTTATGGCTTAAGTGCCATTAATGCTGGCGTAGCCGATGTAAGACGCATAATTGAGGAGGCTAAAAAAATTGGAAAAGTTTTATTGTTTTTAGATGAAATACATCGTTTTAACAAAAGCCAACAAGATGCTTTGTTAGGTGCCGTTGAAAATGGAAGTATTGTATTAATTGGTGCCACTACTGAAAATCCAAGTTTTGAAGTAAATAATGCATTGCTTTCGCGCTGCCAAGTTTATATTTTAAAAGAATTAGAGGCCGAGCATTTACAATTAATAATAGATAATGCTATTGCTAAAGATGATTGGCTAAAAAGCAAACAAATTGAATTTAAAGAAACCGAAGCGTTGTTTTTACACAGCGGTGGCGATGCGAGAAAATTACTCAATATTTTAGAGTTAATTATTAATCAAACCAATACCACACCAATTGTAATTAATAATGAAAACACTACTCGCATTTTACAACAAAAAATAGCGAGTTATGATAAAAATGGGGAGGAACATTACAATATTATTTCGGCATTTATAAAATCAATGCGCGGTAGCGACCCCAATGCTGCTGTTTATTACCTAGCACGGATGCTTGATGCTGGCGAAAGTATAGAGTTTATAGCTAGGCGTATGTTAATTTTGGCAAGCGAAGATATAGGCAATGCTAACCCAAATGCTTTGCTTTTAGCCACTAATTGTTTTCAAGCTATACAAATGATTGGCATGCCAGAAGCACGAATTATTTTATCGCAAACAGTTGTTTATTTGGCTACTTCGGCTAAAAGTAATGCCAGTTATTTAGCCATAGATGAAGCATTAAGCACGGTAAGAAAAACCGGAAACTTACCAGTTCCACTGCATTTGCGCAATACACCAACCAAGCTAATGAAAGACTTAAATTATGGTACTGATTATCAGTATGCACATGTATTTGAAAATAATTTTGTGGAGCAAGAGTTCTTACCTGATGGCATAAAAGGGCAAAAGTTTTATGAACCCGGCAATAATCCTCGCGAAAACGAACAACGCCAATTTTTAAAATTGAGGTGGAAGGAGAAGTATGGGTATTAGTTGCTGGTTTATAGCTTTTGGACGATAGACCATAGACGTTTATTATGAAAAAACTGTATAAAACGTCATGCTGGAAGCATCTTTACTAGGAGCGAGAAATAACACAATATAAAGTTCCTTCTCTACGTTCAGGATGTCGCTCCCGCACCTTTTTATGTTGAATAACTAATTAAAAAATGGTTCGGGAGGCGTCATGCTGGAAGCATCTTCTTGCCTGTAAATGATTACTAGCCATTAGCTAACTTGCTTGCCAAATTATGGAGATGCGCTGCATTACTTGTTTTTTCTGACTATGGATGATTAAGCACAACCTAAACTTTCGTCCATGGACTCTAAGCCATCAACTAAGAACCAACAAGCTATTTAAAATTTGTTTTTAAGTTAACAAAACAAAAAGCCTAAACTTTATATTTGCATTATTAAGAAACCCGAATAACGTTTATTCGGGTTTTTGCTATTTTATTCTATTACGTGAAAATTCAAGAATTATTAGGACTGTATAGTCAAAACGAAAAGGTAAATGCCATTGCCAGTAAACTAAACAGCGCCAAAGTTACTAAGCTGTTTGCCAAAGGTTTGGTGGGTAGTATTGATGCTATTTTAGCTGCTTGTATTTACCATTTTAATTACCGAACCCAGGTTTTTATATTTAATAATGCCGATGATGCCAAATACTTTTTTGCCGATTTAGAAAGTTTATTGGAAGGGAAAACCATTTTGTATTTTCCAGCATCGTATCGCAGAGAATATCAGGTAGATTTATTGGAAAATAATTTGGTACTTGAACGTGCAGAAACTTTAAACAGACTGAATCAAAAAACAGGAAAAGGCGAATTAATTGTAACAACCATAGATGCAATTACTGAAATGGTTATTAACGAAGTAGAGCTTACCCAAAATACTTTTGAGGTAAAAGTAGGTGCTAACTTTGATATGGAGTTTTTTATTGACTTTTTAACCGAACATCATTTTGAACGCAGCGATTTTGTGTACGAAGCAGGGCATTTTAGTATAAGAGGAGGCATTATTGATGTGTTTTCTTTTAGTAACGATATGCCTTATCGTATTGAATTGTTTGGCGATGAAATAGAAAGCATTCGTATTTTCAACCCTATTGACCAACTTTCGGTAAAAAAAGTAGATTGGTTTTATATTATTCCCAATATTCAAAAAATGGTAGAACAACAACGTCAATCGTTTTTTGATTATTTGCCAGAAAACAGCATTTTTTTTACCGATGATATCAAACTTAGTACCGAACTTTTAGAAAATGGTTTAGAAAAAGCCGAAAAAAGTTTAGTAAGAAAAAATGAAAATGAAACTGATGTAAAAAACCCTAAAGAGCCTGCTACTATTGAAGATTTATTTATAAATACTACTCAATTTTTTGATTATTTAAATAAATACTCTTGTGTAGAAATTGGGGTACGCAATGGTTTTAAAAGCGATGAAATAGTGGAATTTAATTGCTCGCCTCAACCTACTTTTCATAAAAACTTTAAGCTATTAATTGAAAACCTAAAACAAAACCAAAAAGACAAGCTTAAAAACTTAATTTTTAGTGATACCAGCAAACAAATTGAAAGGCTTTATACCATTTTTAACGATTTGGATAATACCATTGAGTTTGAACCAATTTACCATGGTTTAGCCCAAGGTTTTATTGACCATGAAATGAAATTGGCTTGCTATACCGAGCACCAAGTTTTTGATAGATTTTACCGCGGTAAAACCAAAACCAGGTACAACAATTCTAAAATAATAACTTTAAAAGAATTGCGCGAGCTAAAACCTGGCGATTTTGTGGTGCATGTGGACCATGGAATTGGGAAATTTGCAGGTTTAGAAAAAATAGATGTAAACGGAAGAATGCAAGAAGCCGTTAGGCTTATTTATAAAAACGATGATTTGCTTTATGTAAGCATTAATTCACTGCATAAAATAACCAAATTTTCGGGCAAAGAAGGAACAGAACCAAGGCTAAATAAACTAGGAAGCGATACTTGGGAAAAACTAAAAACTGCTACTAAAAAGAAGGTTAAAGACATAGCCCGCGATTTGATAAAATTGTACGCCAAACGCAAGGCACAAAGTGGATTTCAGTTTAGCGAAGATACTTACTTACAGGTGGAACTAGAAGCTAGTTTTATGTACGAAGATACACTAGACCAGGCCAAAGCAACTGCCGATGTAAAAAAAGACATGGAAAGTCCGCATCCCATGGACAGATTAGTTTGTGGTGATGTGGGTTTTGGAAAAACAGAAATAGCTATGCGTGCCGCTTTTAAAGCCGTAGCCGATAGCAAACAAGTGGCAATTTTGGTTCCTACTACTATTTTGGCTAACCAACATTACCGCAGTTTTAAAGAACGTTTTAAAGATTTTCCTTGTACAGTTGATTATATCAATAGGTTTAAAACACCCAAAGAGCAAAAAGAAATTTTAAAGCGAGCTGAAGAAGGCAAAATTGATGTATTGATTGGTACGCACAAATTATTAAGCAAAGACATGAAGTTTAAAAACTTAGGCTTAATGATTATAGATGAAGAACAAAAATTTGGTGTAGCTGCTAAAGAAAAACTAAAATCAATAAAAGTAAATGTTGATACATTAACGCTTACCGCCACTCCTATTCCACGTACGTTGAACTTTAGCTTAATGGGTGCAAGAGATTTATCAATTATAAATACACCTCCACCAAACCGACAACCAGTAAATACTGAACTTCACAGCTATAACGATGAGCTTTTGCGTGATGCAGTAATGCACGAAATTGAACGCGATGGACAAGTATTTGTGGTGCATCATAGGGTTAAAGATATTTATGATATAGCCAATAGAATTCAGTTTTTATGCCCGGGTGTAAAAGTTTGTGTGGCACATGGGCAAATGGAAGGCGATGTGTTGGAAGATGTAATGATGCGCTTTATTGAAGGTGAATACGATGTGTTAGTTGCCACCACCATTATTGAATCGGGTTTAGATATTTCTAATGCCAATACCATTATTATTAACAATGCACAAATGTTTGGCTTAAGCGATTTACACCAAATGCGTGGACGTGTAGGCCGAAATAATAAAAAGGCTTATTGTTATTTATTGGTGCCAAGTATTCCAACCTTAAGCATTGATGCCCGCAGAAGGCTGCATGCCATTGAAGAATTTAGTGATTTAGGAAGTGGGTTTAATGTGGCCATGCGCGATTTAGATATACGTGGTTCGGGTAATTTATTGGGTGGCGAACAAAGTGGGTTTATTTCAGAAATTGGTTTTGAAATGTACCACAAAATATTAGATGAAGCCATTCAAGAACTGAAAGAAGATGAGTTTTCGGAAGTGTTTACAGATGACAAAAAATTAAATAACAATGGCCAAATGCCAGAAACTAAAAGCTATTTATCAAAAGACTGTGTGGTAGAAACCGATTTTGAAGCTTTAATCCCAGATGCTTATGTAAGAAATATTGGCGAAAGATTGAGTTTATACAATAGTTTAGCATCATTAACCAATTTAGATGATTTACAAAAATTTGCCAATGATTTATTAGATAGATTTGGGCCAATTCCTCAACAAGTAAACGATTTAATTGATTTAATAAAATTGCGCGAAAGCGCTAAAAAACTAGGCTTTGTAAAAATAGTTTTGAAAAACAATTTGCTTTTTGCCACTTTTCCAAACGAGAACCAAACAGCTTATTACCAAAGTAGTTTATTTACCAGTATTTTGCAGTTTGTGCAGCATAATGGCAACTTGTGTAAGCTAAAACAAAGTGGAAAAATATTGCAAGTTATTTTTAGCAATATCAATTCAATAGATAAAGGACAAAATGTATTTGATAAAATGCTACAGCATTATGATAAAATAAAATAAAAAATCTTATCAAAAAATAATTCCACTATTAATTAATAAAATGTAAATTTGTTTAAACTAAAAGTAGCATTTAATGATTAACTTAAACGAGCAGGACCGATTAAACAAGCTATTAAGTTATAATATACTTGATACGCCTGAGGAAAATGATTTTGACGAATTGGTAAATTTAGCTTCAAGCATTTGTAAAACGCCCATATCGCTCATTTCATTGATTGACGATAAAAGACAATGGTTTAAAGCTCATTTTGGCTTAGCAGAAAGAGAAACACCTAAAGAAATTTCGTTTTGCCAACATGCTATAAAAAAGGAAGAACTTTTTGTGGTTTCGGATGCGCTGCTTGATGCTAGATTTAGAGATAATCCACTAGTTACAGGCCATCCTGATATTAGGTTTTATGCTGGCATGCCCTTAACCACCACCGATGGTTACAACCTAGGAACTTTATGTGTGATTGACACCAGACCACGGGTTTTAAATGAAGAACAAACAAATGCTTTAAAAATAATTTCGAAACAAGTTACCAAACAGCTTGATTTAAAATTAAGCTATCAAAACATAAAAAATTATACAGAGCTCCTAGAGGAAAAGCAAACCGAATTAAAAGAAGCCAATGCAACAAAGGACAAAATTTTTAGCATTGTAGCACACGATTTAAGAGCACCACTAAGAAATATAAAAGATATTTTAGATATGTATAACAGTGGAGAGCTTGATATGGAAGAGTTTTCAAATTTTATAAAGCTTATTTCAGATAAAGTAAATACCACAACTGAAATGCTTGAAAACTTATTAAGTTGGGCAAAATCGCAGTTAAAAAACAGCAGACCGAATATCAGTTCATTTCTTATTAATGAATTGCTTATTAAGGAATTAAATAAACAAAAAAAAGCAGCTGAAGAAAAAGGCATTTACTTAAAAACTGCATTTAATAATAACATAGAGATAAATGCTGATGCTGAAATGGTTACCATTGTTTTTAGAAACTTGTTATCTAATGCCATTAAATTTAGTAGGAAAGGCGATTCAATTGTAGTAGAAATAGAAGAGAAGAATGACCAAGTAATTATCAATGTAAAAGATACTGGGAAAGGTATTTCGGCAGAAAACTTAGCAAAGCTTTTTAATGAAGCAGAATACATAAGTACGTTTGGCACCAATAATGAAAAAGGAATAGGCATTGGGCTGCATTTATGTAAAACGTTTTTACAAAAAAATAAAGGATCAATTTGGGTAAATAGTACAGAAAATGTGGGTAGCACATTTTCATTTGCTATTCCAATAGACTTTAGAAAAAAATAATCTATTAAATACAGTATCATTTATAAAGAAGGCCTTATGCTAAGTTAGCATAAGGCCTTTTTTATAAAGTTAAAATGCAATTTTGTAAAACAAGGTCATAATTTTACGCAAAATTGACTTTATTTGTATAATTACAATATAATTAGAATATGAAAAAAAAAATACTCAATAAAATATTTTTATTCATCAGTTTTGGGGTTATCATAGGTATCAATTCGTGCAAAAAAGACACAACCAATTTCAATAAATTTGACGGATACACTGCATCGCCCGAATTTGCTATTCCATTGTTTAATACAGATTTATCGGTTGCCAATTTAATTGAAGGCAATGATAACATTTCTGTTGGCAATGATGGCTTGATTAGCTTTGTATACCGAGAAGATAGTTTATACCAATATGGGATAGACGATTTTTTTAAATTTGACAACAACAATACCACCAATATTAACAATAGTTTAGGCGAGATAGATATTGCCTCTATAAGCAATTCAAAAATAATAACATTACAACAACTAACCACTGATTTAGACTCTACTCAAAAAGCTGGTTTTGATGCAATTGCTGGTCAAACAACTATATTTCCAGCAATTACAGATAACTCAAACTCTGTAAATGCATTTAATGCATTTACAGAGTTTACCAATGTTACTTTTTCAAATGGATGGTTAATTTTACAAGTAACCAATAAATTACCAGTTAACCTCAATCGCGCAACAATAAATTTATACAATTTAAGTCCTACCCAAAGTTTGATTGGCAGCTTTAACTACCTAAATATTGCACCAGGAACTAATAAATCCGATTCAATATCATTATTAAATAAAACATTAAATAGTTCAATTGGCTATTCATTTGCTGTATTAGAAACCAATAGTTCAGCTCCAACCACAGTTTTTATTAACTACCAAGATTCAATATCTTTAAAAGCAACAGGTAAAAACTTAAGAGCAGTTTCAGGAATTGCCAAATTTCCTACTCAAGAAGTAATATCGGCAAGTACTGATTTAGATTTTAGTCCAAGCGACCCAACACAACGTATTAGAAAACTAAAATTAGCCGCAGGAAAACTATTATTTTCTTCTTCATCAACAATTCCTGAACCAATTGAATTAACCATCAACTTTCCGGGCGCTGTAAAAAATGGAAATCCTTTACCAAGCCAAAAAATAATAATTCCTTTTACAGGCATTGGCACTACAATAATTGACTCCACCATTGATATTTCTGGAATTGATTTTGATTTAACTCAACACAGTACAAAACCATATAATTATATACCAATTAATTATACGGCAAGAATTCTTTCAAGTGGTATGCTTGTAGCTTTTGATTCGTCAAACTCAGTAAATATTCAAATAAAAACCACCAATACCAGTTTTGATTATGTAGAGGGTTATTTAGGAACAGTGGATGTGCCTGCCACTAGCTCCGATTTTATTGATTTATCGTTTCTAAAAGAAATGAAATCTGGCTTGAATTTTAAAAATGCACAACTCAAATTTACCGTAAATAACTCAATTGGAGTTCCTATAAAGTTTAACTATAATTTTATAGGTCAAAATGATAATGGAGGTACAGTTGATGCTCAATTACAACCATTTGATATAAATTTTCCTTTATTAAACGAAGTTGGGCTTACTAAAATTACCAATCAAGTTTATAGCAACCAAAATAATAATGGAAAAATAAATGAGTTAGTTTCACTACCTCCTTACAAAATTCAAATTGAAGGTAAACTGACTGCTAACCCAATTGCTGATCCAACAAAAAATCAATTCTTAAAAAAAGGAACTAACATTAGTGTTAATGTAGAACTTGATTTACCTATGGCATTTTCAACTAATAACTTCCAATTATCTGATACTACTGATTTTGATATTGACCCACTTAAAAATTTTAAAGAAGTAACATTGGGTTTAAATATTGATAATGGATTTCCGTTTGAAGCCAATGTAAAAGCTTATTTATTAGATGATGCAAACCAAGTAATTGACTCTATTCAAGCCGATAAAATTATAGCAAGTGCAATAACCGATGCCAATGGAAGAACCATACAAACTTCAAAATCAAGAAGTAGAATTGTACTTTCAAAAGAACGCTTAGATAGATTAGTATCGTTAAAAGCCAAAAAAATACGCTCAGTATCATCGTTAATCACTGAAAATAATGGCACAAAAACCATTAGAATTTACACTGATTACAAAATGAAAATAGCCATTGGGGTTATTGGAAAAATTGATATCAAATAATTTATAAACTTTTTAACATACCGAAAACACAAATACTTATGAAGAAAATAGTTACCCTATTTTGTGTACTTATAATATTTATTCAAAATAATAGAGCTCAAACTAATTTAAACTTATATAATTTTAGGAATGTGGTTCAAAGTAATTTAATGAACCCCGGTATTAGGCCACAGGCCAATATATCGGTAGGGTTGTTTGGAACTTATAATAACTTACAGACACCTAATATAACTTTAGCTGATATTTTTAACAATAACGAAAATCCTGATAGTACGTTTAAGCGTATAGTTAGAGACCCTAATTTATCTTTTAAGAATATGGGTCTTTCTAACACATTTGACCCCATTTTAATTGGATTTGCAATTAAGAAGAACTATTTTAGTTTAGGTTATCAAATCAATTTAGACTTGATTGGAAGCCCACCAAAAGATTTATTGGGCTTAACACAAGGTTCTACTTTTTTCCAAAACTCATTAAACCGTCAAATTGATTTAGGAAATATTGATTTGAACACTTCTGCTTATACTGCTATTCATGTTGGCTACACGCGTGAAATAAACAAAAAACTAAGTGTAGGTATTAGGTTAAAATACCTACAAGGTATTTATAATATAAATGTAGATAAAAGCACCTTAAAATTTTCGACCAACGAAGACTCACTTTATATAAAAGCTGGTTTCAAAGCTAATACTGCTGGTGTTGACGATATAAGACAAAGTGATTATAACTTTACCGAATTAATTTACAGAACTATAAATAACAATGAAAAAGCCCCATCTGGTTATAGTCCAAATGGAAACGACTTATTGAATTTTTTTCAAAAACGTGGAGCTATAGCTGGTTCTGGTTGGGGAATTGATATTGGAGTAAATTATAAGTTTAACCAACATTGGTCGGTTTCTGGTAGTTTAATTGATTTAGGCTATATCAATTGGAATAAAAATAACAGAACCTACGAAATGCCTGAAACAGAATTTAACTACAAAGGCCAATATATTAAAGATTTAAATGCTAATGACGACCAATTTAAAAAGTTACAAGATTCACTTGTAACTAAGGTATTTGTGCCAACAGAATCAACCAATTCATACACCACTTATACCAACGCCAAATTATATTTAGGAGGTCAGTATGCTTTAAATTATAACAATACTTTTGATTTAGTATTATTTAACAACTTTGCCATAAGTGATTTTAACCCTGCATTGAGCTTGGCATTTACAAAAAAACTTTGGTGGTTATTAGATTTAAGAGTGAGTGGTACTTATTATAACAAAACTTTTAATAATGCTGGAGCAGGATTTTCTCTAAATCTTGGACCTTTCCAAACTTACTTATTTAGCGATAATCTTTTAGCTTTAACACAATATGATGAAGCTAAATTTATAAATATTAGAACAGGCATAAACTGGAATTTTGGAAGAAATTATGATAGAGATGGAGATGGAGTTATAAACAAAAAAGATAAATGCAGAAAAGTTTATGGCTCTATTGAATTAAATGGTTGCCCTGATAAAGACAAAGATGGTATTAACGACAAACAAGATAGCTGTGTAAATGTACCAGGAAAACCATGTGCATTTGGCTGCCCAGATAAAGACAATGACTGTGTACCAGATTTTAAAGACAGTTGCATTAACGATTCTGGATTAGTAAAATTAATGGGTTGCCCTGATTCTGATAAAGATGGAGTGGCTGATAAAGATGATAAATGCCCATTAGATTCAGGAAGAGTTGATATGCAAGGCTGTCCTGATACTGATGGTGATAAAGTTATTGACCTTGAAGATGTTTGCCCTGACGAATATGGAAAAGCTGAACTTGATGGCTGCCCAGATATTGATAGCGATGGTGTAGCAGATTTTCAAGATTCATGCAGATTAGTTCCTGGTTTAAAAATGTATAACGGCTGCCCTGATTCTGATGGAGATGGAATTGTAGATAATAAAGATAAATGTCCTACCTCAAAAGGAATAAAAGAATTAGAAGGATGCCCAGATGCAGATGGAGATGGAATTACCGATTTTGAAGACAATTGTCCACAAGAAGCAGGCCCCGCAGGAAATAGAGGTTGCCCTGTTCAAGAAGTGAAAGGTAGTACCGAAGTAATTTTAACTCCAGAAGAGAAAAAAGTTTTAAACGAAGCATTTAGTAATTTAGAATTCGAAACTGGAACATCACAAATAAAAGAGAGTTCATTGGTAAGTTTAGAAGAACTTGCGGAACTTTTAAATATAAAAACTGATTACAAGCTAAACATTAACGGATTTACTGATAATGTAGGAAATGCTGCAAGTAATGTTAAACTTAGCCAAAGCAGAGCCAATGCTGTAAAAGAATTTTTAGTAAGTAAAGGCGTTGCAAAAGCAAGACTTACAGCTAAAGGCTTTGGAAGTAAAAACCCAGTAGCTAATAATAAAACTGCTGAAGGTAGAGCTAGAAACCGCAGGGTAGAATTTAAAATTATTAAATAAAAAACAGGCTAAAGTAAAATTAGCAATTATATAAATGCAAATAAAAAGGCCGACTTATTAAAATGAGTCGGCCTTTTATCTGTTTACGTATGTAAAATGTTACACGTTAAAACTCGAAAGTTTTTTAAACTCAGCAATACGTGCATTTAACTCAGCTTCGGTTAAATCTACCAATCTTTCTGTTCCAAAACGTTCAACGCAGAAACTTGCCATTGCTGAACCATAAATTACGGCATTTTTCATGTTGTCAAAACTTAAATCACCAGTTTTAGCTAAATAGCCAATAAAACCGCCCGCAAAAGTATCACCAGCACCAGTTGGGTCAAATACCTCTTCTAAAGGTAATGCAGGCGCATAAAACATATCTTTACCGTGGAATAACAATGCACCATGTTCACCTTTTTTAATAATTAAATATTTAGGACCCATGGTTTGAATTTTGGCAGCAGCCTTAACTAAAGAATATTCGCCTGAAAGTTGACGAGCTTCTTCATCGTTAATGGTTAATACATCTACCATTTTTAAAGTTTCCTTTAAATCATCCATGGCTATCTCCATCCAAAAATTCATGGTATCCATTACTATTAATTTTGGACGATTTGTTAAGCGTTCAATAACGGTTTGTTGTATTTTGGGAGTTAAGTTACCTAACATCAAATACTCACAATTTTGGTAAGAGGCAGGAATAATTGGATCGAAATCAGCTAACACATTTAGTTCAGTAACTAAAGTATCTCTGCTATTCATATCGTTATGGTATTTTCCACTCCAAAAAAACGACTTTTCGCCAGCTTTAACTTGCAATCCTTCAGTATTTACGCCATTTTTATTTAAATGACTAACAAACTCATTTGGAAAATCATCGCCAACAACTGCAACTAAATTTACACTTTTAGTAAAGTAAGAAGAACATAAAGCAATGTAAGAAGCAGCACCTCCAACTATCTTATCTGTCTTTCCAAAGGGGGTTTCGATGGCATCAAAGGCTACCGATCCAACAACTAATAAACTCATAAATAATTAATTAAATATTTTTTTTGTTTTTTTTCGCTACAAATATTGCATAATTAATTTACATTTCCTATCATTGCACCGCGTTAGAGAGTTAACGATAACGCAAAATAACATGTCAAACTCCTTGGTAGCTCAGTTGGTTAGAGCACATGACTGTTAATCATGGGGTCGCTGGTTCGAGCCCAGCCCGGGGAGCAAAAAAGGTTAAAAGCCTCACAGAAATGTGAGGCTTTTTTTTGCAATACTACCCAAGCTTATCAAATTGAAAAGCACATCAAGAATATGAAATCGGCTAACTATATCCGTAACTTTTTGAAGTATCCTGAAATTGCTGACAAACTTTTTTCAAAAAAACTTAATCGTTTTTATGTTGGTTCATCTGATAAGTTTATAACCCTAGATACAATTCATAAAAAAGCCAATCTAAACGACTGGCTTTACTTTCATTTATAAGTTTCAATAATTATTCTATCTCCCGCTACTCCAAACCATTTGGTTAAATAATAATTTATGTGCTGAAAAACATATTTAACTGTATTTTCTATAAATGATCCTCGCAAAGGAATGGTGCTTGGATGCTTCACTTCTTCGGTAATAATGGTTTTGCTAAACCCACATTCAGCAAACATGCGCCTAGCTGTTTTTGCGCTAAATTCAGTTAAATGAAATGGAGGAATGCGCATGGTTTTTTGTGAACCAATTAATTTATAAACCATAAAACCTAGTTTACTCGATATTAAGTTTAACGTTCCTGGAAGTTGAATTAATGCCACTCCTCCAGGCTTTAAAATTTTATAGGTTAATTGCATGGCTTCAGTTGGATTGGTAAAATGTTCTAACACATCGCCCATTAATACCACATCAAAATAATTTTCGGGTAATTCATTATTCAATAAACTAAAATCATAAGGCTTATTAATAATATCAATGCCAAAATTTTTGCGTCCAAATTCGGCCGCAAAGCTCGAAAGTTCAATTCCTTTTACGTTGTAACCCTCTTTTTTTAAAGCATACAAAAAATTACCTGTTGCACAACCTACATCTAAAACATTTCCTGTTTGACAATATTTTTTCATGTGTTGAACGCCATCGGCATAATCGCCAGCCGACAGTAAATCAACATAAGCCACTTCCATGTGATGCGTTTCTTTATCGTTTCCTGTAAAATAATCAGACGCATACATTTCTACAATTTCATCATCGCTGGGGCGAGGCCAAATAGAAACTAGCTCACAATTAGCACATTTAACACCCCATAAAAAACGATCTTTAAAAGCATATCTAAAAGGAATGGTATTTCCTTCTTTACATCCACACAAGTTACAGTCAAAGTTAACTTTCATTCAGGTTTATTATTTTTACTGACAAAATAAACCAATTTAAGCTAAGTACCAAAATTTTGAATTTTAAACGTGCATTTGCATTAGGGGCTGGCGTGTAAATCCTTTTATAGCCAAGCCTTTGCAGAGGATAAAAGATTGGAACAAAGACCCGACCTGCCTTGTTTGGGTTTGCGGGCTGTGGCGGGTAATGCCCAAATTTTTTATAACAAGAAAACATTTCAGGTATTGACTTTTTATGGTTCACCTACTTTTTTATACAGTTCACCTACTTTTTTTACCGTTATACCTAAATGCTGTTTTATGGTAACTGATAGTTTTTACATTTGTAGCATAATTATTACAAAAAATGGAAGATTTTAAAGATAGACGATTCAATAATTCAAGCACCAACGGAAGAGTAATGGCTGGAATTGTGCTTTTTATAGTTGGAATAATATTGTTTGCAAAGCAATTAGGAGTTGAGTTTCCATATTGGTTATTTAGATGGGAAATGTTCTTAATTGTTTTAGGATTTTTTATTGGTGCCAAACACTCGTTTAAACGCAATGGTTGGTTAGTACCCGTATTTATTGGGGTGTTTTTCTTATTAGACGATTGGATGATTGGTATTGAATTAAAACGCTTCTTTTGGCCAACATTGATACTAATTATTGCCGCTGCCATGATAATTTCTCCATTCAAAAAAAAAAAGTGGGAACAAAGCTTTAATACATTAAATAGCGATACCAATAGCAATGATGATATAATGGATACAACCACCATATTGGGAGGAGTAAAAAAAAGCATATTGAGTAAAAACTTTAAAGGTGGGCAAATTTTTAACGTGTTTGGTGGAGTAGAAATTGACTTATCGCAAGCCGATATTGATGGCATTGTGATGATAGATATTACTCAAGTATTTGGTGGAACAAAATTAATTATCCCTGCCCATTGGGAACTAAAATCGGAAATAACATCGGTATTAGGAGGTGTGGAAGATAAACGTAAAAATCTATCAGCATTAAATATTGCCGAAGGTAAAACACTTATTATACGTGGTACAAGTATATTGGGTGGAATTGATATAAAATCGTTTTAAGTAAAAATATAAAAAGTTAAGTAAAAATGGTATTCTTAGCAAAATTAGTATTCAGTATTTCATCGGCTAACGATTGTTTTCATTACGATGATCAATTAAGAGTGATAATGGCCAATAACAGGCACGAAGCTTTAATGAAAGCCAAAATTTTAGGCATAAAAGAAGAAGAAAATTTTATGTTAGAAAGCATTACATCTGTTTCGTGGAAATTTGTAGATGTAATGGAAATTAAAGCTTTGGAAGATTTAAAAGACGGCATGGAACTTTACTCGCATACGCGCGAAAACGAGCCCAACAATGCTTACGAAAGTTATGTGGTTCATACTGCGAATAATTTAATAGCTGAAACCATTTTGGTATAAAAAATTTACTTAAAAATTTGAATAATTACCTTCGTATAGTACTTGTATTTACCTTTTGGAACTTACTATTTAGTGCAGTTCAATTTTGGATAATTATTGAGTTTAACAACGATTTTTTTAAAGCGCTTTACGATTCAGTAATTAGTAATACCATTATTACTGTTATCAGTTTTGCGCTGTTTTATATTTCAAAAAATATTCACCTACAAGCTTTTCACTTTGTAAAACCAATTGCCATTTTAGGTGCAGGTGTTTTTGGCTCTTATTACTTACAAAAAACTTGTATTTCGTTGGCTGTTAATGATGTTAATTACGACCTTTTTGTTAGCCAAAGTTATAAGCTGCGTTTGGTATTTAACTTTTTGCTCATTAACAGTGCTGGCCTAGTTAGTTTTATATGGAATTATAAAAGTAACAAACAAGCCGAACAAGCCCAAATAACAGAAAATGAAAAGCTTTTAAAAGAAGCCGAATTATTGAATTTACGTCAACAAATTCAACCGCATTTTTTATTTAATAGTTTAAACTCTATAAGTGCTTTATTGGTTATTAAACCCAATTTGGCTCAAAAAATGATTCAAGAGTTGGCCGATTTTTTAAGAGGAACCTTAAAAAAAGATAGTAATGCTTTGGTTTCACTTCAATCGGAAATAAATCATTTGCAACTATACTTAAACATTGAAATGGTAAGGTTTGAACATAGGCTTTTAATTGATTACAAAATTGATGAAAGTACCAAAGAAATGCTATTACCTTCGTTATTATTACAGCCAATTGTAGAAAATGCCATAAAATTTGGATTGTATGGCACTACCGATAAAATTACTATAAGTATTAGCAGTAAAAAATTTCATGAAATGCTGTTAATTGAAGTAACCAATCCTTTTGACCAAGAAGCTACCACACAAAATAAAGGCGCTGGTTTTGGTTTAAACTCCATTGCCCGAAGGCTGTATTTACTCTACGCTAGGCACGATTTACTAAAAGTAAACACTTTACAAAATACCTTTACTACCCAAATATTAATTCCTCAAACTGTAAGCCATGAAAGTAATAATAATTGACGATGAGCCTTTGGCGCAAAGTATTGTGGTTCATTACTTATCGTTTTACCCAAATATTGAAATTGTGGCTAGGTGTAACGATGGTTTTGAGGGCGTAAAAGCCATTATGCAATACCAGCCTGATTTGATTTTTTTAGATATTCAAATGCCTAAAATTACAGGGTTTGAAATGTTAGAATTAATTGAAAATAAGCCAAAAGTTATTTTTACGACTGCTTTTGATGAATACGCTTTAAAAGCATTTGACCAAAATGCCATAGACTATTTGTTAAAACCATTTAGCCAAGAAAGGTTTGATAAAGCCATGCAAAAGTGTTTGGCAAATAATGATAAAACATTGTCTGTAAACAATTCGGAACCACTGCTAAATACGAGCAATAATGAGCTAGAAACACGTGTGGTGGTAAAGCACCAAGGCAATATAAAAATAATACAAACTGTAGATATTTTATACTTAGAAGCTTATGACGATTATGTAAAAATTCATACTGCCGAAAATGTATTTGTAAAGAAAAAAACCATGAGCTATTTTGAGCAAGCTTTTAACCCTAAGCAGTTTGTAAGAGTGCATCGCTCGTTTATTATTCAGGTAAATCAAATTAATAAAATGGAGGCCAACGATAAAGAAACCATGGTAGCCATTTTAAAAAATGGAACCAAAATTCCTTTGAGCAAAACAGGTTATCCCAAACTAAAAGCAGTTTTAGGAATTTAAAAAGAAAGTTACCTTTACCCCATGAAAATTTCGATGATTGTAGCAGCCGATGAGCAAAATGGAATTGGGGTAAATAATGAATTGCTTTGCCATTTGCCTGCCGATTTAAAATATTTTAGAAACTTAACTACAGGCCATGCCATACTAATGGGCCGTAAAACTTACGATAGCATTGGTAAACCATTGCCAAACAGAACCAATATTATTATTAGCCGAAACACCAATTCTATTGAGGGTTGCCATGTGTTTAATAGTATTGAAGCAGGAATTGATTTTGCAAAATCGCTAAACGAAACTGAGTTATTTATAATTGGTGGCGATAGCATTTACAAACAAAGTTTAGCTTTAACCAATGCCGTTTATTTAACACGCATTCACCACACGTTTAATGCTGATGCCTTTTTTCCAAAATTAGATGAAACAAGTTGGCAATTAACCAATAACGAAAAGCACTTAGCTGACGAAAAGAATAAATTTGATTACAGTTTTCAGGTGTTTGAAAAGGTATAAAGTATCATCAATGCCATCTCTTAAAGCGGTGGCATTGGTAATAAGATAAATTTTACTCCACCAATTTTCCTTGCTTTATTTTTTCATCTAAAAACTCACCAGTTGAGTTATTGGTCTTGGCTTTATTCCAATATTTAATAGCTTCTTCTTTTTCGCCAAGTTTGTATAAAATATCGCCATAATGTTCTAAAACTTCACCGCTATTGGGCGAAAGTTTTAGCGATTGTTCAATATAACTTTTGGCTTTTTCGTATTCTTTTTTCTGGTATAAAATCCAACCATAAGTATCTAAATAACTTGCACTATTAGGTTCAATTTGTAAACTTAAAAAACTCATACTATCTGCTTTATCCAAGTTTTCTTTACGTAAACTTAAAAAGTAAGCATAGTTGTTAAGCGCATAAGCGTTTTCAGGATTTAACAATAATGCTTGTTCATAAATGGAGTCCACTAAATGTGGCTTTTTAGCATAATGAGCAGCATCGCCTGCAATACTTAAAAGTTGAATTTTAAGTTCATCATTTTCAACCACAAATTCTACTCCTTTTAAAGCAGCATCTATAGCCATATCGTATTTTTTAAACTGCAAACAAGCATAAGCTTTGGAGTTATAAAATAATGGTTCCGTTGGAAAATTAGATAAGGCTTCTTCGCAATCGGCTAATAAAAACTCATTGTTACTCAACTCTTGATCGCAGTATAAAATCTGTTGCCAAACTTGGTAATTACCACCTTCAAACTTAGCAGCAAGCAAATATTCTTCTCTAGCTTCGGCATATTTTTTATCTTGTAACAACAAATCAGCTTTAAGCATTGATGCACTTGCTTCACCTTTATTGGCTTGTTTAAAAATATCAATTAACTCATAAGCTTGTTTCCTTTTTTCACCTTCGGCAATTGGAGTAATAAACGATACCAAAATTTGAATTTTAAATTTCGCCTCCATATCCTGCGAGCCAATGGCTTTTTTAAGATAAGTGTAAGCCAAATCGTGTTTACCTTGTGATTTATAATAATCGCATAAGGCTATGCTAGCATAACCGTTATTTGGGTCTTCTTTTAAAATTTCGTTGTAAATTGCTATTGCCTTTTTGTCATCTTTTTTACTCAAATACAAATCGGCCAACATGCCTTTATATTTAATATCAGGATATAATTTGTTTAAACGTTCTACTTCCTTTATGGCTTTATTAATTTTATTACTTTGTAAAAAAACTTGTTCCTTTTTAATAATTACTTCCTCTTTTGGGCCGATTAATTTTTCAACTTTATCTAATATTTTTATTGATTTTTTGTATTTACCTGCGTAAAAAAAGTTAGAAGCAGCTTCGTATAAATAGTTCAATTCAGGCTTCAAATTATCGTACATTTGTAAATACAAATTAGCCGATTTTTCATATTCGCGATTCGATTTAAATAAATCGGCTAACAAATTATTATACCAAATATTTTTAGGGTTAAGCTGAACTGCCACTTGAGCAAATCGCACAGCCTCTTTCACATTCTTTTTTAAATAGTTAATTTCAGCTATTTGGTAAAACACATTGGCATTTTCTTTATCTAAAATAATAGCTTCTCTAAAGGCAAGGTCGGCTTCATTTAAATTGCCTTGCATTTTTTCCTTCATGGCCCTAAAATAAACCTTATCAAAGGCCATTCTTTGCTCTTCGGTTAAATTACCGGTTTGAGCAAAAGTACTTAAGCCACTTAACAATAAGCCCATTAAGAGCATTTTATATATTATACTTTTCAATTTGATTTGTTATAAAAAACAAACATACAATTTTTGAAAGTTTAATGCTAAAATTCGTCAGGCTATATTGCCATTTATAAAAAGTTTGATGGTAAAAAGACTCAATTTAAGAAAAGATAATCACTGAAATATCATTGCTTTCTAGCCAATTTTTGTATTCATATAACTTATTCAAATAGATTTTTCCTTTAACAGCACGGCTATTTTCAAATGATAAATTTTCTTCAATATCCAACTCAAGTAAATCAATATCAATGTTTTTATTATATCTAACATATACTTTTACTTGTTGGAAAATATCATACTTAATAAAGTTTTGCTTTCGCAATTTGGTATAACCATATCCATTACTTTTTTTAGACGAAATAACATCGGCTAGCACTGCTGCTCCAGTTGGTTTACTGCCTGCACCTTTGCCATAATAAAATTGTTCTCCACTAAATTCAGCATTCACCACTACCCCATTATTTTCAGCATTTACATGGTACAATTGCTCACTACTTTTTACAAATTGCGGAGCTACATAAAGTAATAATTTACCCTGAATATTTACTGATGCATGTGCAACTAGTTTTATAATAAATCCATTGTTTTTAGCGTATAGAATATCATCATTACCAATACGAGTAATTCCGTAATTAAACACATCGGTTGGTTTAACTATAACACCAAAAGCGTGGGCGTTAATAATTACTAATTTATTTAAGGCATCAAGGCCTTCTACATCTAAAGTTGGGTCTGACTCCGCAAAGCCAAGTTCTTGTGCTTGTTTCAATGCTTGATTGTAATTTAAGTTTTGATTGAAAATACCTGATAAAATATAATTACTTGTTCCATTCAAAATTCCCTCTACCGAATGAATATTTTCATTAGCAAAATATTCATCCAAAATTTTAATAATTGGAATGCTTGCAGCCGATGAAGCTTCATAAAAAAGTTTGCCACCATTGGATTTAAGCAAGGCATAAAGTTCTTCAAAATTTTCGGCCAACATGCGTTTATTAGCTGTTACTAAAGTATTGCCATCGCCCAAAACTTTTTTGGCTATAGCTAACGCATCATTGTTATTATTTATAACTTCTACTACTGTTTTTAAATTAGTATCCGCTAAAATTATATTAGCCTCATAAGATAAATTTTGATTTTCATCTAACAGATGATTTGCTTCATGCTTAACTACTATTTGCTGGGTATTAATGGCTAATTCAGGGTGTAATTGTATTAAATTATAAAAACCCTTACCCACCACTCCATAGCCAAATAGACCAATATTTAATTCTGTTTCTGTTATCATTTTAATTGTTATTTAGTACTACTGTTAAATTATTTTTTATACAATTACTTATTATTTTTTGTTTACATAAAAACGCCCTGATGATGCGTTCTATCTTTTCGTTTTCAATTAAAAAACCATCATGTCCATAAATGGAATCTATACAAGCAAAGCTGGCATTTTTGATTTTGGCTGCTAATAACCTTTGTTCTTCAATTGGGAACAATAAATCTGATTTAATCCCAATAATTAAAGCTTTAGCTTCTATGGTTTTCAACGCATTGGCAATTGATTTTCTACCACGCCCAACATGGTGTGAGTCCATACTTTTGGTTAATGAATAATAGGAAAATGCATTAAACCTTAACGCCAATTTTTTACCTTGATAGTTTTGATAAGAGCTAGCTTTATAATCATCAATTTTATTATAATCAGTTTCGCGTTGTGTTAAATTATAAGGCTCATAATTTCTGTAAGAAAGCAAAGCAATTGACCTTGCAACAGCCAAGCCTCTTAAACCTGCTTGATCATGTTTTTCAGCCCAAGTAACATCAGTTTCAATAGCCATGCGTTGGCTTTGGTTAAAGGCAATTCCCCATGAAGAATGAACAGCATTAGTAGCCAATAAAATAATATGTTCAAATAAATTTGGCGCTTCAATACTCCATTCTAATAACTGCATCCCTCCCATTGAACCACCAATGCCAATATGAATTTTTTCAATACCAAATCGCTTTTGCAACAAGGCAAACATTTTAATCATGTCTCGAATGGTAATGATTGGAAAATCGTGGTAGTAAGGCTTCCCAGTTTCAGTATTAATGCTCAAAGGACTGATGCTTCCATAGCACGAACCGGGCACATTGACACATATAATAAAGTATTTTTCAACATCAAAAACTTTATGGTACCCAACCAAACCATCCCACCATTCTAATGGATTAGCATTGGCAGTTAAGGCATGAAAAACCCATACTACATTGCTTTTATCCGCATTTAGTTTACCAAAAGTTTGATAACTTAAATGAAAGTTGGGTAATATTTTACCAGACTCTAACTGAAACGACTTGGTGTAATTAAAAATATAACTCATGGTTTTGGTTTAAATGGATTGGTTGGGTAATGATTAGAAAATTAAGTTTAAGCTTGTAATGATTGTGGTTTAAATACTGCTTGCAATGATTGATCAAAATCTGCTATGATATCGTCAATATGTTCTATACCAACTGAAACTCTTATTTGTGCAGGATTTACTCCAGCCGACAATTGTTCCTTTTCGGTTAGCTGTTCATGTGTAGTTGAAGAAGGGTGAATAATCAATGTTTTTGCATCGCCAACGTTGGCTAAATGACTAGCCAATTTTAAGTTTTCAATAAACGCTTTGGCTTGTTCTTTACCTCCTTTAATTTCAAAACTTAATACACCGCCAAAACCATTTACAAAATATTTTTTGGCTAACTCATTATATTTACTTGAAGCCAAACCAGGATAATTTACTGACGCCACTTGCTTATTATTTTCAAGCCAAGTGGCTAGTTTAAGTGCATTTTGAACATGTCGTTCTACTCGTAATGATAAAGTTTCGAGCCCTTGTAAAAGCAAGAAAGAATTAAACGGACTTAAGGCTGGACCAAAATCACGTAATCCTTCCACACGAGCTCTTATGGCAAAAGCTATATTTGGTAAACCCAAAGGATTTCCTTCACCAAAAACATCCCAAAATTTTAAACCATGATAACCTTCGCTAGGTTCGGTAAACTGCGGGAATTTACCATTACCCCAATCAAAATTACCTGCATCAATAATTACCCCGCCTATACTTGTTCCATGTCCTCCAATCCATTTGGTGGCACTTTCTACCACTACATTAGCTCCATGTTTAATTGGTTGAAATAAGTAACCACCAGCACCAAAAGTATTATCAACAATTAATGGAATATTATTACTTTTAGCAATGGCAGCAATGGCTTCAAAATCGGGAACATTTAAAGCAGGGTTACCAATTGTTTCTAGGTAAATTGCCTTGGTTTTATTGTCAATCAATTCTTCACAACTTTGAATATTATCATCATCGGCAAACCTTACTTCAATGCCTAAACGCTTAAATGCTACTTTAAACTGGTTATAAGTTCCACCATACAAAAATGAAGTACTGATAAAATTATCGCCTGCCTGTAAAATATTATTCAAGGCAATAAACTGTGCTGCTTGTCCTGAACCCACAGCCAATGCCGCAACACCACCTTCTAAAGCCGCAATGCGTTTTTCAAACACATCGGTAGTTGGGTTCATTAATCGGGTATAAATATTACCAAATTCTTTTAACCCAAACAAATTAGCGGCATGTGCAGTATCGTTAAAAACATAAGAAGCTGTTTGGTAAATAGGCACTGCGCGCGAATTAGTTGCTGAATCTACCTCTTGTCCTGCATGTAATTGTAATGTTTCAAATTTTAAGTTTTTTGTTGTCATGATTGTTTTTTGTTTTTATTAATTGAAATTTTATTGATTTGATTTAAGGCATAAAAAAAGCCTTCTCATACAGTTACGAGAAGGCTTTTTTGTAATAATTGTTAAGTAATACTTTACTTAAAACACAAATTTCCTCTCGCAAAAAGTAGCATGTAGCAGCACATACACATCATTTGCATATGATTATTTAAAGCTGAGTACATATTTGTTTTGTTAAAGTTCATTTATTTTTTTGATTATATTTATTTTGAAAAATGCATAAAAAAAGCCTCTCAAATTTTACTTGAGAGGCTTTACTATTTATAAGTTATGTTAAAACTATTGCATAGCAGTAAAGCGCCTCAAGTTATGAGAACACATACACATCATATACATAGTTTGGTTTAAATTCATTTTGGTTTTTTGTTACTGCAATGATAAAATTATTTAATTTATAAATGCAAATTTATTTTTTATAAATTTTGGAGATACCTTATTTTACAAGACATTCAAAGCTTGTTCTATATCTCCAATAATATCGTTTCTATGTTCTAACCCAACCGAAATTCTAATCAAACCAGGTGTAATATTTACTGCCAATCTTTCTTCTTCACTCAATTTTGAATGCGTGGTACTACTTGGGTGAGAAGCAATGCTGCGTGTATCTCCAAGGTTTGATGTAAGCGTTAACATTTTTAAACTATCTAAAAATTTGATGCCACTTGGCAATCCACCTTTTAATTCAAAGCAAACAATTCCACCTCCATTATACATTTGTTTCTTTGCAATTTTATATTGAGGATGGCTAGGTAAAAACGGATATTTTAACCACTTAATGGCATTATGATTTTCGAAACATTTAGCCAAGGTTAATGCATTATTGGTATGTCTTTCCATACGCACATCAAGAGTTTCCAAACTTTTACTAAGCACCCAAGCATTGAATGGAGAAATGGAAGGGCCACTGTTTCTGCAAAATAAATAAATCTGATGAATCAATTCCTTTTTACCTAAAATAATTCCTCCTAAAACTCTCCCTTGTCCATCAATCCATTTGGTGGCTGAATGTATAACCAAATCTGCTCCAAACTCTATAGGCCTCTGACCAATTGGCGTTGCAAAACAATTATCTACACTTAAAATAAGATTATGCTTTTTAGCTAAGTCACCAATCAATTTTAAATCAATAATGTCAAGGCCAGGGTTGGTTGGCGTTTCTACATAAATCATTTTAGTATTGGACTGAATGGCTTGTTCCCAAAGTTCAGGTTTATTGGCATCAATATAAGTTACATTGATATTATAACTTGGAAAATATTTTGTGAACAAAGTATGCGTGCTGCCAAATACAGCTCGGCACGCCACAATATGATCACCTGATTTTAAAAGTGCAATGAATGATGCATAAATAGCACTCATGCCTGATGCTGTAGCGTAACCTGCTTCTGCACCTTCTAAGGCGCACATTTTATTTACAAATTCTTGTGCATTAGGATTACTGAATCTGCTATAAATATTATCGTCTGATTCATCAGCAAATGCAGCTCGCATTTCGTCAGCAGTATCAAAACAAAAACTACTGGTTAAAAACAATGGAACCGAATGCTCCATTTCATTACTACGTTCATTTTGCAAACGAATGGCTTTCGTTATTGGATGGTATGTCATTTCTATATTTCTAAATTATTATTTACCGTTACTTCCCAGGTTATTCTTGCGCCTGCTCTTCTTAGTGTTTCAGCCACTGAGCAATATTTATCAATTGACAATATACATGCTTTTTGTGCTTTATCTATTTCAATATTTCCTTCTAAATTATACTGAACATGAATAATTTCCCACAAAGCAGGCTCTACATTTTTTTCTCGTTCACCATTAATTTCAATGGTAAAATCATCAATCACTTGTCGTTGTTTTTTCAAAATGCTCACTATATCAATGGCACTGCATGAGCCTAATGCAGTCAACAGTAATTGCATGGGTCTGGCTCCATAATTTTGACCGCCATTTTCTAAATTCGAGTCGGTTTTAACTAGGATGTTATTGCTATCAATAGCATCAAAACCATAGTCACTTTGTTTTCTTACTAACTTAATTTTTACCATATCTTTTAGTTGATTTTTTTGTATAAAAAAAGCCCCTTAGAAATCATCTAAGAGGCTTTACTTTATATAAGTTTTTTTTACAAACTATGGCATACAAGCATAAGGCCCCTTAGCAGGAGAACACATATACATCATACACATAGTTATTGTTAAATTCATTTTTGTTTTATTGCGCTGCAATGATAATTTATTCTATTTCACAATTACAAATTTATTTTTAGAAAATAAATACTTTAGGATTAAAATATCAATTATGACTATTGTTTTCAGGTAACATTTTTCTATGGTCTATCAACTATCAACCAACAACTATCAACTATATAATAGGTAACTCAAAAGTAAAAACTGTTCCTTGTCCTTTTTCGCTTTCAGCATAAATAGTTCCTTTATTTTGTTTGATAAAATCATGGCAAAGCATTAAACCCAAACCTGTTCCTTTTTCGTTGGCAGTACCTTGTGTACTTGGGTTTTTATGTTGGGTAAAAAGTTTACTTAATTTATCTTTATCGATACCAATTCCGTTATCAATAACCGATACTTTGGTAATACCATTTTCAGTAACACTTGCTATACTTACCTCACCTCCATCGTTGGTAAATTTAATGGCATTTACAATCAAATTGCGCAGCACTAAATTAATGGTATTGCTATCTGCAAAAATTACATCTTCTGCATTACATAAGTTTACCAAATTAATATTTTTTTGATGAGCTAAACTGGCTGCTAAAGCAATATTTTTATCAACCAACTTTACTACATTTAAAGGTTCAAAAACCAATGGCATGCCTTTTATTTGCGCAGCAGCCCATACCAACAAATTTTCCAATAAATCTATATTATTTTCAACCGATGACGCAATTTGCCTAGTTAGTTCTTCTATATTTTCTGGCTTATATTTTTTATTACTCATCAAGTCAAAATACAATTTCATGGTAGTTAAATTATTGCGCAAATCATGACTGATAATGCTAAAAAATCTGTCTTTAACATTGTTCAATCTACCTAGCTCTTCCGTCTGTGTTTCTAAAGTTTTATTTTGATTAGCCAATGATTTACTAATACGTTTGTTATTGATAAAAAAATAGAAAAATACAATTGCCAAAAGCACAAATAATCCAACTATGGCTAAAAGCATATTTCTGAGTTGTTTTTCTTTTATCAATTGTGCTTTACTTAACTCTTCATTTTGTTTCAGTAAGCTAAGTTGTTGTTGCGCTTTTTCTTTATCGTAAATCAATTGCGTATTGGTAACACTGGCTAAAATAGAATCGTTAAACAATGAATCTTTTATTTGATTACTTAACAATGAAAATGTTTTAGAAGCAAAACCTTGGTTATTTGATTTTGAAATAATAGCCAAACCTTCATAAGCTTCTTTTAACTCAAAACGTTGGTTTAAAAACTTAGCTTTTTGCAATGCTTGCTTGTAATTTTGCTCCGCAACACCATAGTTATTAAGCATTAACTCTGTATTTCCTAATCCTAATAAATTACTGGTTTCCAATACATCAGAGTTGGCTTGCTTCGAAATATTATACGACATTTGGTAAAATGTCAAAGCACGTTTATATTCCATTTGCGCATAATAAAGTTTGGCTATATTTTGATAAGTAATGGCCTCTCCTGCTTTATTACCAATGCTTTTATAAATGCTTAAAGCTTTGTTATAATACACCTCCGATAATTTATACTTTTTTTGCAACGCATAAATTTTTCCAATATTTTCATATACCGTTAAAGTTCTAAAAGTATTTTTATTGTTTTCGAAAATTTGAGCAGCTTTTAAATTAAACTCAATGGCTTTGGTAAAACTATTTTGCCTTTCGTAAATACTTGATATGAGTACATACACATTTATCAATTCATTGGGCAAGTTTAATGCTTCAAATATTTTTAGTGCTTCTAAACTTAATTTGATGGCATTGGGTAAATTTCCAAGCGCATAATTACAATCGGCAAGTGCGTAGTAAATTTGTGCTTTGGCTTTATTGTTTTCAGTAGTTAAATCTAATGCCTTTTGATAATTAGCTATAGCTAAACCAAAATTAGCCGATAAGTAGTAATAAGCTCCTAAAGTTCTGTATGCTTTAACTTTTAATGGAATATTGTTGGAATTTTCGGTTAAGGTAACTGCCCTTTTACTTAATTCAAGTGCTTTAATTATATTTTGCGTACCTAGTTTATTGGCTGCATCTATTAAACTATCAGCTTCATTTGTAGCATTCTGGCAAAAAATATTGCCAACCAAAAAAATAAAAACAAATAGATAGATATAACGCATGAAAAAAGTTTATTAAGGCAAATCTAAAATAAAACTACTAAGTTTTTTCTTAAAATGAAACAATGTAAAAAGATACAATTTGAAAATAAATTTATTAAATTCGAATGCAAATGAAAAAAGTAATTTACTTAATCCTAATTATTATTCAATTTTCTTGCTCAAAAGAAGAGCATAAAGAGGTAAATGGAGGAAGTTATCATGAATTAAAAATTGGTCATAATATTGATTTTACATTATTTTCTTACAATGGAAGAAGTCCTCAAAATATAAATATAGATTCGATGGCAAAACTCGACAAAGCGTTATATAAAATATTCGGTTACAACTCTTTTTATACAATTGACACTATACAAATATTTGAAAATTCGAATAAAATTTACTTATCTAAATATAAATTTTTTAATCAAGAGGATGAATGGGGTAAACTTTTTGAAATGAAATTTAGAAATGAAATTAGCATTACAATGATAGCTTTGTGGCTGAATATTACGACACTCATGACCTGAACGGTTCTACAAGCACCACTTGGCCTGACTCAGGAATAGCGACAATAAAAATAAATCCATAAGGTATGAACAAACAGCTAATTGCTATTTTATTGTTATTTCTTGCTTGTACCAAGGAAAACAAAAACATTGTTAACAATGGTACTTACCATGAACTAATAGAAGGGAGTAAATGCAGATTGTATAGATTATCATACTTTGCAGTTCCCAATTCTGAAGGATATGATGAATTAATAAAAGTAGGTAAAAATCATTATAAACTAATTAACACAACCAAAGAATATACAATTGACTCCATTTTATTGGTTGACGGTTCTGACAAATTAATCATGTCAAAATATAAATATTATGACCAATCTGATGAATGGAGCAAATTATTTGAAATGAGTTTTAGAAATGGCAGAAGCATTACAAGTGACAGTATAGTAGCAGAATACTATAACACCAATGCTAGAGCAGGAAGATTTGATTATGTACCTGATTCAGGAATAATTGTAATAAAAATAAATCCGTAAAACATGAATAAACTACTGTTTCCTATTTTATTATTACTCTTTTCATGCGCTAAGGAAAAAGCGCATGAAACTATTAACGAATATCATGAACTAAAAAATGGTGAAACTTGTTTAGTTTACAAATACTCATTCTCAAATAGTATAAATAATATTGAAATTTTGGAAAATAATTTTGTTAAAATTTATACTGATTTTTTTACAATAAATGATCAAAATTTTAGAATAGACTCAATTCAAACATTTTATGGCTCAAACAAATTGAAAATCAGTCCAATGATTACTAGTGGTATTGAAAATCCATATAATACAATTAAAATAAAAAATGCTATTAGTTTAACCAATGATAGCATAGTTGGAGAATACTACAATGCTTGGTCTTACAATTCACCAAAAAGAATTTATGTACCTGATTCAGGAATTTTTATAATCAAAATAAAATAAACATGTGGAACGTAATTTTATCCTATTACATAATCTGATAAAAATTAAACATTACCATGTAAATGGTATTTGTATTTAATTCGCATAAAAATTTTAAAAACCATGTACAAAACATTACAACCCATTTTACAAGCCGAGTTAAAGGAAATAGAAGAAGCAGGTTTATTTAAACGCGAACGCATTATTACCAGTCCGCAAGCTGCCGAAATTAAAGTAAGTACTGGAGCCGAAGTGTTAAACTTTTGTGCCAATAATTACTTAGGTTTATCAAGCCATCCTAAGGTTTTAGAAGCCGCTAAAGCTACTATCGATTCGCATGGTTTTGGGTTAAGTAGTGTGCGTTTTATATGTGGTACACAAGATATTCATAAATCTTTAGAAGCTAAAATATCTGAATTTTTAGGAACAGAAGATACCATTTTATATGCCGCAGCCTTTGATGCAAATGGTGGTGTTTTTGAACCATTATTCAATGAACAAGATGCTATTATTAGCGATGCTTTAAACCATGCAAGTATTATAGATGGTGTACGTTTATGCAAAGCAGAACGCCACAGATATGAGCATAATAATATGGCCGATTTAGAAGCTAAATTACAAGCTACTGCTCATTGCAGAAACCGCATTATTGTTACCGATTCAGTATTTAGTATGGACGGAACCATTGCGCAGCTAGATAAAATAGTTGAATTAGCCGATAAATACGAAGCATTGATTATGATTGATGAGTGCCACTCAAGTGGATTTATGGGCAAAACCGGAAGAGGAACTCATGAACATTGTGGCGTATTAGGTAAAATTGATATTATAACAGGTACATTAGGCAAAGCTTTAGGCGGTGCAAGTGGCGGATTTACAAGCGGCAGAAAAGAAATCATTGACATGTTACGTCAACGCTCTCGCCCCTATTTATTCAGTAATACATTGGCTCCAAGCATTGTTGGTGCAAGTATTGCGGTATTGGATATGTTAACCGAAACTACCGAATTACGTGACAAATTATGGGAAAATACCAAATACTTTAGAACCAAAATTGAAGAAGCTGGATTTGATGTAAAACCTGGCGAACATGCCATTGTTCCAGTAATGCTTTACGATGCGAAACTTTCGCAAGACTTTGCTGCACGTTTGTTAGAAGAAGGAATTTATGTGATTGGCTTTTACTATCCGGTAGTTCCAAAAGGACAAGCGCGTATTAGGGTTCAAATTTCGGCAGGACATGACAGAGTTCATTTAGACAAAGCCATTGCCGCATTTACCAAAGTTGGCAAAGAATTAGGAGTAATAAAATAACTTATAATCAATACAATAGAAAAGCGAAAACTAAAAATTTTCGCTTTTTTTGTTTTAATAGCATGATTTTTTTTCAGCCATACTGACATTGGTTTGATTTTTGTTAAGTTTGTTTCACAAATATTTGTTAAATGACCATTCCTTTTAGCCAAATGCCACCAAACGCCAAAGTTTGGATTTATGCTAGCGATAAAATTATCAATGAATCGCAATTAGAAACCATCCATCAAATGGCAGTTCCGTTTATTCAAAATTGGACCGCTCATCAAAATCAGTTAAAAGCAGAGTTTGCAGTTTTGTATAATTGTTTTTTAGTTTTTATGGTAGATGAAGGCTTTAACGAAATTAGTGGTTGTGGAATTGACAAATCGGTTAAATTGGTTAAAGAAATAGAACAATCTACAGGTTTAAATCTTTTTGACAGACTAAAAGTTCAAATATTAGAAAATCAAAATATTCAAATTTACTCAAAAATAGAAGCACTTAAACGAATAGAGAACAATGAACTAAGCATAGAGGCAAAGGCATTCAATAATCAAGTAAGTGTAAAATCGCAGTTTGATGCTGAATGGATAATTGACATAGAAAAGGCTTGGTTTTACCCAAAAACAAAATTACAATCAGTTTAAAATACATTTTGCTAGCTCAAAACTATTTGTAGTTTTGAAAAAATATAAAAATTAATCATAAATAAAAAATACCTTAAATGGCCGATATCAATTCAAACGATTTAAAACCTCAAAACGAAAACAATCCAAATCCTCGCAAAAACAGTAATTTGCCTAAATTCAATTTTTATTGGATATACGCAATTATAGCACTTGTAATGCTTGGCTTGTTTTTCTTGCCAAAAGATTTTGCTAAAAAAACCGATTGGCTAACAGTAAGAAACAACATGATTTTAACCCACGATGTAGAAAAAATTGTGGTGGTAAATAAAGAACGAGCGGAAGTTTTTATAAAAGAAAGCGCACTTTCTAACACTAAATATAAAGCTGTAAAAGGTCAAGGAAGCTTTGGCGAAAAAGGACCACATTATTACTTTGAAATAGGCGATTTGCAGCAATTTGAAAAAAACATGGATGAAGCACAAAAAGACTTTAGCCAAAACGAAAAAATTGTTGTTGAATTTGCCAATACTCGCGAAACTTCTAACTTTTTAGTGAACTGGTTACCAATTTTATTATTAATTGGTTTCACTTTCTTTATGATTCGCAGAATGAGCGGTGGCTCAGGCGGAGGAGGCGGAGCTCAAATATTTAATATTGGCAAAAGCCGCGCACAATTATATGACAAGGAAACCAATGTAAATATTACTTTTAAAGATGTAGCTGGTTTGGACGAAGCCAAAGAAGAAGTAATGGAAATTGTTGATTTCTTGAAAAATCCTAAAAAATACACTGTGCTTGGGGGTAAAATTCCTAAAGGTGCTTTGTTAATTGGTTCGCCAGGAACAGGAAAAACATTATTAGCTAAAGCTGTGGCTGGCGAAGCTGGTGTTCCTTTCTTCTCACTTTCAGGTTCCGATTTTGTGGAAATGTTTGTGGGTGTAGGTGCAAGTAGAGTTAGAGATTTATTTAAACAAGCAAAAGAAAAAGCTCCTTGTATTATATTCATAGATGAAATTGATGCTGTTGGTCGTGCACGTGGTAAAAATGCCATGCAAGGTGCTAACGATGAGCGTGAAAATACCTTAAACCAATTGTTAACCGAAATGGATGGTTTTGGAACCGATATTGGAATCATCATTTTAGCTGCGACTAACCGTCCTGATATTTTAGATTCAGCTTTATTACGTCCAGGAAGATTTGACAGACAAATTTCTATTGACAAACCAGATTTAAAAGGCCGTGCCGCTATTTTTAGAGTGCATTTGAAACCTTTAAAATTAGCTGCTGATGTTGATGAAACTAAATTAGCTACTCAAACTGCTGGTTTTGCTGGTGCCGAAATTATGAATGTTTGTAACGAAGCAGCTTTAATTGCCGCTCGTAGAAACAAAGAAATGGTTGACATGGCTGATTTTCAAGCAGCTGTAGATAGAGTTATTGGCGGTTTAGAAAAGAAAAATAAAGTTATTTCTGACCACGAAAAACAAATAGTAGCTTACCACGAAGCTGGACATGCCATTTCAGGTTGGTTTTTAGAACATGTTGATCCATTGGTTAAAGTTAGTATTGTTCCTCGTGGAGTTGCGGCTTTAGGATATGCGCAGTATTTACCAAAAGACCAATATTTATACACTACCGAACAAATGATAAATATGATGTGTATGACTTTGGGCGGACGTGTAGCTGAAGATATTATTTTTAATCGAATAAGCACTGGTGCGCAAAACGATTTAGAACGCATTACCAAAATGGCTTACGCTATGGTAACTATTTATGGTATGAACGATAAAGTAGGTAATTTAAGTTTTTACGATCCAAATAATGAATATGGTTTTACAAAACCATATAGTGATAAAACAGCAGAACTAATTGACCAAGAAGTAAGAACTTTGGTAGAAATGTGTTACAATAAAACCAAAGCATTATTACTAGAAAAGAAAGATTTACTAGAGAAATTGGCTCAAGAATTATTGAAAAAAGAGATTATTTTCCAAGCTGATTTAGAAGTTATTTTAGGTAAACGTCCGTTTGAATACCGCAACCAAGAAATTGAAGCAATGGATGCCGAAAAACTAAAATTAGACGAAGAGGCAAAAGAACTAGCAGACAAGAAAATAGAAACAACTGAAGCTACCACAATAACAGAAGTTAAAGCTGAAAACAACGACACAACGGCTTAATTCTATAAAATTTAAATAAAAAAACCTGCATCAAATAAATTGGTGCAGGTTTTTTTATGATTGCTACAAAAATATTTAACCATAACACAACCGAATTATTAGTAAAAAGTCGTTGCTAAAACTAATTTAAACCTTTAATCTTGCGCTTCTTAAAACGGATGGAAAACTCAGTATTTTTAAAAGCCTTTAAACTAATGAGCACTGCGCGTGCCATGGCCGATATTTACGATGCTAATCGTAACATTACCAAGTATGTACACTCAACAAGTAAAGGTCACGAAGCAGTGCAATTGGCATTGGCGTTCCAATTAAAATCTTACGATTTTGTGTCGCCATACTATAGAGATGAAAGTATGCTTTTAGGAATGGGCTTAACTCCATACGAATTAATGTTGCAATTATTGGCTAAAGCCGATGATCCATTTTCGGGAGGAAGAACTTATTATTCTCATCCATCATTGCGCAGAGAAGGTATTCCCGTTATGCCGCACCAAAGTAGCGCAACTGGTATGCAAGCAATTCCCGCCACAGGCATGGCACATGGAGTAGCTTATAAAGAAAGTCAAGGTTTAAACAATCCAAACGAAAAACCTGTAGTAATTTGCAGTTTGGGTGATGGCTCTGTAACCGAAGGCGAAATTGCAGAAGCATTGCAAATGGCTATCTTAAAAAAATTACCTATTATATTTTTTGTACAAGATAATAATTGGGGAATTAGCGCCAGTGGCGAAGAAATGCGTGCTATGGACGCCTACGATTATGCGGCAGGATTCAAAGGTTTAGAACGTAGAAAAGTTGATGGAAGTGATTTCCAAGCTTCGTACGATATTGTAAAAGAGAGTTTAAATTATGTAAGAATTCATAGAGCACCTTTACTAATTTGTGCTAAAGTGCCTTTATTAGGCCACCATACATCAGGTGTAAGAAAAGAATGGTACAGAACAGAAGAAGATATGGCAAAACATACTGCCAATGATCCTTTTGAAAAACTAAAATACCATATTTTAAATAATAACATTGCTTCTGAACAAGAACTTGAGATTATAATAACTGAAGCAAACACTTATGTTGCTTCACAATTTAACGATGCTGTAAATGCACCGGAACCAAGTTTAGATACATTGGAAAACCACGTTTTTGCACCTTCGCAAGCTGCAGAAGAAGTTGGAAACAGAACTCCAGAAGGCAAAGAACCAAGTGTAATGGTAGATGCAGCTTTACATGCTGTAGATGAAATTATGCGCAAGCATAAAGAAGCCATTTTTTACGGACAAGATGTGGGAGCAAGACTAGGCGGAGTTTTTCGTGAAGCAGCTACTTTAGCAGGAAAATATGGCGATGACCGTGTATTTAACACGCCAATTCAAGAAGCATATATTGTAGGTTCAACTGTTGGAATGAGTGCAGTTGGTGTTAAACCAATTGTTGAAATTCAATTTGCTGATTATGTGTGGAGTGGTGTAAATCAATTGGTATGTGAAATAACCAAATCGAGTTATTTAACCATGGGTAAATTTCCCGTGAGTTGTGTAATAAGAATCCCAATTGGTGCTTACGGAGGTGGAGGGCCTTACCATAGCGGAAGTATTGAATCAACTTTACTTACTTTAAAAGGAATAAAAATAGCTTACCCAAGCAATGCTGCCGATATGAAAGGCTTAATGAAAGCTGCTTATTATGATGGTAATCCTTGTATAATGCTAGAGCATAAAGGTTTGTATTGGAGCAAAAATCCAGGAACTGAATTGGCTCGTTGCATTGAGCCAGATGAAGATTATGTATTGCCATTTGGTAAAGCCAATATAGTATTGCAAGCAAGCGATGATGCTGTTGAAAATGGCGAAAGTTGTACCATTATAACTTGGGGTATGGGCGTTTATTGGAGTTTAACCGCTGCTAAACAATTTGCAGGCAGAGTTGAGATAGTTGACTTACGCTCACTTCAACCGTTAGACGAAGAAACCATAATGGCAAGTGTAACCAAACATGGTAAATGTTTAATAGTTACCGAAGAGCCTTTATTAAATTCGTTTGCTGAAAGTTTAGCTGCACGTATTATGCAACAATGTTTTACCAAATTGGATGCACCAGTTATGACAATTGGTTCAAAAAATTTACCTGCTGTGCCTTTAAATATGGGCTTAGAGGCAGAAATGTTACCAAATGCAAATAAGGTAGCTGATAAATTAAACGAACTATTAAATTACTAATTAATGACCCATATTTTATGCATAGAAACTGCTACTGAAATTTGCTCAGTAGCAATTGCTAAAAATGGTGAAACCATAGCACTAGTAGAAGACACGCAAGGTAATAGCCATGCATCTCAATTGCATATTTTAGTGGCAAAAGCACTTGAGCAATCCAACTTGCAATTTTCTGATTTACAAGCGGTGGCCGTGGGTAAAGGACCTGGAAGTTATACTGGATTACGCGTAGGTGTTTCGGCTGCAAAAGGTTATTGCTATGCATTGCAAATTCCTTTAATTGCTATCAATACCTTACAAAGTTTAGCAAACGGTTTTTGGCAAAATAATCCTGCTTACTCAGGTTTGGTTTGCCCAATGATTGATGCAAGAAGAATGGAAGTTTATTGTGCTTTGTTCAATCAAACATTGCACGAAGTGTTACCAACTCAAGCCAAGATAATAGATGAAGAATCATTTATAGAACAGTTAAGCCAAAACCAAATTACATTTATTGGAAATGGCGCTGCCAAATGCCAAAATACCATTACAAGTGTGCAAGCAAAATTTGATATTTCTGTAAGATGTAATGCAAGTAATTTAAGTAAACTAGCCCAAGAAGCTTTTACCAAAAATACTCTTGAAGATTTGGCTTACTTTGAACCTTATTATTTAAAAGATTTTATTGGTACTGTAGCAAAAAAATTGGTTTAAGCTTGGTCAGATATTTCTATAGGAACTGTTAATACAAACTCACTTCCTTTTCCAAACTCACTTATTACCTGAATATCGCCATGCATTAAATTGGTTAATTGTTTAACAATAAATAAACCTAAACCACTTGAAGCTTCGTTGGCAGTTGGCCTTGCCGATAATTTTTTGAAACGCATAAACAACTGCTGTTTATCTAATTCTGTGAAACCAGGACCATTATCCTTTACACTAAATACCAAATTATTATTCAATCTAGTAGCTGTAAATATAACTTGCGATTGAACAGGTGAAAATTTAATTGCATTACTAATCAAATTATCTAAAATCCTAGTTAGGTAGTCTTTTGAATTGGTAATTTCCAAGTTTCCAATAGCGTTAACTAGCTCAATTTCAATAGATTTTTCGTTAGCAATAACCTTAAAACTATTCATTAAATTAGCCAAAACATCACTAGGTAAAAACTTTTCCATTTTAACAGAAGTGACAGTATGTTTATCGTTAAAAATTTCACTAATATCAATTGTATCTTGAATTAACTGAAGCGAATCTTTACAAATAGTATTGATATAGTTAATAAAAATGGCCTTTTCATTTTCATCCTTTTCCTCTTCTAGTAAATTAGCCAAGCCTGCAATTTTGTTAAAAGGCGATCTTAAATCATGGGCTAAAATACCCATTAACGATTGATTTTCTTCAATTAATTGTGCTAAGTTTTTATTTTGATTAGCTACTTCTTGTGTTTTTAATTCAATGATTTCGTTTTTATGAACTAGTTTGTTTTTAGTCTTTTTTACAACACTTAAATTATACGCCAAGTAAATACTTATAAATAAAAGAACTAGTAGGGCCAGAGCAAGCTTAGTATTGTTTTTCGATTCACTTTCTAGCAATCTGTTTTGCGCTTTTAAAAGCTCATTTTCTTGTTCTTTTTCCAATGTTTTGTACTTGGTTTCAATTTCACTGATTAACGATTTATCTTTTGCCAAATCAAGAGAGTCTTGAAGTTGATTTGAAATTGATCTATAAATGATTCCCTTAGAAAAATCTTTTTTACTATCATACAAATCGCTAAGAGTAGTATAAAGATCAATTAGACTAGTCATGTCGTTGCTCTGTTTGTAAATTTTCTCCCCTATCAACAAATACTTTTCGGCCTCAGCATAATTCCCCATTTTTAAGCAAATTGCACCTAACATACTGTAATCATTACCGTTGTTAAAATTATTTTCTCCTCCACCTGAGAGCGTAATGGATTTGTTTAAGTAACTAATGGCTTTGTTATATTTACCTAAGTAAGTGTAAGATGTGCCAATATTATGATAGGCTTTGGCCAAGCTCAACTTATCACCAATTTTACTTTTAAATGCAATAACCTTTTCTAAATAAATAATAGCAGAATCAATCTTCCCAATTCCATTATAAATAGCACCCAAATTAGAATAAATAGAAGTTGCAATGTGTTCGCTTTTTATCGATTCAAAATACCTAAGCGCTTTAGTGTAGTAATAAATAGCTTTTGTATCAGAACTTAAACGTTGATAAATAATACCTATACTGATATATGTGGCATGTTCTCCCTTTTCATCTTTTATTCTTTTTCTAATCATTAAACTCCTAAAAAGCAAATCTAATGCTGCTTCAAATTTATCAGTTGATTCGTAGTAAATGGCCAATAATCTATAGTTTTGAGCAACTATTTTTTGATTGGTTAATTTCTTTGTTAATTCATGCGATTCAAACAAATATTTTTTTGCAGAATCTAGGTTACCATAATCTATGTACAAATAACCCAAAAGCTGCTTTGCTGAAACTTCACCATCCAAATAACCTATTTCTTTTGATTGTTTTACAGCATTAATTATTGTAGAAAACGCAAATGCAGAATCATTAGCACCTTTATAAACGGAATCAATTCTATTATTAATGTAAGCAGTATCAATTACTTGAGCATGTAACTTTATAACACCTAATGTAACAAAGAAAATAGTTAGAATCTTATTTATGCTGAATATTTTCATATGCAAATGGCTTATTTTTTATTCTTATTGCAAAATAGGAATTAATACTATTAAACAAATCATTTTTTAATATTTTTTATGAACAAAAAACAAATTGTTAAAAAAAAAAGCCAATTAGCTAATTTACAGCATAAAATATAATGACTTGAGGTTAATTTAAAGGTAATTCAATTAAAAATTCACTTCCTTTTCCTTTTTCCGACATCAAATAAATTTTAGCACCTATTAAATCTACTAATTGTTTTACAATAAATAGGCCTAATCCGCTAGAAACTTCATTACCTGTTGGCCTAGCAGATAATTTTTTGAATCGGGTAAACATTTGTTTTTTATCGGCTTCGGTAAAACCAGGGCCTTCATCTTTAAAACTAAAAACAAGCTTATCTGATATTTTTGATGAAGTAAGAATAATATTGGTATTGGCAGGCGAAAACTTGATAGCATTACTTATTAAATTATCGAAAATTCGACCCAAATATTCTTTCGAACTTCGCAATTCTAGATTACTAGTGCTATCGGCAAACGATATTGAAATTTGCTTTTCTAAAGCTACAGCTTTAAATGTATTTAAAGAATTTTCAAGTAATTCACTTGGCTTAAAAACCTCCATTTTTTGCTTAAGCTCTTCGGCATTTTCGTTATAAATTTGGCTAATATTTACCGTGTCTTGAATTAATTGTAAAGCATCTTTGCAAATACCTTTCATAAAGTTTATGTAAAGTGTTTTTTCTTCTACACTTTCTTCATCTTCCAAAATATTAACTAAACCTAATAATTTACTAAATGGTGCTCTTAAATCGTGAGCCAAAACGCCCATTAAAGTTTGGTTTTCACTAATTAACTTTTCTAAGCTTTGATTTTGAATTTCGGCTTCTCTATTTTTACTATTTATTACTTCGTTTTGATGCACCAAGGTATTCTTAGTATCTCTTAAAGTTTTAATATAAAACACTAAAACAATACTAATTACCACTAAAATAAAAAAACCAAAAGCCAATATATAATTGTATTTAGATTGTTGCTCTAAGGTTTCATTCTGAGCTTTTAACAAATCAATTTCATGCGATTTTTCCAAACTTTTATACTTAAACTCAATTTCATCGAGTGACAACTTAGCGTTAAGCTGAGCCACAGAATCTTGAAAAGCAGTTTTGAGCGAAGCGTATTGAATAGATTTTTTAAAGTTTCCTTTTAATTCATAAAGCTCTGAAAGTTTATTGTAATTTTCAACCAATTCATCGTTCATGCCATTTTCTCTACTAATTTTCTCACTGGCTAACAAGTATTTTTCTGCCTCATTATATTGCTTTAGTTTAATTAACAAGCCACCTGCCAATCTGTAAGAAGTTACATTATTGGCATTATTTTCACCTCCACCTGTATTTTTTATTGCTTGTTTAAAACAATCTAATGCTTTAGAGTAGTTACCTAGCATGGAGTAAGAAATACCTAAATTATGGTATGATTGCCCTAAACTAATAAAATCTTTCATTTTATTTTCAGCGACAATCACTCTATTCAAAAAATAAATGGCAGAATCAGGATTTCCTAAGCTATTGTAGGCGGCTGCTATATTTGATTGAATATCTGCAATAGATTTTATATTGTTTTCGTTTAAATAAAAAGCCAATGATTTTTTGTAGTAAAATACTGCTTTTTGAATTTGCGAGGTATAATGAAAAATGATTCCAATACTAGCATTACACTCAGCCATGCCTTTTAGATCTTTAATTTTAGTCCGAAGATTCAAACTTTGAAAAAAGTAATCTAAAGCTTTTTCATATTCTTCTTTCCTTTCGTAATAAATACCCAAAATCCTTAAATTTTGAGCAAGAACTTTAGTGTTATTTAGTTTTTTATTCTGTTCGTAAGCTTCAAAAATATATTTTTTTGCCAAATCGTAATTTCCATACGACAAATACAAATATCCCTTTAATTGAACAGCTGAAGAAACACCGCTTAAGTACTTTATTTTTTGTGCTTCTCCAATAATTTTATCAACCGAAGAGAAAGCAAAAGCTGAATCATTTTTATTGACATAAACGTTATAAATTTTTTCATCAATTAAAGCAGTATCGGCTTTTTGACCAAATAAGGAAAAAACTGAAAATAAAAAAAACAAGAAAAAACACCAGCGTGTCTTGGGTAGTATAATCATAAAACGCTCTTTAAAACAAAAATCAAAGTACTTAAATAATTTAGTTGACAATAAATTTAAGGCAAATTTTTATTTTAATTGACTTAAAACCTATACGAGCGGATATTTTTTAGCTTTAAAGTTTATTAATTAACCCAACCCCAATTCCCATAAAAAGAAGTACTGCAAAATAAAAAATAGTAAATATCATTACAGTTATTCCAACTATTTTAAAATGTTGCTTCAAGTTTTGAAAACTTAATTCTAACAGTAAACTATCGTTTAAGGCTAACGCTTTTTTGCATAAATTACTAAAATTTAATAATTTATAAAGAGCATATACTCCCCATAAAGTGCTGAAAAAACCTATAACCATGCTTGGAATTAAATATAACTCCATATTTTGATTAAAACCGCTATATCCAATTGAAATTACAAAAATAAGAATAGCCAAACCAAAAAATAGTAAGCCAGTTAATGACAGTCTATATGTCCATTTAGCAATATTGAACAAATGGTTTTTACTAACTTGAGTAATTAAAATAAAATCTGGTTCTAAATTTTCCATAATTGGTCTTATGTTGGTTTAATTTCTAAGCCATGCTTCCGGATTTAACGCCTGTTTTGATTTGAAAATTTCGAAATGAAGTTCTGTTTTTTGCTCAAAATCGTTGGTAAACACAGTAGCTAGTATATCACCCGCATTTATTTCCTGACCAATTTTTACCTGAACATCTTGCAGTTTAGCATATACCGTAAAATACTCACCATGCTTAACCAAAATAATTTTTTCCATTCCAGGAACTTCAAAAATGGCTTTTACTTTTCCTTTGAAAACACATTTAACTTGGGTTTGCTTTTTACAAGCTATGTTTACGCCATTATTAGTAGTTCTAACTGCCTTTAAAGTTGGGTGTTGGTGTGTACCAAAACCTTCGGCTATGTAACCATTATTAACAGGCCAAGGCAAACGGTTTTTCATACCTTCAAAATCATTACTGGCTTTTAAATCATCAGGCGAAAGATTGGTAGTTGGCACTTTTTTAGGCTCGGGCTTAGTAACAATTCCTTTCTTTTTGTTTTCTGCAATTAATTTTGCTCTTGCTTTGGCTGCTTTTTCTTCGGCTATTCTTCTGCGTTCCTCTTCACGTTTGCGAGCTTCTTCAATTTCTTTTTGAATTAAATCGGCAATTTTTTGAGTAAGTTTTTGATAGTTTTTTTCATTTTGAGCCAACTCTTCTTGCAATTCTTTTTGTTTTTGTTGCAATGAAGTAAGCACTTTTGTTTCTACCTTTTTATCTTCCTCTAACTCCTTTTTTTCACCTTCTTTTACTGAGTAAAGCTGCTCACTTTGTTTTTTTATGTGCAACATATTATTCACTTCGGCTTCTATCGATTTTTGAATATTAACAATCAAGCGCGCTTGCATTTGCTTGTATTCCGAAAGTTTGTTTAAATATTTTATGCGTTTGTAAGCATCGTTAAAACCTTCGGCATTAAATAAAAAAGCCAAATCGTTTACATTGCTTTTACTTTTGTAAATAAGCACCATATTTTTAGCATAATCGGCTTTCAAACGCTTTAATTGTGCATTTAAAGTATCAATAGTTCGCTTACTTTCATCTACCTCTACCGATATTTCAAAAATTTCTTGGCCAATATTATTAATAACCTTTTCGCGGGTTTTTATTTGTGCATTTATGGCTTTAAGCTGAGTAAGTTTGGTGTTTTCCTTTTCTTTGGTTTCGGCTATTACTTTTTTAGTTTCGCCAATGCGCGCCAATAGATTTTTACGTTCGTTTTCTAATTGTTTGCGCTTTTGTGTGGTTTTTTGTGCTACCACTATTTGAGTAAAAAAGGCAAATATTACAAGCAGTAAAAAAGGTTTACTACTGGCAAAAATTTTAATAAGTAATGGTTTTATAACTAGCTGGTACACGTATTTGAGGGTCTTTCTTTTTTTCGTATGCAAAATTGAATAGTTTCATTAAGCAACCTAAATTTTTTTCTGCCCTAATGTTGATAGCTAGCTCACTTGGATAATAATTTGTACCATTTGCAGTATATTGATTGTACTTTACCTCAAAGTTTTGATTTTTAACTGCATCCTGCAATTGATTTGCTTCCAATTTGGCCACTTTGTTTTTGCCATAAAAACATTGTTGCGAAGCTCCTTCAACCAAAGTTTTTAAAATATATTGTGAAGCATTTGAATCAATTAAAGTGGTTCCAAGTGTTTGGTTAAAAAGCGCGTTTCCTAAGATTAAATTCTCTAAATTTTCGAACTGTAAATTAGCTGAACTAAACTTTTTTAAATAATTGTAACTAGCTACTGTATTGGTTTTTTCTAAATGATTCAAAATTTGAATTTGTGTAGGTGTAATGTACATTTTAGCTACCTCAATACCCAATAAATAAGTAGCTCTAATAAATATAAATTTACCTTTTTCCATCTCCAGTTGAATATCAAAATTATAGGTATTTTTACCATCATTGTATTCGCACTCGCCTTTACAAGCTAAAAAATTGTAATTATTTTCTTGCTGTTTAATGTTGTTAAACAACAGACTATAATCATTTTTAACCTCGCCAGCTTTACCTTGAGTGGCAGTTGGTAAGGGTTTACCAATTCCTTTTTTTGATTTACAAGCCGATAAAAAAACAATGGCGGTTAATACTACAAAACTTATTTTGATGATAGAAAATTTCACTTTTAGATTTTATTTGCAGCAAATATGGTTTTAAGCTAATTAATATAAAAATTTGTTTTTCTAAATTAGTAAATAGCTTTCAAAATTACTTTTACTATATTTGAATTTTAAAACATAATATGACTAACGCAGCACTTAAAAAAAAACTTTATAAAACCATTGACGACATTAAAGACAATGCAATATTAGAGGCTGTTTACACCATTTTAAAATCAAAAAGTAGTGCCAAAAAAGCTATTGTTCCTATGACAGAAGCTGAGTTTTTAAAAAGGAATTCTGCATCGCAAAAAGATATCAAAAATGGCAATTTGGTTACGCATACATCTTTGAAAAAACAGTTTTCAAAATCAAAATGAAAAAACGGCAAATTCTTTGGACGGTATTTGCATCCAATTGTCTTGTAGAAATTTATGAATACTTACTAGAAGAGTCAAAATCTGAAACTGTAGCCAATAATTATTGCCTAAAACTTTTATAAAGTGTTGAATTTTTAGCATCTCAACCCGAGGCAGGACAAGTTGAACCTTTATTGCAAAAATTAAATCAAAATAGTAGATATATTATAGAAGGGAATTATAAAATAATTTACCAATACAATGGTAATGAAATAATTATTACTGATGTATTTCATTCAAAACAAAATCCCAAAAAAAATAAAAACACGAAATAAAAAAATCAAATAAATCAAATGTCGAGCCACCACATAGTTAGAGACGAACAAGAACCAGCACTAATAATTGCAAACGGACAAAGTTGTAGCTTTGAGCTAATGGGACAATTACTAGAATGGAGCCCAGTAGTTATGGTGCTTGATGGTGCCATTCATCGTGTACTAGAACTTGGAATAAAAATAGATGTGGTTCTTGGCGATTTTGATAAAACAGAGAATTGGGAAGAACTTTTAGCCAACCAACAGCCTGTAGAAGTGGTTCATACTCCTGATCAAAACAAAACCGATTTGGAAAAAGGATTGGATTATCTAATAGCCAAAGGCCATAAAGCAGTAAACATTCTTTGGGCTACAGGAAAACGAGCAGATCATGCCATAAATAATTTGAGTACTTTGGTAAAATATAAAAAACAAATTACCATAGTAATGCTTGATGACCACTCGCGTATTTTTAACCTACCCACTCATTTTACCAAATGGTATCCAGCTAATTATAATATATCGCTTATTCCTTTGGGAAGCGTTCATGGATTAACAACTACAGGTTTACAGTACAATTTAAATAACGAAGATTTGCACCTGGGGCAGCGCACTAGCAGCAGTAATAAAACCCAAGAAGACGGATTGGTTACCATTCATTTTGAATCAGGAAACTTGCTATTAATGGAATGTAACGATTAGATTACCAATAAATTAAAACATAACCTATCTAGTTCAATTAAGCGAAATACATTTCGACTTCGCTCAATGTCCGCGGTCGTTGAGCCAAGTCCGAAAGCTTTCGGACGAAACGAATATCAATATAAGTTAAAGAGCTTGACTAAACAACATTGAAATCACAACCATAAATTTACAAAATTTTATTTAGAAATATTCTAAACAACTAATACATTTGCCCAAAACACGAAATTGATAATGAAATTAGTAAACAGTAATTTATTTAATGCTGAAAGCATTGAAAAAATGCGTGATGAGTTTAACAATGCCAAGCCTTATCGCCATTTGGTAATTGACAACTTTCTAAATGCCGAAACAGCCGAATTTATATTTAATAATTTTCCGAAGGAAGATGTATTTAACAAAAAATATAAAGGTGTAAACGAGTTTAAGGCAGAAGGTTCAAATTTTGAAGATTTTCCGGAAGTGTTTACCCAAATGCGTCAAGAATTGCACAGCAAAGAATGGTGCGAAATAATGAGCAAAATTACTGGTATTGATGCTTTATTTTCGGTTGAAGATGCTTTAGGAGGCGGTTTACACCAAGGCGGAAATGGCAGTTTTTTAGATATTCATATCGACTTTAATATTCATGCAGATAGAGGAATCCATAGACGTATAAATTTACTAATTTTCTTTAATAAAGATTGGAAAGAAGAATATGGAGGACATACCGAACTTTGGAATGCCGATATGACCCATTTGGATAAAAAAGTTTTTCCGGCTATGAACCGTTGCTTAATATTTGAAACCAACGAAATAAGCTACCACGGTTACGATAAAATTAAACTACCTGAAGGTGTTAGCCGCAAATCGTTTTACGCTTATTACTACACCGAACTAAGAGGTGACGCAGCAAAATACCACGATACCGTATTTAAAGCTCGCCCTACAGATAGCGCAGCAAAAAAAGCTTTAACACCAATAAAAGAAGGTGCAAAAAACTTTATAAAACGTCAACTACGAAAAATGGGTATTACATTTTAAACAATTAAAAAAAGCTCCTAAATGGAGCTTTTTTTTGATATTCAACAACTACTCTTCTTCTTTTTTTGCAACAAAACTTTGTTTTCCGCCTAAAATATCAAAGTATAACCAAAAATCGGAAACCAAACTATACCAAGGATATTGGAAAGTAGCAGGCTTATTTTTTTCGAAAAAAAAATGACCACTCCACGCAAAGCCATAACCAACTATAGGGCACAAGATCATAAACGAAATTTTATGAAATAAAAATGCGCCAAAAAACACAAAGAAAAACAAGCTAGTACCTACAAAATGTAGGATGCGGCAAGTTGTATTTTGATGTTGACTTAAGTAAAAAGGATAAAATTCTTTTAAGGATGTGTATTTCTTTTCCATATATTAAATGCTTGTGCAACAATAAAACTAAAAATGAATAATATTAGTTGACTAATTTATTAATTGAAATTTGATTTTGATTTTGAATAAAAAACTTAAATTGCTGCCATAAAATTAACATAAATATTTTTAAAAAATGAACTTTCCAGAAAATTTAAAATACACCAAAGACCACGAGTGGGTGAGCGTAGAGGGTAATGTAGCAACAATTGGAATTACCGATTTTGCTCAAAAAGAATTAGGCGATATAGTATATGTAGATATTCCGAGTAAAGGTAAAACTATTGCTAAAGACGAAGTTTTTGGAACAGTAGAAGCAGTAAAAACAGTTTCTGACTTATTTATGCCACTTTCTGGCGAAGTTATTGAGTTAAATGCAGATTTAGATGCAGCTCCAGAAAATGTAAATAACGATGCTTATGGCACAGGTTGGATGATTAAAGCAACAATTACCAATCCGGCTGAAATAGATGAATTATTAGATGCTACTGCTTACAAGCAATTAATTAATGCATAATAATTTAAATAATATTACTAATGCCTTATTTAACAATTGGTTAAATAAGGCATTTTTATTTACTGCAAAGCAATATTTAGCAATTGTAGTTTTATTTTTTGCTACGCAAAGTATTACTGCGCAAAACAGAAATTATTTAGGTAAAAACCTAAGTGTTTCATTTAATACCCAATCGTTATCGCGTTTAAAGAATAGTGATTCGTTACTTGACGATAAGTATAATTTTAGGTTCAGTCAATTTTCTATTGGTTATAAACACGAGTTATACTCAAAAATAAATGCCAAAAACAATACATTAACATTTAGCCAAATTAGTGTATTACCTGCTTTGCAAGTTGGTAAAGCAAGTTTTGGTGCCAATAATTTAGATAGAACTTTAATTAACTTAAAGCTTTCGCTATTAGGTATTTTTCACACATCGGCTAAAAATACTTTTTTAGTGACTGCTACTACTTTTGCCAACGAAGATGAATACACCCTGCCTGATGCTACATTGCGATATGCGGGTATTTTTTTATACAATCGCAAAGTAAACAATAAATTTTCGTACCGAGTAGGTGCTACTTTTACTTACTTATTTGGCGAACCTTTACTTTTACCTGTATTAGGGTTTAGGTATCAAACTAGTAAAAAATCAATGTTGAACGTAAATTTACCTTATAGCTTAAATTGGAGAAAACAAACCAAAATTCAGCAATTGTTTTATGGTTTTTCATTAAAACCAAATGGAGGAATTAACCAATATCAAAACAAATTAAGCGTAGATACTACCAATCAAACTTTAATGCTAAGGCGCAGAAATGTAGTACTTACAGCCGATTTAAGATGGGTAAATCAAAAAGGTGCATTATTATTTCAATTAGGTGTAAACCTCAATCCTAAAGTTCAATTTACACAGCAAAACGATAATGAAGTAGTAAATAATTTTAAGTTCAATGGTAGCAATAGCCTTTTTGCTAACGTAACTTATATATGGTTTTTAGGACCTGATAAAAGAAAAGCTACTACAAATAAAAATGCTGATTTACAAAACATTACAGAAGACGAAGTAATTGATAATTCGTGGCTAGATTTTTAAAAAAATAATAACATTAGTTTTAGTAAAAACATTGCTAATATTGAGGCTAACAAAAACAACTGCATGAACGATTGGTGGCAAATAATTAGTGTTACATTGGTAAGCACTATCAAATTTATTATAGGTTTAGCCATGGGCTTAGCTTATAATTTTAATGCTTTAACTTTTTATGCAACCACAGTTGGCGGTGGAATGATTGGCGTATTTGTGTACCTTTATCTTTGGGATTTTATTTTACTTGTAAAAAAGAAAATTGTTAAACCCAAACCACATACAGTTCATATAAAAATTAATAAAAATATCCGCAGAATGGTTCATTTTTCAAGAACTTGGGGTATTTATGGCATTGCATTGGTAACACCCACCATTATTTCAATGCCAGTTGGCACTTTAATTTGCCGAGCTATTGAAAAAAACAAATGGCATATCAAATTAGTCATGTTTATATCACTGAGTTTTTGGTCGGTTTTGATAATTGTATTACAAAAAATATTTGACTTGGATGTCCAATCATGGATCAACTCATTTTTAAATTTATTTAGAGCTTAATTACTATTTTTTTATAAAATAATGAAAGTACTTTATGCCATACAAGGCACAGGAAATGGGCATATTAGCCGTGCAAGAGAGGTAATTCCTTACTTAAAACAATACTGCGATTTAGATATATTAATTAGCGGAACTCAAGCCGATGTGCAATTACCATACGATATAAAATATAAGTTAAAAGGAGTAAGTTTTACTTTTGGTAAACAAGGCGGTATTGATATGGGAAATAGCATCAAAAACTTACACCCTATAAAATTTATTAAAGATATTTTTGAAATACCTGTTAAGGATTACGACTTAGTAATAAATGATTATGAGCCAATTAGTGCTTGGGCTTGTAAAATGCATGAAATAAATTGTGTGGCCATTAGCCATCAAGCTGCATTTTTAAGTGAACTTACTCCACGCGTAAAAAAGCGTGATAAATTTGCCGAAAAAGTACTAAAAAACTATGCCCCTTGTACCGATAAAATTGGTTTTCATTTTGCTAAATACGATAGCTTTATACATACTCCTGTAATAAGAAGTGAGGTTAGACAAATGGAAATAACCAATAAAGGCCATATTTCGGTTTATTTACCTGCTTATGCCGATGAAATATTAATACAACATTTTACAAAAATAAAAGATGTAAAATTTGAGGTATTTAGCAAACACACAAAACAAGCTTATACCAATAAAAACATTATAGTAAAACCTGTTTTAAATACCGATTTTATTAATAGCTTAGCTAGTAGCAATGGATTAATTACCAATGGTGGTTTTGAAAGCCCAGCTGAAGCAAGTTTTTTAAGTAAAAAAGTAATGTGCATTCCTATGGATAACCAATATGAGCAGAAGTGCAACGCAAAAGCCTTTAAACTTTTAGGTGGTACTAGGGTAAAAAAAATAGATGATACCTTTTATTCAAAAGTAGAAAATTGGCTAGACAATGGTAAAGCTATTGAAGTAAACTACAAAGACGAAACCAAAGATATTATTGAAAGTATTATTGGTAATTATAGTAAATAGTTAATTTAACCATTTATACAATAAAACGCCAACTACCACACCAACAGCAATACCAATATACCCTGCAACATTAGCCCAATCACGCGATTTAGGTTTAACGGGCTTTGTATCATCATCTAATTGAAATACAACTGGTAAGGTAAAATAAACAGGAACCGCTCTTCCATCTTGCATGCCTGGCTTCCATTTGGGCATTGCTTTAATTACCCTTATCACTTCTTGGTTAAATGCTTCAGGAGTTTTACTTAATATTTCAATATGATCAGTGCTTCCATCAGTCATAATGGCAAAGCGAGCAATAACTTTACCTGAAATTCCATTTTCTTTTTCTTTAATTGGATAATTAACATTTCTGCTAATAAATTCATACATGGCATTTTCACCACCTGGGTATTCTGGAGCAACTTCAACTTGAACAAAAATAGTAGGGTCATTAGTTTGGCCATTTACAAACTGAAAAGAGAAAAAGGCTAAAAGAAGTAATAATTTTTTCATGGTGTGTTAAATTTAAATCTTGATTGATTTTATAAAAAAATCACTATTTGTTATAATTAAAAACTATTGGGATAGTAAAATAAATTGGCACGGGTCTGCCATTTTGCATACCTGGAATCCATTTAGGCATTAGTTGAAATACTCTAACCGCCTCATCATTGAATGGTTTAGGTGTTTTACTTAACACTTCAATCTTATCTACTTTACCATCAGTCATAATAGCAAACCTTAGCATAACTTTTACCTCATTTATACTATCCTTTGCAAGAACTGGATATTTCATATTTTTCTCAACAAAGGCATACATAGAGTCAATACCTCCAGGAAAAGCGGGAGAATATTCTTTATCATCATTTGATTGCGCATTTACAAACTGAAAAGAGAAAAAGGCTAAAAAAAGTAATAATTTTTTCATGGTGTAAATAAAACAAACTTTAATCAATTTTTATAATAACTGAAGAATTTCATCAAATAAATTATAAATCAAAATTTCCAAGCTTATAATAATTTTGTCAAATACGGAATCAGATTCCGTATTTGACATAAGTTGATTCAAAAATAAATTACTCTAATTTTTTATATCTATAATTTGTTTCCAGTTTAAAATATCAGTATTATCAATAGCTGAGGACTTGCCAGTATAAACTAAATATGATTTTTTGATTGTTGGATTTAACTTCTTCCAATAATTAATTCCTTTCAAAAAATCACTATTAAACGTAGTGGCAGTTTTTATTTCAACAGGTATAATTTGTGTTGCTTGTTCCATTAAAATATCAATTTCAATCCCAGAACGTTCTCTCCAATAAAACAAATTACTTCGTTGTCCATTGTTCAGTCGTTTTTTTAGCAATTCCAAAATCATTAAATTTTCAAACAATGAGCCACGCAGTGGATGTGTATTTACATGCGACTCGTTGTCAATTTCAAGCAATGAACAACACAAACCTGTATCGTAAAAATAAAGCTTTGGCATTTGGGTAATACGTTTGCCTAAATTATTATAAAATGGCTGCAACCTAAATGCAATAAAACTAGCTTCTAAAATTCCAAACCAACTCATTATTGTTTTTTGATCAACTCCAGTATCGTTGCCTATTGAAGTATAGTTAATTTCTTGACCAACACGGGTTGCACAAATTTTTAAAAACCTTTGAAACAAACTCAAATTGGCAATATTCTTTATTTGCCTCACATCTCTTTCTACGTAAGTGAGTAAGTAGTTGGGGTAAAAATCAGGAGGGCTAATTTTTTTATCATACAAACGGGGATAACCACCATTCAAAATCAACTTATTTAAACTTTGAGTTGAAAATTTGCTGGTAGCCAATTCCGCAATACTAAATGGCAATAAATGAATAAATGCAATACGACCTGCTAACGTTTGAGATACACTTTCTAATAACAATAAATTTTGCGAGCCTGTTATTACGAATAAACCAACTTTATTGGGCTGTGCATCTATTACGCCTTGCATGTAAGAGAGCAGTTCAGGTACACGCTGTATTTCATCGAAAATGGCACCTGTTTTATACTTTGCTAAAAAAGCACGAGGGTCGCTCATAGCTAAAATTACATTATCCTGATTTTCGAAACTGATATAAGGTTTTTTAGGAAATAATTCTTTGGCTAAAGTAGTTTTGCCCGATTGCCTAGGACCAAGTAATCCGATAGCTGGAAATTTCTTAGCCAGCTGTTTTATTTTAGTTGAAGCTACCCTTTGTATCATAAAACAAAAATACTATTTCCAGTCAAATACGGAATCGGATTCCGTATTTGACATACTTTTTATTTATAATAAACTGTTTACTAGTTATTTAAAATAACCATTATTAATAAAAAATAAAAACTAAGTAATTCAAAACAAAAAAAATTACAACCGAAATATTTCGAGTAAATTCTTTTCTAATTTAATATTGAATATAAAAACGGAAACTATTTATTTGATTTAATGTTTTGTTTGAAATAAATAAATTTAAACTTATGAAAATAATTAAAATAGCAATTTTTCTTCTAGTATGTTTGCAACCATCTCTTGTATTTGGCCAAAAAGATGCTGATAAAAGTAATTTTAGTTTCAATTTCAGCCCATCATTTGGGGCCACTTTTGCTAATTACAACAACTTAAATACAGCATTACGAAATAATGGAATAAAATCGTTTGGAAATTATCATTCTGGCATTGGTGTTCATCTTGGAATGGACTATAAAAATTTATCTCTATTTGCCAATATATTTAGGTCGTTTGGACTAGAAGAGTCAGGCAATAATTTTGTTAGTTATACTGATATTGTTACTACTGATATTGGCTTAGAATACAAAATGAACCTAACTAAAAAGCATAATGTTCAGCTATCTGTTTATGGTGCTGTTGGCCAACTCTTTTCAAACGTGGAGTTATCAAAACAAGTGAATACTACTAATTTTAATAATACCATATCGCAATCAGGTAACTTATTGGTTATTGACAATATTTCAAATTATTTATCTGGCGGATTAGGCTTATATTATATTGGAAATGATTTTATAAAATATCACTTCAAAGCAGGATATAGAATCAATGAAAACCAACCATGGCTACTTTCAACCTTAGAAAATGAGATACCATCTTCACCGCGTGATAATTTAAGTGGAGTTGTTTTAGGGTTTGGAGTCAACTTTAATTTCAGCATTTTTAGCAAAAAGTAATGGAGAAACACATAAATTAAAGCAACTTTATTTTAACACATTAAACATGCAAAATAAGTTATAGAACTATAACAATAGGCCATTGCCAACATTGATAATTTCAAAAAACTTTACTCATGTAATATAAACCACATAGAACATAGTAACATAGTTTATGAGCTATATTAATATGTTCTATTTGGTTTCCAATCTTACTTTTTATAAAGTTTATCCTTTAAACTGACAATCCTTTTTATGCTTTTGATAAAACTCCATCCTTTCAAAACATCGAAAGCTTTTAGCTATTCACACTAATCCCTAACTCATTCAGTTGTTTTTGGTCAATTGGGCTTGGGCCATCAATCATTACATCGCGGCCTGAGTTATTTTTAGGGAAAGCTATAAAATCTCTGATAGAATTTTCGCCAAATATTAAATATTTCGTATAAAGAAATAATCGTCATTTAGTTTATTAATAATGACAGGAATATTTAATGGATATAAATTTATTGGCTCTTTATCTAAAATTTGACAACCTCTTTTATTTATAAAACTGATGCAGTTTCTATTTAATTTATGAACAGCACCAAATATGTACCTTATACCAATCTTTAATAAAAGCTTTTCAAGTTCATTAAGTACTATGCCCATATAGCCCTTACCTTGAAATTCTTCAAGCAAATAGGCACATTGATAATCTGCACCTGGAGCTATTTCAGAGACAGGTGAGTTACTTATATTAAAAGCTGCTTGCATTGCTATAGTTGGATATAAATCAATTCTTACAAAGCCAATAAATTGGTTGTTTTTCTTTAAACTTATTCTACAAGCAATTTGTAGGTTCAAATTTCTGTAGTACTCAATTTCTTTTAACTTATAGCGAACCTCATCATCTGAAAATTCTTTCTTACCTAAAAAACTACAGATAGATTTGTCATTATATATATTTCTTAACTCTAAAAAGTCCTCCCCTTTGATGTCTTGAATAATTAATTCATTGGTTTCAATATAAATTGGATTCATAATGTATATTTTAATGTAAAATTCAAACTTATTCCTGAGCTATTCAATAGTTTTCGAACAATTTTGCAAATTAAACTTAAATACAAAGTTTGAATTATAAATTATCTTTAATGAACTTATTTCTTTTCCTTTTCTCTTCATCCCATTTTTTTAATTTATTTTTTTTATCAATAGCCCTTCTATTATGTTCCTCAACAGATGTAAAATGAATTTCGTAGTTACTGATAGTTCCAATTGAATTTAGGTTCAGTGTATAATTACTTGAACTCATCATTAATTTTATAATTTTTTTTTCACCTTTATAAATTATACATTCTTCCGATTTATATATTTGTTTGTACTTCACATTCAAATAATTGATAAGCGAATGAAATTCTTTTCCTCCCCATTCTGAGTATATTGATGATAAAAAAACATCACTAAGATAGAAGCAATTGTTCAATTGAAGATAATTAAACCTAATTTCCATAAGACTTTTATCGACAAAAATTTCACTAGTGTTCACCGTCATATTCTTATACATTGAAATTCGTCTTATTTCGTCTGTTATGATTTTTTTCCTCTTGTAATAATTCGTTAAAGAATCCACGCTAGAACCCTTCATACCATAGTAATAGTCAAGAAATAGTTTAATATCTATTTTTGACATTGTGTCCAGGCAAACACTTGAACTTTTTTCTTGTAAATTAGTTGAGAGCTTATCTAAGTTCGATTGACTATTATTTCTTTCACAAGAAATAATCACTATTAATAAGAATGTTAAAAGGCTAAGCTTTTTCATACAATAATTTAAATAATACTTTTAAATAAACTTCTGATTAATTCAATAAAACTAGTCTTCCATCCAAACTTCTAAATGCTTTAAATTAACAAAATACTTACTTGTTTTACTATTACAAAATTCATCTAGTTCTTGCAATGTTAAAGACAAGCTTTCAGGATGCTTCTCTTTTGAAAAAACAACATAATAACCATCCCCACTAGGCATTGGTTTTAATAAATAATACTTATATTCCGAAATAGTTTTGATCTGCAATTCACTTAATTCAGTAAATTCCTTAATAACTGCAATCCCCAACTCATTCAATTGTTTTTGGTCAATTGGGCTTGGACCATCAATCATTACATCGCGGCCTGAATTATTTTTAGGGAAAGCAATAAAATCTCTGATAGAATTTTCGCCACCAAAAAGTGAACATAACCTATCGAAACCAAAAGCAATTCCTCCATGTGGAGGCGCACCATATTCAAAAGCATTCATTAAAAATCCAAATTGTGCTTGCGCTTCTTCTTTGGTAAATCCTAATACTTCAAACATTTTGCCTTGCAAGGTTTTATCGAAAATACGGATAGAACCACCGCCCACTTCTACTCCATTTATAACCATATCGTAAGCATTGGCTCTAACTTTAGCATAATCGCCTTTAGTTAAATGGTCTATATCTTCAGGTTTTGGTGAAGTAAAAGGATGATGCATGGCAAACCAACGGCCTTCTTCTTCAATATATTCTAACAATGGAAAATCAATTACCCATAAACATGAATACACATCAGGATTGCGTAAACCCATGCGGGTTCCCATTTCCAAGCGAAGTTCACATAAGGCTTTACGGGTTTTATCTGTTGCGCCAGCCATAATTAATAACAAATCGCCAGGAGCTGCATTCATAGCTTCGGCCCATTTTTTTAAAGTGGTTTCATCGTAAAATTTATCTACCGATGATTTTACCGAACCATCAGCATTTACTCTAGCATAAACCAAACCAGTTGCGCCAATTTGAGGACGTTTAACAAACTCAGTTAATTCATCTAACTGTTTGCGGGTATATTCAGCACAACCTTTGGCACAAATTCCTACTACCAATTCTGCATTATCAAAAACAGGGAAACCTTTACCTGAAACAAGGTCGTTGTTAGGTAAAGACGTATAATTATACGTCTCTACATTGGATGACTTTAATTCCACAAATTTCATATCAAACCTTGTATCAGGTTTATCAGAACCATAATATTTTGCCGCATCGGCAAAGGTCATTCTTGGCAAAGTATCAATTTCAACACCTTTTACATTTTTGAACAAATGTTTTACCAAGCCTTCAAACATGTTTAAAATATCTTCTTGTTCCACAAAGCTCATTTCGCAATCAATTTGTGTAAACTCTGGCTGACGGTCAGCACGTAAATCTTCGTCTCTAAAACATTTTACTATTTGGTAGTATCTGTCCATACCAGCTACCATTAGCAATTGTTTAAAGGTTTGTGGCGATTGTGGCAGAGCGTAAAACTGTCCTTGATTCATGCGGCTTGGCACAACAAAATCACGTGCGCCTTCGGGAGTTGATTTAATTAAAACGGGAGTTTCAACTTCAGTAAATTGTTGTGCATCTAAATAAACACGTGTTTGTTGACTCATTTTATGACGCAACAATAAATTATCGCGAACAGGTTTTCTGCGAATATCTAAATAACGATATTTCATGCGCAAATCATCACCACCATCAGTATTGTCTTCAATTGTAAATGGAGGTGTTTGCGCTTCGTTTAAAATTTCAAATTCCGTTACTTCTATTTCAATTTCGCCAGTAGGAATATTGGCGTTTTTGCTACTGCGTTCAATTACTTTTCCAGTAACTTTTAACACAAACTCACGGCCACATTTGCGTGCTTTTTCGCAAATAGCTGCATTGGTTTCCATATTAAAAGCTAATTGCGTAATGCCATATCTATCGCGTAAATCAATAAATGTCATTCCGCCCAAATCGCGGCTTTTTTGTAACCAACCACTTAGGGTTACAGTTTTGTTAATATCAGTAATTCTTAGTTCTCCGCAGGTATGTGTTCTGTGCATAATATTTAATTTTCTAGGCAATTAGGTTAACTGCCTTTTTTAATAAAACGAGGTGCGAAAGTAAGAAAATTATTTTGCTACTAAAATTTAAAAGCAGCCCATTTAGTTTAATATTTTCTCTAAATAATAAATAAATCTGCGGCCAAACCATCGGCTAAAAACTTACCCTTTGCTGTAGTTTTGAGCACATTGTTTTCAATTATTAATAATTGCTGTGCAATAAATTTTTCTGCTGATTTAATAATTCGCAATACTTGTTCTGCTCCAAATTGAGTTTCAATATACTTTAAATCGCAGCCCCAAATGGTGCGCAAACCAGTCATAATATACTCGTTTATTTGGTCGTTAAAGCTTAGCATTTCTTCAGTTGCTTCGCAATAATTGCTTTGCAATGCTTTTATGTATTGCTGATTATTAGCCACATTCCAACTACGAGATTTGGTATTAAAAGAGTGAGCCGATGGACCAATTCCAAGATAATGCTTGCCTTTCCAATAATTGCTGTTATGAACAGCTAAAAATCCTGCTTTACCAAAATTACTAATTTCGTAATGTATAAAACCATTTTCAGTTAGTGTATTTACCAAAATATCAAACTGTTCAGCAGCTTGCTCATCGTTGGTTTCGGTATATTTTCCTTTTTCAATAAACGAAGCTAAAGCTGTTTTTGGCTCCACCGTTAAAGCATAACTACTTACATGATTTACACCTAAACCAATGGCAGTTTCAATATTTTTTAACCAATTATGATTGGTTAAACCTGGTGTTCCATAAATTAAATCAATGGTTATATTATGAAAACCAATTTGTTTCACAGTCTTAATAGCTTGCTGAGCTTGGTTAGCGTTATGCGCACGATTCATCCATTTTAAATCAGCATCAAAAAAACTTTGCACCCCAATGCTTAACCTATTGATTGGTGTTTGCTTTAAATCCAAAAGTTTCTCCTCGGTTAAGTCGTCAGGATTAGCTTCTAAGGTAATTTCAGCACCTTTGGTTATGGTAAAATACTTTTTTATGGTTTCAAAAATTTGGCTCAAATGCGCATTACTTAATAAACTTGGCGTTCCTCCCCCAAAATAAATGCTTTGTAATTCGGTTTCGGCTAAATAGGAATGTCGTAAATCTATTTCATGGCAAATGGCATTTACCATTTCATCCATGGTTTTTAATTGAGTAGAAAAATGAAAATTACAATAGTAGCAAGCCTGCTTACAAAAAGGAATATGGATATAAATGCCCGACAAATGAGTTTTAAATTTTTGGCAAATTAATGGTAAATATTTAAAGTTAGTTTTAAAATTACAAACGTTATTTTGAACACAAAAACATTACTTTTGTATAGTTTATTTTAAGTATGGAAAATAAAAAACCTCATTTTGTAACCGAAGAAGAAGCTTTAAAAAAACGCTTAAGCTTAAGCCATACCGAACGTTTTCAATTATTAATGAAACTTATAAAAATAAACAAAATGATGCAATCGGCTAAAATAACGCATGTAAAAAAATAGTTATGGATGTTTACGAAGAAGAATTACTAAATTTTTGGCGCTGTTTAAACCAATATCAAGTTCAATTTATTTTAGTTGGCGATTTCGCAACTAATCTTCATGGCTTTACACGCTTTACAGCAGATATTGATATTTGGATAAAAGATTCAATTGAAAATCGTAAAAATTTAAGATTAGCCTATGCTGCTAGTGGTAACGGAGATTTAAAAGAAATTGAAACAATTGAGTTTATTGCTGGCTGGACTACCTTATATCTTCAAGGAAACTTAGAATTAGATATCATGACAAAATTAGTTGGATTTAGTCAACTAGATTTTGACAGATGTTATAAAGAAGCGCCAATAGCCGATATTTTTGACCTTCATATTAAATTTTTACATATCAACCATTTAATTGAAGAAAAGAAAAACACAGGCAGAACCAAAGATTTACTAGATGCAGAAGAGTTGGAAAAAATCAGAGACTCAAATCAAAATATTAATTAACTACAGCAATTAAAAACAAACCATTATTTTACTTACTTAACTTTTATTTATGAATGTAAAAAACGGTTTTTGCATACTTTACGTAACTAACAACATATGAAGAAAACCATACTATTATTGTCTGCATTTATTGGAATTACCCAACTAACTAATGCCCAACAAAAAGAAAAGCATTTAAAAAATATTACCCAACTTACTTTTGGTGGTGATAATGCAGAAGCTTATTTTAGTTTTAACAATAAAATGCTAAGTTTTCAAAGCAATAACAAGGCTTGGGGCTTACAATGCGATCAAATTTTCAACTTAGATATAAAAAAAGCAAGTAAGGACACTACTTACAAACCTCAAATGGTAAGCACTGGAAAAGGCAGAACTACTTGCAGTTATTATCTTCCAGACAACAAGCACATTATATATGCATCAACTCATTTAGGAAACGAGGCTTGTCCGCCTGAAGCAAAAGCCAATGGTAAATATTTATGGGCTGTTTATGCTGATTTCGATATTTTTGTAGCCGATTTAAATGGCAAGATTACCAAGCAATTAACCAATACTCCCGGTTATGATGCCGAGGCAACTGTATCGCCCAAAGGTGATAAAATTGTGTTTACAAGTACTCGCAGTGGCGATTTAGAACTTTGGACCATGAATATAGACGGAACCGACCAAAAGCAAATAACCAATGGTTTAGGTTACGATGGTGGTGCTTTTTTTTCGCCTGATGGTAAACAATTGGTTTTTAGAGCATCGCGCCCGCAAACTGAAACCGAAATTAAAGAATATAAAGAATTATTGGAAAAAGGTTTGGTAGCTCCAAGCAATATGGAAATTTATACCTGCAATGTAGATGGAAGTAACTTAAAGCAAGTTACCCATTTAGGCAAAGCCAATTGGGCTCCTTTTTTTACTCCTTCCGGCAATAAAATTATATTTTCAAGCAATCACCATTCACAACGCGGTTATGATTTTCAGCTATACACCATTAACACAGATGGAACAGGTTTAGAAAAAATAACCGATGAAAGTTTATTCAATGCCTTTCCTATGTTTTCTCCTGATGGAAAAAAACTGGTTTTTTCATCAAATAGAAATAACCACGGAACCCGCGATACCAATTTATTTATAGCTGATTGGGTTGATTAACATTAAAGGAAATTAGTTTTTTTAAGTAATAGCTTGTTTACTTGTAAAATAAATTTATTTTTGTACCACATTTTAAAACAAAAAAATAGATCATGCATTTGACAACCGAGGCTAAACAAGCCATCTTCGAAAAGTTCGGTACAGCCAAGTCTAAAACAGACACTGGTTCTGCTGAAAGTCAGATTGCTCTTTTCACTGAGAGGATCAATCACATTACTGAACACTTAAAAATTAACAAAAAAGATTTCTCTGCAGAGTTAAGTCTTGTAAAGTTAGTAGGAAAAAGACGTTCATTATTAAATTACTTAATGCGTAAAGACATTTTCCGCTATAGAGCAATTATTAAAGAACTTGAAATCCGTAAATAAGATTTTCACACCAATTGACATATTACCATTAAAAGTAGTATTCAATTAAATTTATTAAAAGCAGGGGCCCTAATTATAAGCTCCTGCTTTTTGTGTTTTTGAAGCACATAAAATTACAAAACAAAAAACGCTATTTTACTAATCCCATCTTGGTAAAATATTGAATAATTAAATAGAAACAGATGGGGCTGAAAAACAAAAAAATATATGTCACAAGCAACAATTAAAACATTTGAAATTGGTGGTCAAACCATCAGTCTTGAAACAGGCCGTTTAGCTCGCCAGGCCGATGGAGCAGTAGTATTAAAAACAGGAGACACCATGATTATGGCTACTGTAGTATCTGCCAAAGAAGCTAAAGAAGATGTGGATTTTATGCCACTTACCGTTGATTACCAAGAAAAATTTGCGTCAGTTGGCCGTATTCCTGGTAGTTTTTTTAGAAGAGAAGCCAAACTTTCGGATTACGAAATTTTAATCAGCCGTATAGTTGATAGAGCTTTACGTCCTTTATTCCCTAGCGATTATCACGCTGATACTCAAGTTGCTTTAACTTTAATATCGAGCGATCAAAATATAATGCCAGATGCTTTAGTTGGTTTAGCAGCATCGGCTGCTTTATTGGTAAGCGATATTCCTTTTAACGGACCAATATCGGAAGTACGTGTTGCACGTATTGATGGTAAGTTTGTTATCAATCCTTTAAAAAGCGACTTAGAGCGTGCAGATATGGATTTGATAGTAGCTGGTACCGAAAAAGATTTAAACATGGTAGAAGGCGAGTGCCAAGAAGTAAGCGAAGCAGATATGCTTGAAGCTTTAAAAATTGCGCACGATGCTATTAAATTACAAATTAAAGCGCAGTGGGAATTATGCGAAATGTTAGGAGGTAAAAAACCTGTTCGCGAATATAACCATGAGCGTAGTAATCCTGAATTAGAAGCTTCAATCCGTGCTTTTGCTTACGATAAAGTTTACGAAATAGCTAAAGCTAAATTAGGTAAAAACGAAAGAAGCACTGGTTTTAAAGCAATTAGAGAAGAATACAAAGCTAGCTTACCTGAAGGAACTGAAATTGACAAATTTTTAACCAATAAATATTTTCATGATGTAGAGTATGATGCAGTTCGTGCTATGATTATGAACGATAGACAACGTTTGGATGGTAGAAAATTAGACGAAATCAGACCAATTTGGTCAGAAGTAAGTTACTTACCTGCAGCGCATGGTTCAGCTATTTTTACACGTGGTGAAACACAATCGTTAACAACCGTTTCGTTAGGTTCAAAATTAGATGAGCAAATGTTGGACAGCCCAATGTTAACAGGCTACGCTAAATTTATGTTACATTATAATTTCCCTTCGTTCAGTACAGGTGAGGTGAGACCAAGCCGCGGACCAGGAAGACGTGAAATTGGACATGGAAATTTAGCTTTACGTGGTTTAAAACGTGTATTACCACCTTTAGAAGAAAGCCCTTACACCATCCGTATTGTTTCTGATATTTTAGAATCAAATGGTTCAAGTAGTATGGCTACAGTTTGCGCTGGTTCATTGGCATTAATGGATGCAGGTATTCCAATTACAGGCGCTGTAAGTGGAATTGCAATGGGTTTAATTAGCGATGAAACTACTGGTAAATATGCTATTTTATCTGATATTTTAGGAGATGAAGATCATTTAGGTGATATGGATTTTAAAGTTGTAGGTACTGCAAAAGGTATTACTGCTTGCCAAATGGATATTAAAATAAATGGTTTACGTTGGGAAATGGTTGAAGAAGCTTTAAATCAAGCTAAAGCTGGTCGTGAACATATAAGAAACGAAATGAATAAAACCATTTCGGCTCCTGCTAGCGATTTAAAACCACATGCGCCACGTATTGAAACTTTATTGATTGATAAAGAATTTATTGGAGCAGTAATTGGACCAGGTGGTAAAATTATTCAAGGTATTCAAAAAGAAACTGGTGCTACCATTTCAATTACCGAAACTGAAAAGAATGGTGTAGTTGAAATTGCTTCAAGTAATGCTGATAGTTTACGTAGAGCCATGCAAATGATTAAAGGAATTGTTGCAGTTCCTGTAGTTGGCGATGAATACGAAGGTAAAGTTAAAAACATCATGGACTTTGGTGCATTTGTTGAATTTTTACCTGGTAAAGATGGTTTATTGCATATCAGTGAAATTAGCTGGAACCGCATTGATAAAATGGATGGTGTATTACAACAAGGCGAAATCATTAAAGTAAAACTAATTGAAGTTGACAAAAAAACTGGTAAATACAGATTAAGCCGCAAAGCTTTATTACCAAAACCAGAACCAACTCCTAAACCAGAAACTCCAAAAGAGCCAACTGCGTAATTTTTAAAATAACAAAGTATAAAAAAAGAGGTATTCTATTCTGAATACCTCTTTTTTATTTTATAGTAAAAAACAAGTTTTATACCATTTTGATTTACAAATTAGGCCAATGCATTTTGCGTAAATCTTAAATGGTATTATGCCGCCACCAAACACATTGGACTATATTATTTATCTAAGCGGTATTATTCTCTAATTACCTTAATACTTTGTTTGTTCATACCATCAATACTAAACATATAAACTCCACTTTGAAGATTCTCTAAGTTTATAATAGTTTCTTCCGTATTTAGGTTGCCACTTAATACTGTTTGCCCAATTAAATTGGTAATCATGTATTTTTTAACTCCTAAATTATTTCTATGGGTAATGGTTATGGTTGATTTAGCAGGATTTGGAAATACTTTTAAATTATTATCTAAACTTAAATTATTAATACCAACGCTTGTAATATTTACAGCTAAACTAGTTGAGTCAACACAACCATCATTATTTGTAATATTAGCTTTTAAATTTCCATTTCCAGTGTTTGACCAAATTAAATTTACGGTGTTGGTTCCTTGTCCATTTTGTATTGTTCCATTGGTGACTGACCAATTATAAGTAGCATTTGGCTGACTTGCTACAGAATATACAAATGGAATGGTAATAGAAGTTGGAACAGTGTCTCCCGTAATTCTTCCTACAATTGGAGACGGTTTTACAGTTATCATTTTAGTAACAGAATCTTTGCAATTACCATTTCTAGTAGCAGTTAAAGTAACCATATAGTTTCCTGAATTTGAGTATGTTATATTAAAACTCAACATACTTGAGGTATCGGCTGAACCTTCGCCAAAGCTCCATTTTCTATTTATTGCTCCATTAGCTACAGAAAATGTATCATTAAATACAAACAAATTACCATTCAAACATTGCGAAACACTGTTTATAAAAAAGTTAGAAGAAGCTGGTATTACATTAACTTTAACAGCAGCACTTGTATCTGAAAATCCGTTATTTAAAACAACCCTTTTAAACCAACTTGTTTGTGTTAAATTCTGAGGAGAATAATTTTGACCATTGTTTATTCCATTAGCTAAAACAAACCCACTTGTTGCAGATGTAGTACTAACCAACCATTTATATTCAATAACCTTACTGGTACTACTGTCTATCTCAACATTGTCAATATGGAATCCATTGGCACCATATGCTTTTGTTGAATAAAATTCAAATTTAACTTGTGTAGTTCCTGGAGGTAATGCAAGCCTTTTTCTTACCCAAGTTCCATTAGAATTGCCTGCTACACATTTTTGACAACCATTAAATATAACGTTTTTTGTAGTAATCCCATCTGTTATTGTATCAACTGTTAACGATGTTACCCATCCTCTAATTCTTGTAAAATCATTTCCAGTTAAAGCATAAATAATGAGTGAATCGTAATTTAAACATTCACCTTGATAATAGCAATTCATAACTGTGGAAACATCAAACCCCAATGAATCGCCAAGATTACTAGGAGTGAATTTTTTTGTAGTCATAAAGCTTCTTGTTTCTTGAACACCACGTGTATCAATACATCCACCAATATTACCAGAAGTAACATCATAACCTTGCCACATATTTTCCGATAAATGCCAACCATAAAATTCTGAAATCCAAACGAGTGTAACAAAACCCAACCAATCATAATATGATTGCCCATTAAAATTTTCTTTCAAAATACCTGAATTTGTTCCTGTTGGAATTGTTCCTGTTAAAGCCGCAGGTTTTTCACCAGAACAAATATTTTGATTACCCACTATTAAATTATTAGTTATGGATTTAATAACATCAACTTGTTGAGCACTCCAACTAGAACATCCATTAGGAGCAGTCACAGTTAATTTTACTGCATATGAACCTATTGAATCATAAGTTTTCATTGGGTTTGCTAAAATTGAGGTATCTCCAGATTTATTGCTAAATGACCAATTCCTAAAATAATTTCCACTTTTATAACTTGACGAATCAATAAAACTAAAACTATTTGTACCAAGGCATTGCATACTATTCTCCAAAATACCTATTTTAGCTTTGGGTTTGGGCAAAACTGTAATTACTTTAGTGATAGAATCAGAGCAACCTGTATATTCAACAACCAATTTAACATTATAATTTCCAGGCGCTAAAAATGTGTTGGATATTGTTGAATAACCATTAATAATTGTTTTAAAATCACCAATGGAGTCTATTATCCATTTTCTTCCAATTAATTGAGAATTGGAGGTACTCAATATTTTAGCTTCAGTAAATTCCACATTATAACCTTCGCAAATCAGCGTGTTATAAGAAAAAAAATTAGCAAATTTGGTTAAAACAAATATTGGAGAAGCGTTTGAAGTGTCAACAAATGTTCCTGAGGTAACCACTCTCTTATACCAAACTGTATCAGTAAAAGGTGAAGGAGGATAGTAGTTTTGCGTATTATTTGTTCCAGGTGCATCCACATATCCTGTTGAATCACTTATATAAGAACATATCCATTTATAGTTGATTGTTCCGTTTCCACCTGAAGCAGGGTCAGCTGATATAACCAAAATAGTTGAATTCATGCAAATTCTTCTTGGGATTGAAAAAAGATCATTACCTACAATAGGACTTTGCGAAAACAACTGATTAGAACAAAGCGTCAGTAATAAGAGAAGAATTTTGCTTTTCATTTTAACCTAAATTTATAACAATTATAAAAAAATAAATTAAAATACAAAACAACACTCCAATTATTCTAAATTATTTCTTTTTGTTTTAATGTGTGCCTATTTAATAATTATTCAATTTTAAAATAAGATTATTGATAATCAACAAAAAAGGCAGTTCTAAATCGTTTAGAACTGCCTTTTTATATATCATAAAACAAGTTTTATTCTCTAATTACCTTAATACTTTGTTTATTCATACCATCAATACTAAGCATATAAACTCCACTTTGAAGATTTTCTATGTTTACAATGGTTTCCTCCAAATTTAGTTTACCACTTAATACTGTTTGCCCAATTAAATTAGTAATCAAGTATTTTTTACCTCCTAAATTATTTCTATGGGTAATGGTTATGGTTGATTTAGCAGGATTTGGAAATACTTTTAAGTTATTATCTAAACTTAAGTTATTAATACCAACGGTGGTAATATTTACAGCTAAACTAGTTGAGTCAACACAATCATCATTATTTGTAATATTGGCTTTTATAATTCCTGCTCCTGTGTTTGACCAAATTAAATTTATGGTATTGGTTCCTTGCCCACTTTGTATTGTTCCATTGTTAACAGACCAATTATAAGTAGCATTTGGCTGACTTGTTACAGAATATACAAATGGTAAAGTGATGGAAGTTGGAACTGTGTCTCCCGAAATACTTCCAGTAATTGGAGATGATTTTACAGTTATCATTTTAGTGATAGAATCTTTGCAATTACCATTTCTAGTAGCAGTTAAAGTAACCATATAGTTTCCTGAATTTGAGTATGTTTTATTAAAACCCAATACACTTGATGTATCTGTTAATCCTTCTCCAAAGTTCCATTTTCTGTTTATTGCTCCATTAGATACAGAAAATGTATCGTTAAATAAAAACAAATTACCATTCAAACATTGCGAAATATTGTTTACAAAAAAATTAGAAGAAGCTGGAATTACATTAACTTTAACAGCAGCACTTGTATCTGAAAATCCGTTATTTAAAACAACCCTTTTAAACCAGCTTGTTTGTGTTAGGTTCTGAGGAGAATAATTTTGACCATTGTTTATTCCATTTGCTAAAGCAAACCCACTTGTTGCAGATGCAGTGCTAACTAACCATTTATATTCAATAATCTTACTCGTGCTACTGTCAATAACAACATTATCAATATGGAATCCATTGGCATCAGTTGTTTTTGTTGAATAAAATTCAAATTTTATTTGTGTTGTTCCTGGAGGTAATGCAAGCCTTTTTCTTGCCCAAGTTCCATATGAAGAACCTGTTACACACCTATTGCAACCGTAATAAATAACATTTTTAGTAGTAACTCCACCTATTAAGGTATCAACTGCTAAAGATGTAACCCAACTTTTAATTCTTTTAAAACCACTTCCGTTGGAGCCATAAATAATCAGAGAGTCATAATTTTGACATACACCTTGATAATAACAATTCATAACGGTAGAAACATCAAACCTCAATGAATCACCTAGATTACTTGGAGTGATTTTTTTTGTGGTTAAAAAACTTCTTGTTTGTTGAACATTACGGGTATCAATAAATCCACCAAAATCTCCAGATGAAGGAATATTAGCTTGCCACATTTTCTCAGTTGAACTCCAACCATTATCTTCAGGAATCCAAAGTAGATCTGAACCCCACCATTCTTTGTAAACACTGCCTGTAAAATCTTCTTTTAAAATACCAGAATTTGTTCCAATTGGTATTGTTCCTGTTAAAGCCGTAGGCGTTTCACCTGAACAAATAGTTTGATTACCCATTATTGAATTATTAGAAATAGATTTAATTACATCTACTTGTTTAGCTGATGTTGTATAACATCCATTGGAAGCAGTTACTTTCAATTTAACTGTGTATGAGCCAATTGAATCATATGTTTTTATTGGGTTTGTTGAAATTGAAGTGTCTCCAGATTTATTACTAAATGACCAATTCCTTAAATAATTTCCACCTGAATAACTTGACGAATCAATAAAATTAAAACTATTTGTACCAAGACATTGCATGCTATTGCCCAAAATACCAATTTTAGCTTTTGGTTTAGGCAAAATGGTGATTACTTTAGTAACAGAATCAGAGCAGCCTGTGTAATAGACAACTAATTTAACATTATAATTTCCAGGCGATAAAAATGTATTGTATATTATTGAATTATTAACACTAATTGTATTAAAATCTGTACAAGAGTCTATAATCCATTTTCTACCAATAAAATCATTAGAGCCTAATAACCTTAGTTCGGGATAAGAATATGTTGATATTTTTGTTTATAAAAATCTGTAAATCAATTAAATAGTAGCATTGAAATTGTTAAATTTGTAGTGCAAACAATAAACAAAACA
>JAIXSO010000061.1 GCA_027484685.1 Bacteroidota bacterium
ATTGGGTTCTTGTTGTAACAATTGTTTACCTGTTATATCAAAAACCAAAATGCTTTGCATGTTTACAGGGCTTTGTATTTGTACCAAGCCGTTAGTTGGATTAGGGAAAATACCAATAGTAGTAGTATTTTTTGCTAAATTGTTAACACCCACAGTTTGTATATTTATATAACTGCTGCGCAATAATGAATCTGAGCTAAATGGATTGGTAACCTTTAGCTGAATGCTATAATTAGCCGTTGCGTTAAACTTAATAATGGGGTTAGCACTGGTATCTGAAGTACCGCTTTGGTAAGTAAAAGTATTGGGTGTAATGCTCCATTTATAAGCATTTGGAAAACCAGTGCTGTATTGGGTAAAGTTAAATACTGTATTTTGGTTACCACTGGTTGCATTTACCCGCCACAAAGCTTTCGGTGGGGTGGGGTGAACAGCACCATCTAAACTTAATAGGTAAATAGCTCCTTTGTCTGTGCCTCCATCGTCTGTGCCGAATGCTCCAACTAACAAATCATTTTTAAAATCTCCATCAAAATCAAAACCACCTGAAAGGCCAGAACCAAAGTTATCTCCGTCTTTTAAAACTCCTGAAAAGTTTGTAGCATTATTGTCAATTCGTTTAATTGATTTTACTGTTCCATTTTGATTTAAAAATAAAATTCTTACACGACCTGTTTGAAGTCCATTCAAAGTATCTCTAGTTGATGAAACTGCAATATCATTGTTTCCATCTCCATCTATATCTCCCATATTAGCCATTGAATATCCTAATAACTCAGTTGATGTAATGGGGTCTGTATATCCTCCAGAATCAATTCCAATTTTCTGATATGATATAACCTTTGATGAACTATCTAAGAACAAAACCCAATATGCTATAGGTAAATAAGACATTGCCATTAAATCATTGTTTCCGTCCTTATTTAAATCTCCTAATGGGCAAAGCCATTGTCCAAATGCCCCTGAAACAATACCCTTAAAATTACCAGATAAACTACTTATTTTATTTGTTCTTTTTACGTTTCCTAAACTATTAAAATAAACTATGTATATGATACCATTATATTCAGCTCCATTTTCTTTACCTGTAGAACTAATTGCTACTTCATTTATCCCGTCTTTATCAGAATCCCCAATAACAGAAATTGATCTTCCAAAATAATCATTTGTAGCAAGCGAAAAATTATTAGAACCTAAGTAGGTATATTTCTTTACAGTTCCATTGCTATTTAAGAATAGCAAATAACATTCACCCCTACCATTACCACCTCCAGAAAAATTACTAACTATTAAATCATTAACACCATCCTTATCTATATCCCCCAATAATTCTGCATCAAGTCCAAACGATTGCATTGAGTTCGAAAATGTTCCAGTAAAGCCTCCAATATTGGGGGCAATTCTTGTCGTTGATTTTACTGTAAAATCCTTGTTTAGAAATGTTACCAGAAGGTTGCCTTCAAGAGTTAGTTTATTATAAAATCGACTTATAACATCAGATACTCCATCATTATCAATGTCCCCAGTTACCAACACCATATTACCTAGTTGGTTGTAATCAGGGTTTTGAATTTCTGTTAAGTTCCCTTTAGAGGCACTAATTATTTTATGGTTAATTATGTTCCCTGGTTGGGCAACTAAAATTCCAACGTATATAAATTGGTTCAATAAAAAGATTATAGTTTTCATAATTATATTAACATATCGTTTGAATGAATAAATACCCGTGATGGCTTTTGAAATAAAACATAACCCATGTCGGCTGAATTTGAACCAAATACAATTCCATCATCATTTCCTATTGGAACTATACCTGTTTGGTTAGTGTTTATAAATAAAGAGTTTCCTAAATCAGCCCAAATCAAATCATCCCAAGTTTGAAAAAGTTTTCCCGCCTCCCTTTCTTCATCAGCCCCAAACACAATTTCCCCAGCACGTTCTTCAAAGCAAACAAACCAACCAGGGTTAGTTGAATTTGGGGTGTTACTACCTTTGGCTTCAGTGGCACTAACTTCAAAACCCACAAAGTATAAATCAGGGTTTATTTGGCTGAAAAATAATGGTTTTTTTGTATTGGCATCATCAGGCACACGTTCTTGCTTATTAGCTACAGTTTGCCATTTAGCTTTTTGCATATAAATATTGGTGTTGGGGTATTTTTTTAATAATTCACCCCTTATAGCCAATACTACCATGTTACTTGGGCTTAATGGTGTATTAGCTGCACTTTTTCTGCTAGAATTTGCGCCCAAGTTGTTAATGGTACTGCCCGTTTTCCAAGTATGGATTTTATTTATATCCATGTTTTTTTCATCGCTGTCAATAAAATTGGTAGCACCTACATTTTTAGTTCCCCAAAAGTGGCGTAAGGGCGTTCCTCGTTGGTCGGTTGGGTACTCTCGCCAAAGTAGTTCGCGGTTCATTTCGTAGTTAGCACCTGTTAAATAGGCTTCTACTATTTTTTGGTTCATGTTAAGCATATAAACACCATTTTGCTCTAAATTGCCTATTCCAGGCATTAAAAAATCAGGGCTAATTTCAGCCATAGCTTCGGCCATACTAACAGGAATTATAGGTGCAGCCATTATTACCTCCAAATTAGGCAAAGTAGTTAAGGTAGCATTATCTTTATAATAAGTAAACAAGTTATTGGCTAAGTTTAAAAAGGTAGTATCAGGGTTTAACTTTACCTTTACTGTATCTACAAACGAACTCCAATCAAGTATAGGTTTGGGTGCAGCAGGGGTTGGTATATGTTGTATATTGGTGTACAGGTTAGTAATAGCCTGCTTAAACTGTACAGCTTGGTTGGTATTGTTTATATTGCTCGATACGTTATAGTAATTTCCTGGTTTAACAAGTTTAAAGTTACTAAGTGGTGGCAAACTTTGAACAGTGGTTACTGTCATGGCATTTTGAAAACTTTGTGGTGCATAACTTACCGCTGCTGGTTTTACATAAGGTGCAGCTATTACCACCGAACTGTTATTAAATCCTTGCATTAAACTACTGCTACTGGTAGGTGTAACAGTAGCTGCGTTTATTCTTTTCATTACAGGCCCGTTTGGTCGTGCCATTTTTAAAAACACAGGATTAATGGTGTTATTAGGTAAATTACTGTTTTTAATTTGTGCTTTTAAGGTAGTACCTGATTTAATTAAAGGTAATACCGATGCAGTAAATCCAACTGGATTATTATTTCCTGTACTTGTAGCTGTGGCAATATTTTTATTGTAAATGGCTTTTACGGTTAAAAGAGCAGCTTGCAGTTGTTTAATTTGCTTATTTGCTTCTAAAACACCACTAATTTGCTGCCAAGCTATATCCATAAACTTTTCTTGATTACGCTTAACTACATTACTTCCAAGCCCTGCCATAGAGCGATAAGTTGGATCTAAATTTACTTTACTTAACCAATTGGTGTTAGATACAGGAATAGTATCTACCTTCATATGGTATTGTCCATACAGCGGTGGTCCTAAAATAGGGTCACCATCACTAGTAATGGTCGATTTAACAGTTTCATCTACCAACTTTTTTAGCTCACTCATATATTTGTCTTTTAGCCGATGTTGTCATCCTGCCCAACGTTTGAAAGTAGCAAAACAATTTTGTACATAATTACAGCTTGCCTTTTTTGTTTAGTTGCGCTTTTACTTCTTCCCAAGCTACGGTTGGCTCCTCTGCGCGCGATTCAGCTATAATTACATCAAATAAATCCTCTATTTGCTCATCATGCTCAATCAAAGTTTTCATTTCAATAACAACTGCTTTTTTACGGTTTTTATCATCGGTTATATAGCTTACACCTTTCATGTCTTTAATAATTATTGTTTTACAAATATAAAAAATTGAAACGCATAACCTCTAAATTAATTTATCTATAACTAAAACATTTGCTCATCTGTTCGACCCCATCGGGGTCGTGTGTTTATAGTAACAAATTAGGCTATAAATATGCGACCCCGAAGGGGTCGAACAACAGTTTATATGCCGCAGAGACGCAATTAATCGCGTCTTTACCAAACCCACAAAAATATCATTGAAATAACCAATAACCATCTTTAGTGACTTGCCATGCAAAGACTTTTTTATTGGAGACGTAATATGTTAGGTCTTTACAATTATATTGAACAAAAAAATAGCAGGCCGTTAATGGTCTGCTATTTTAATTTTATACGTTCTATGAACTTTAGTGGTTTTGGCACCTAGTTTTTCAAATAATCCGTGCATTTTCGGGTTAAAATCCCCTATCCATCCTAGTTCTGAAGTGTTAATTTTATGATGCTTTTGCATGGCATCATATAGGCTTATAATCATGCCACTTTCAATTCCCTTTTCTTGGTAAGCCGGAATTACACCAAATACCTCACCCCTAATCCTATTAACCTGTCCAAAGTTTTTGTACCAAATAAACTTAAGCATTCCTAACCAATTAAGCTTACCATTTACTTGTTTAAATATTTGGTTTACATCAAGTACACTCACATAAAAACCAATTGGTTTTCCATTGGCATAAGCAAACCAAATGGCATCTTCCATAATAATAGGCTTCAGTTGTTTAAGTTCAGCCATTATTCTTTCGTTGGTCATTGGGAAAAAATCTGGTCTATGTGCCCAAGCTTGGTTGTATATTTCAGTAAAATCAGCAGCATACTTTTTTACTTTACTCATTTTAAAGTGCTCAAAAGAATATTCAGGATTTTTCATAACCCTTTCCGATAACTTTTTGAAGCGCTCAAAATCAAAATCTTTATAAGTAATTTCGCTGGTAGTTTGTTCGGTATGTTGTTCAAAACCAGCTGCTAAAAAATGGCTTTCGTAATAAGGCCAATTAAAGTTTTCTTTATAGGAAGGGTTTTTAAAACCACTCACCATTAAGCCCCAAAAAGCATTTTTTTCACCAAAATTAATTGGCCCTAAAACAGTGTCAACATGGTGTTTTTTTAACCAATCAAAAGCTGTAGTAAAAAGCAGTTTAGATGCATTTGAATTATCAATACATTCATAAAAACCAATTCCTCCCACATGTTCTTCGGGTTTAAAATGGTTTTTATCAAAAAAAGCAGCTATTCGTCCAATGTTTTTGCCATCAGCATCTTGCAAAATCCATTGTTTAGCATCACCATTTTTGTAATAAATGTTTTCTTCTCTATCAAATACCTTAACAATGTCTTTGTCAAGCGGGCATATCCAATCATTATTTCCTTTATAAATGGCGCGGTGAACATTTATAAATTCAATTAAATCATGGTGGTTATTAACTTCTTTTATTTTCAATTTTTAAATAATTTAAAATGAATGATTGTTAAACAATTGATGAATTGTTAATTGATTAAGTTTTTTCCGTGAATAATTCTAATAACTCTAAGTTTAGCACTTTCAACCTTGTAAATAAATACATAACTATTTTCAAAAACTGCGCACCTGAAATTTGCTTTTAAAAACGCTGAATATCTGCATAATGGATATTTGTTATGATACAAGGCTAAAGACAATGTAAACTCTTCCATTCTACTGACATAATTTAGCGCTGTTTCTGGGTATCCTTTTTCACTAATATAGTTTAAAATGTCAATTAAATCCTTCTCAGCTTTTCTCGAAATTTCAATTTTCACTTGCTAAACTTTAATTTCAAGTTGTTAAAAACTTCTTTTGCACTTAAATATTCATCATCTTCGGCCTCAGCAACAATATTAATGTAATCTTGTTCTTCTAAAACGTTACCTGGTATTGAAAACATAGTTTCTTTCTCAACTTTCTTTACGCCATTCAAACTTTCAATAGCATGCAATAGTTCGTCTAAGTCTGCATTTTCATCTAAGGTTACTATAATACTTTTCATAATCAGAAATATTGCTTTTTACATTCTTCTAAATAAAGCTTCTATGGTTTCAATAGTTACTTTTTCTTTCCAATCAGTTCCAATAGCATGGTTCCACATGTGCGGCAAGTTATAGGCTACGTGAGCCATAGCTGTTATTTCTGCATCGCTCCAGTTTTTACTCAAACCTTGAGGTAAAGTAATGTTATGTTTAGCTAACATGGTATTAAATTCAGCTACACCTTCTGGGTAATAATCGCCCAAATGTTGGAATGCTAAACAATTGGCATAACAATGTTTTTCGCCAAATATTTTACTTAAACCATAACTCAATGCATGGCAAACACCTACTTCACTATAAGTTAAACTTAAGCCGCCCATTAAAGAGGCCACCATTAATTTATCATCGTTTTCGGCACTCTGACCAGCATTTTCGCCTAAATAAATATCGCGGCAAAGCTTTAAACTTTCTTCGCCATAAGCCATACTATAAGCGTTGTTCAAGATACCATCACGGCTTTCAATACAATGAATAAAAGTATCCATTCCAGTATAAAACCACTTATCAACTGGCACTGTCGCGGTAAGCTCAGAGTCTAGTATTACTTGGTCAAAGATGGTCCATTCGCATTTTAAACCTAGCTTTTTTTCAGGGCCGGTTAATACTGCTGTCATGGAACATTCAGCACCTGTTCCTGAAATAGTAGGAACGCCAACATGGTAAACTCCAGGTTTTTTTATCAAGTTTAATCCTTGGTAATTTTGTGATGGTCCTTCATTGCAAAGCATTAATGAAAGTGCTTTGGCAATATCCATAATACTTCCACCACCAATTCCAATTACGCCACTTGGCAAACCTTTACCTGCTAATATTTCATCGCGTAATTGATCAATTTGTTCGGTTGTTGGTTCGTGTGGGTCAACATCAATAAAGTAAACAGTATCTTCAGGTTGATTTTGAAGCTTGTTAGCTAAATCTTTTCCATTGAAATAATTATCTACTATGTAAACAAAATATTTATTGTTTTCGCTGCGTTTTGGAGCAATAATTTCGGCTAATTGCGCAAAACTACCGCGTCCAAAAACAGTTTTTTCTATGCTTTTAAAATTTTTATGCATGTTTTATGTTAGCCACAGATTTCACTGATGGCACTGATTTTCTGTTGTTTTTTAAAAATATATTTTTTAGCTACTTACACAAATTAAATCTCAGACTTAGATGAAACAATTATAATCTAAGGCTAGCTTTTTAGCCATTCGTTAAACTCCTCAATAACTTGTTCTTGGCTATAAATCTTTCCTTCCGATAAATCATTTAAACTTTCTTCCAATAAGAGTTTTTGCTCTTCAAAAAGCTTGTATTTTTCATTTAGTTCTATTTCCAATTTCATTTTATTTACCACAAAGTACACAAACTAATTCTTCAAAATAATCAGTGAAATCTGTGTAATCTGTGGCTAGTTGTTATGCTGTTTGTCCTAAAGCTGCTTTAATGGAAGTAGTCATTTTTGCAACTAATGCAGTTAATTCTTCTTCAGTCCAAGTGGCTTTAATTCCAAATGAAATTAATCTTCCAACGGTTTCTTGGGTTTTTGGCAAGTCAAGATTTTTGTAATCTTGGGGAGCTCCAAGCAGTTGTACGTTGGTTTTAGCTGCAACGCGACCTTCTTTAATATGATCCCATTGGTTGATAAAATGGTACATATTGGTAAACCAATAATTAAAACCTGCTACACCATTTTTGTTAAATTCATCAACTGTAGCCATTGCAGCAGCAGTATTAGGCAGTAACATATTTAAAAAAGTAGCTGAATCGCCATTAGGATCAGGAATGGTAGCAAAGCTAACACCAGGAATTTTACCTAACTCAGCCATCATAAACTTTTTATGTTTATTATTTACTTCTCTAATCATGGGTACTCTGCGGGTTTGAGCCAAACCAACAGCAGCATGTAATTCAGAAATTCTATAATTAAATCCTAATACAGGGTGGTTTTCCATTCCGCGGTTATTTCCTTGGTGGTCATGTCCGTGGTCAGCAAAATTATCAGCTAGTTTATAAGCAGTTTCATCGTTTGTAACAAAAACTCCACCTTCGCCTGCTGTAGCAATTTTGAAGAAATCGAAACTGTAGCAGCCTGTTTTTCCGAATAAACCAGTAGAAGTTCCTTTGTAACTTGCAGCCATTGCTTGTCCAGCATCTTCTATCAACACCAAATTATGTTCTTTAATTACTTGCATAATTTCGTCCATTTGCGCCATTTGTCCGCACATGTGAACCAACATTACGGCTTTAGTTTTTGGTGTAATTGCTTTTCTAATGCCTTCAGCACTTAAACATAAAGTTTCGTCAATTTCAGCAAAAACAGGTAACGCACCTGCAAAAATTACTGCTTCAACAGAAGCAATGTAAGTGAAAGGAGGAACAATTACTTCATCACCAGCACCAATACCTGCTGCTGCCAAAGCACAACTTACAGCAGTACTTCCACTACTTACTGCATGAGCATATTTAGCTCCAACTAATTTTGCTACTTCTGCTTCAAATTCACGTGCTTTCCAAATATTATTGCGTTGCGCATCGTGGTTATATCTAAATAAAATACCTGTTTCTAAAACATCGTTTATTTCTTTGCGCTCATCTGCGCCAAAATATTCATTACCTGCCATTATTATTAAATATGTTTGATTGTTTAAATTAATTGATTGTACAAATATAATTTTTGTAGTGATTAAATAAAATGAGTTTTTAGCATAAAAAAAGCTACTATTTTTAGTCAAAAAAAAAAAAGAAAGACTGAACCGCATAGAACGTAGAAGCATACAGAATAAACTATGTTTAGTAATGAAGCCATTAAGTAAAAGTAAATACAATTAATTCAGTATTTAGTTAACAAAACAAAAGAGGCTGTTCTTTTTGAAACAGCCTCTTTGAGTTTTTTAGAAATTTGGTTTGATTGATTTTTCAGCAAAATAATCTAAAATATAATTCACTGCATCATCAGCAGTATCAACTAACTTAAACATTTCTAAATCTTTCAAATGAATATTACCTTCTCTCTCTCCCATCACTGTTTTCATCCAATCAATTAATCCACCCCAAAAATCGCTGCCTACCAATACAATTGGAAATTGAGCCACTTTTTGAGTTTGAATCAATGTTAATGCTTCAAATAGTTCGTCCATGGTACCAAAACCACCTGGCATAGCCACAAAACCTTGTGCATATTTCATAAACATTACCTTGCGCACAAAAAAGTAATCAAAGTTTATTATTTTATCTTTATCAATGTATTTGTTGTTGAATTGTTCAAATGGCAACTCAATGTTTAAACCAACCGATTTTCCGCCAGCTTCAAAAGCACCTTTGTTACCAGCTTCCATAATGCCAGGACCGCCACCTGTTATTACACCAAATCCAGCATCTACTAATTTTTTAGCAATTTCCTCGGCTAATAAGTAGTATTTGTTATCATTTTTTGTTCTTGCCGATCCAAAAATAGATACGCAAGGGCCAATTTTACTCATTTTTTCAAAGCCTTCTACAAATTCGGCCATGATTTTAAAAGTAGCCCAACTATCGGTGGTTTTTATAACAGGCCACTCCTTTTTTTCAAAGGCTTTGGCTATTCTTTTTTCGTTTTCTGTCATTATTTATATAAATTTTTTAGTTAAATATTTCTTTTAAAATTGCTTGTATGGTTTTTCCATCAGCTTTACCTGCAAGGGTTTTCATAGCTACTGGCATTACTTTACCTACTTCTGCAGCACTGGTTGCGCCTACCTCGGCTACTATTTTTTGTAATACTTCTTTTATTTCCGCTTCGCTCATTTGTTTTGGTAAATAGCGCTCCAAAACAGCTATTTCTTCTTTTTCTTTTTCAGCCAATTCAGATCTGCCGTTTTGTAGATAAATATCTAAACTTTCCTTACGTTGTTTGGTTAATTTCTGAAAAGTTTTGATGGCTACTTCATCTGTTAACTTACCATCTTGGCTTGCGCCTTTTTCGCTTGCAGCTATTAATAATGCGCTTTTTACAGCACGCAATGCACGTAAACTTACTTCATCTTTTGCCTTCATGGCAGTAATTATATCGGCATTTACTTGTTCTTGTAAACTCATGTTTTTTAATTTTAAATAAAGCACGAAAGTAATTGATATTTATATATACTGCAATAGCTTAAAAATTTATAGGATTATTTTTATATGAACGTATTTAAACAAAAAAACCAATGCGTGCTTGTTAATTTAAGCGGCATTGGTTTTTACTATTGATTTGGTTTTATTGTTTGTAAATATCTAAAATCCGTACATCGGGTTCGCTTAACTGAAAATAACCATAACCATTTTTTACATTGGTTGGAAAATTTATAACCTCGCCACGCAATTGATTAAACAATGTTCCTGCGCGTTTTTGAGCTACCAAAAAATCAAAATACCCTTTGCTAATATTTGAAATACTTATGGCAAAAGTATCACTTGGATGATTGCTAGTTACTGGCTTTTCTATTCGGTATTTTCCATTTTTAAAATCGGAATCGGTAAGTAAATCAAAGCTGATGTTTTGCTCTAGCATTCGCTTAGCAATTAACTCTGGTGTAGGCTGTTGCGATATATCGTCTTTTTTATTTTTTATAAAATAATTGACCACATAAAAGTTTTGTTCGTCCATATTATCGGTTAACGAATAATATACTTTTACCTCGTTACTATTTTTAAGTTTATACACAAAAACTGAATCAAAATTGGTTTTTACTAGCTTTTTGGCTTCGGCCATTAATGCCAATTTCCCATCAATTATTACTTCTAGTTGGTAATTGGTTAAATCATTTATAATTGCAGTTTCTGTTCCGTAAATACCTTTTTCAATTTCAACTAATTGTATGCTATAATTATCGGATTTTAATAATACCTGAGCATTGCCAACCAATAAACTGGTATCGAAGTTAAAACCATTGCTATCAATACCGCTATTTTTTACTTGAAGTGCTTCAAATGTTTTTGAAATACTAACACCTAAAAGCGAACTATTAACTAACTGTGAACTTACGGCTAACTTTTGCGGATTTTGAGCTACAATTAAATCAATTGGCTCAGGTTTACACGATTGTATTTTTAATAAAATTGCACAGCTTAAAAATATGAATAAATATTTCATAATTGATTATTGGTTAAAATTTAATATTGTACGCAAGTGATGGAATAAAGCCAAATAAGCCAATTTGTTTGTAGTTTAAATTACCTGCTCCATTGGGTTCTATTTTGGTTCTAAAAGCTTGTGTTTGGTTATAAATATTGTATCCACCAATATGCCATTCGGCTTGGTATTTTTTACTTGGTTTTGATTTGATAACCAAATTCACATCCAATCTGTGTGAAGGTGCTAAAACCAAAGAGTTTCTTTCGCCATAAATGGGCATGGTTAACACATCATTATAAGAACCACTTGGCATTAAAAACTGACCCACTATTGGCGTAATTCTAGAACCACTAGCCCAAACATAATTGGCCGAAAATGCAAACTTGGAATTGATTTGATAATTACCAACTACTGAAAAATCATGCCTTCTATCGTAGCGGGTAAAAAACTCATTGCCATTATTCAACTCGTTAAATTGGCGACTGCTCCACGATAAAGTATAAGCTATCCAGCCAGTAAATTTGCCTTCTTTTTTATTAATAAAAAACTCTAAACCATAAGCTTTTCCTTTGCCTTGTATCAAGTCTTCTTCCACTTTATTATTCAGTAAAATTTGAGTTCCTTCTTTGTATTCCACTAAATTTTGCATCCATTTATAATAACTTTCTATTTGTATGGAAATGCCTTTTGTTGCTAATTCTTTTTCGTAACTCATCGAAATTTGATGTGCTGTTTGAGGCTTTACTTTTTCGGTTACTGGATACCATAAATCGGTTGGCATTAAAGCCGATGACGAACTCACAAAATTAACATGTTGGCTCATTTTATTATAAGCAAATTTTATAACCGATGTGTTGTTTAAACTGTATTTAAAAGCCAAACGTGGCTCTGGTATTGCATACAGATAATTATTGTTAAATGAATTTGACAAACGTATGCCGTAATTTAAAGTAATTTTTTTAGACAACACATAATCATGCAAAGCATAAAAATTAAGTTGGTTATTATTGAAAAATTGCGCAGCATCGGCCTTTAAAGTTTCGTTTACACTTCCTTTAAAAGTTGATTGATTTGGATTCACCAATAACCTTGTGGCATCAAAGCCAAACTTAAGGGTATGTTTATTTGAAATGGTATTTACCCAATCTGCTTTAAAGGTAAAATCGTGCAATGTGGAGTTAAGTGTGAAGTAGGTATTTTGCAAATTTGAATTTACATTGTAGCCGTAATACGAATTACTTAACATTATATTGGATTGCCATTTATTGCTGGCTCTTATCCATTTTATAGAGTGAACACTATTGCCTGATTGCGTTCCAAAATCAATACTTAAACCGCTTTTATTTTTATTAGCAGTTTCCATAATGCTTAGCACATCATTGCCATAATAACTGCTAAAAACCAATTTATTTTTATTGTTTATTTTATAGTTAACTTTAGTATTTATATCGTAAAAATAATAAGGTAAGTTGTTTCCAACTATTGCAAAAAGTTTGTCTAAATAAGTTCTTCTTGCTGCAATTAATATTCCTAATTTATCTTTTATAATTGGGCCTTCGGCTTTAACCCTTGCCGAAATTAAACCAACGCCTGCTTCTGTATTCCAATTGGCCAAATTGCCTTCTTTCATTTTTACATCCAATACCGATGATAACCTACCGCCATACATGGCCGGAAATGCACCTTTATACAATTTTGCATCTTGCAAAGCATCGTTATTAAATACAGAGAAAAAACCTAATATATGCGAAGGATTATAAACAGGAGCACCATCAATTAACACCAAGTTTTGATCGGCAGTTCCACCTCTTACAAAAATGCCCGCAGCGCCATCTCCACCACGTTTTACACCAGGCATTAACTGCATCGCTCTTACCACATCGCGCTCACCACCTATGGTCGGAATATTGTTTAATTGCTTAGCCGAAATAGCCAATACAGAACTTTGCGTGGTATTTAAATTATTATTTGTTTTGGCTGCATTGATACTTACTTCCTTTAATTGATTATTGGTTTCGGTTAGGTAAATGGCCACAAAGTTGGTATCGTTAACTGTAATCAATTGGTTTTTAAAGCCAAGTTGTTTTATTGAAATTTTATCGTTTATGTTGGCTTCAATTGTAAAAGTTCCTTTAGCGGTGCTAAAAACTTGCTTTTTATTTGTTTTGTTTATAATGCTTACGCCTTCTAATGCTTGATTATTTTTGGTGTTTTTTATAATGCCATTTAGCATAAAAGTTTTAGCATGTAATGGCAAACACAAACTACAAATAATCAATAGGTATATGATCTTTTTCACTGTATAAAATTTAAAAGTAAGGAGTAATTAACCTTGCAATTACTCCTTTACATTTTTATTGATTAACTACTATTTTATGATTTACTACACCTTGCTCTGTGATTATTTGAGTTAAATAAATTCCATTGTTTATACCTGTTAAATCAATGTAATTGTTGGTTTTTGATATTTCGTTTTGCGTTATTATTTTACCGTTTAAATCCATTAAGGTAACAGATGCGCTTTGATTGTTTAAATTAAAAAACAACTTGTCTTGTGCAGGATTTGGGTAAACAGAAATTGCTAAATCGTTATTTTTAACTTTTGATACTGAAACAGGTGCATCGGTAAACGATAAGTCATCCAAAATTAACTTGGTACCTTCAATTACTTGATATGAATTACCCGCATAAATAAAAATACTTGCGCTATCAGGAACGGTTGTTTCGTCTATGTATTGAATTTCGGCAGAAAGTTTGGTGTAATCATTTTTTACTTCAACACCTTTAAAACTGCCGCTTCCTAAATACTCGCCATTTTTTGAAACAACAATTTCAATATTGAAAGAGTCGTTATTAATAGGAAAATACTTGTAAAATGCTTCTAAACTTTTTGGTTTAGCATTTAGTTTAAATTTTAAATTATACTCTTGGGTTAAAAAATTAACATTGCCCGAAATCAAACTTCCGCCTTGTTTTTCCTGACTAGTATCAGGCGCGTTGGTAATTTCAACTGCATAAGTTCCACTGTGCGCATCAGTTGTTTTCTTTACTGGTAATTGATTGGGATTGGTAAATGCAAAATAAAAATTGTTACTCATCCAGTTTCTCGGGTCTTCAAATTGAACCAAACCAAAATTACGTGTTTGCCATTGCTCGAACGAAGGATTAGGTATTTGAGCTTTTACTTTAATTGCAGATAATAAAATAATTCCGCCTAAGAATAATTGTTTAATTGTTTTCATTGTTTGTAGTTTATTTATTGGTTTATACTACTAAAACAATTTCATTAGGGGCTACCCCTATTCTGATTTTATTTTATTTTTAAACAAAAAACAAATAGTTGATTTTTAAATATTTAGAAACTAATAAATAATTTTTTTTGAAAAATATAGGGGTTATACATTTATCAATTGTTTTACTAATACAATCAATAAAAATAATAAAATATGAAAAAAACATTTATTGCTGTAACAGCATTATTCGCAATTACGTTTGCATGTAAAAAGGAAAGCCAAACAAATACTGCAACTACTAGTGAAACTTTATTTCAAAAAAATCAAAGATTGATTACTGCCTCTAATTGGAGGGCTGATTCAATTGTTTTAATTAACAATGGAATTGTAGTAAAAAATGCAACTGATTCATGTATGGCCGATGATGTTCATACCTTTGCAGGAACCGGATTTTATTTTGTAAAAAAAGGAAACATTTCATGCTTTGAAAACGAACCTGCAGTTGATACCTTGAAATGGGAACAAACCACTAATGGAGATTCTTTAAAAATTAAAGGAATTGATTTGCCTTATATTATGAATTATAAATTGAAATCGGTTACTGATTCAAGGTTTGAAATTTCAAATAAAGACGGATTTACTGAAGAAATAATTATTTATAAAAAGAAATAATTATAAAAAGGTAAAATTTAAAATGAGGTTGTGTTTTAATTTACTCATCAAAAAGCTTTTAAGTGATGGTTTATTAAGACACAACCTTTTTTTATTAATACTGTTACACTCTTGTGTAATGAAGTTGAACAAGCCCTTTTTCAAAATGTTTGGAAGAAACCAAATTCAATTTTTGCTCTGGACGATAATCTTTGAAAAGTTTAATTCCATTTCCAAGTAAAATGGGTATTACAGAAATAATAAATTCATCAATTAGATCATTGTTTAAAAGTTCATTTACTATTTCAGCTCCACCATCACAAAATATATTTTTACCAGGCTTATATTTAAGTTTTTCAATGAGTAATTTTATATTACCGGTGTAAAATTTTACCGAGCCTAAGTTCGGTCTTGGGGTTCTAGTAATAATGTATGTATCCTTATCTGTATGCGGAAAATCAAAACCCATTGATATTACCTTTTCATAAGTCTTACGCCCAACAATAACAGCATCCACTGTTTTTACAAATTCTTCGTAACCATAATCTTGTCCTTCTTGTTCTACTATCGAAAGAAAACTTAAGTCGTCATTAGGTTTTGCAATGTAGCCATCCAAACTCATGGCTATATAAAGAACTAACTTTCTTTTGTTTAATTGTAATTGCCAATTGAATAAAGCTTCTGATTCTCCCGTTTGTATAAAGTTATTATTTTGAAGTACTTTAAATGATGCGAAATTTTTTTTGTCTGTGGAAGCTTTAATACACTTAACCAAAGGTTGTGTTTTGGCCCAATCAATAATTCCCCCAACAATTTCAGTCATAAATCCTTTTCCCTGAAATTCATCATAAGTTCCATAACCAATTTCAATTTCACCATCTGCATTGGGTTCACCTAAAATACATAAATCCCCTATCATTTTGTTTTCGGCTTTCGAAATTGCTGTCCAAATAGTTGAATACAAATAATTCTTTGTCTTATTTGATACATTAGGAAGTATTGTATTTTCTAACGCTTCTTTTAACTCCGCAGAAATTGTTCTTGATGTTTCATTCAAATTCAGTTCTTCTTCCAGTGAGTTGTCGCATTTGGCGTATTTTACCAGCTGCTCGTAAGTTAAAGGTATTAATATAAGTCTTGAAGTTTCTATCATTTTTATTGTTCGGTATAAATTTTACTTTTTTGTGAGCTTAACAACTAATTTTATAAAGTCGAGTTAATGGAATAATTAAACTTTGCTGTTAAAAAAATTAAGTGAATTCATTTAATAAATTGTTATTTTTTCAACTACATGATTGCCTTTAATCAAATAAAGATTTAAGTAATAAATCCCTGGTGTTAAATCCTTTTCAATATTGAATTTAGTTTTGTTTATTTCTTCTGAATAGATATTTTGACCAAAGCTATTGGTAATAGTATAACTACCTATTATAAATTCACTTATTACATCAATTGCTTTTCCGTTTGATGGGTTAGGATAAATTTGTATGGTATGGCTAAGTTTTTTCAGTTCTTTATTATTTAAAACAAGATTTTTTTGATAAAGCCCTGTTTCTGTAGCTAAAAACAGCTTTCCTTTATGTTCTAGTATATCATAAGTATATAAATTTGGAACATATTCTTCATCAATAGCCCAGCTTTCTCCAATTAAAGCAAGTCTATTTCTTTTTTGAATCCATGAACCCTTTTCCAAATTATTGGTTACTAAATAATCATTAGTTAATCCTGAATAAATGATTCTATCAACTCCAAGGCGAGTGCCAGTATTATCTTTGGCCCAACTTATTCCAGCATTTATTGTTTTAAATACGTTATTACCATTTACAACTGTTAAAGTGTCTGAACTATTAATCAAATCAGTAATTTGAAAACCTGGTGAAAGCGAACCTAAATAATACCCCTCTTCCCATTTATTGGCAGTAAAGTTATATTTATGAAAAACTCCATTTCCACCAGAAGCAATAAAAAGGTAATTATTAGCACTTGCAATTTTATTTACACTTCCAGCAACATTGAGGGGCAGCGAATTATTGAACGGAATCCAAGTATTCAACAGGGAGTCGAAAATATAAACACCGTTTCCTAATGTTGCTGCATAAACTTTATTCCCCTTGCTTGCAAAACCGGTTATTGGCAAAGTGTTACTGATGGTATTTTTAAACGAAAGCCCATTATCGTTTGACTGAAAAATTCCATTACTTACAGTTCCAATAAATATTTTGTTATCAATAAATTCTATGGATTGAATTTCTATTGGATTATTACTAACAGTAATACTTGTAAAAGTAGAACCTCCATCAAGGCTTTTGTAAATAATATTATTCAGTGTGGCTGCATAAATTGCGTCTTGATTGTTTTTTAGCGCAATAATATCTTTATTTGGAATTGAGTTAACCAATGTCCATTGCGCAAAAGAAATTTTTATACTTAGCCACAAAACAACTGAAATAGATGATTTGAAAAGGTATTTCATAAAATGAACTATTTAACCCACATTTTATAAAACAATACCACCAAATTTAAATAAGGTAAAACACTTTTGCGCAACAAAGCCAATGCTTTTCCCATTTGGTTTTCAACTGTTTTAACCGATACATTCATGGTTTCGGCTATTTCTTTATAACTTAAATTTTCAAACCTACTTAGCTGAAAAGTTAACTTACATTTTTCGGGCAAAAGTTCAATGGCTTCGTTTATTTTTCCATTTAAATCCTTGGCATTTAAATTAGCTTCTACATGGTTGGTCATGTAGTTTTCGTAATTTTCAGGCTCATCGTCTAACCAATTTTTGCGTTCATTTACTTTTAAGATATTAAAACATTGATTACGAACAGCCATAAATAAGTAGGCTTTAAAGGAGGTAATATTTTCTAAATCTTGGCGTTTATCCCAAATTTTTATAAACACATCTTGGGTTATATCTTCAGCCTGTTCGGTATTTTTTAAAATATTGCGGGCAAACTTAACCAACGATGAATAATAGGTTTTAAATAAGGTTTCAAGTGCCTTTTTATCTCCTTGCTTCATTTGCTGAAGCAATAAATTGTCTAAATTTATTTGATGTAAAGTAGCTTCCATACTTAGTTACAGCCCTTTCCCGATAATGCAATATCGTTGTTATTTTTACTGTAAGAAATTGAAAGTATTTTACTTAAATCGTCTAAAACTTGGGTAAGATTGGCGTTGGTAAACTCACAAGTAACATGGCAATTATTTAATAATGGATTATCTACCGAAATGCTTACACCATAATAATGTTCAATAGATTTAATGGCTTCGGTCAAAGGCACATCGTTAAAAATTAACTTATTTTCTTTCCAAGTTATTTCGTTTATATCAAATTGCGATAGTTTATTATTTAATCCAGTTGAGTCAATTAAAGCTGCTTCGTTTGCTATAACAATTTGCGCTAAATTAGTTTTGGTTGATTTAAAAGAAACTTTGCCCGTAGCAACTGAAAGCTTTACTGTTTGTGTTGTATCAAAAGCTATTAAGTTAAATGAGGTACCTAAAACTTGTGTAACTGCATTTTTACTGGTAATAATAAAAGGCTTTTCAGGATTTTTTACTACTTCAAAAAACGCTTCTCCGTTTAAAATTACATTGCGCTCTTTATCTTGATTATTGCTAAAACTAATAACTGAATTTTTATTTAACCAAGCTATACTGCCATCGGGTAAAACTACTTTTTGTTTTTCGTTATTGGCGGTAATGGTAGTAAAATCAGCATTTAACACATAAACTTTAAATAATACCAAGCCAATAGTAAATACCAGCGCTACCGAAGCAGCAATTTTCATTAAAGTATTTAATTTAAAAACAGGCGCTTGGTTTTTTAGCTGAGGTTCTACTTTGTTCCAAGCTGCATGTACATCTATTTCAGCATCACTTTCATTGGCATTTTGCCAAATGGTTTCAAATTGCTTAGCATACAATTCGTTTTCAGCACTGCTATTTCGCCAATTTACAAGTGTTTCTTTATCAGCCTCAGTAGCTTCATTTGCAAGTACTTTGGTTATTAGTTCAATTATTTTTATATCTTCCATAAGGCTATAACAATTTAAAATAAATAAACCCCTATTGCAGGTTAAAAATTTTAGGTTCCGATAAACTATAAGCCGCTATTATTCCAATTTTATTACTCATATTGCTGTATACAATAGTTGGCTCACTTATAGGTAAAATATTAGAAAAATTAAAAATACTGGTTGCGTTGCTGTATTTAGCATACTCATCATTGCAGTTTACACCATAACATTCTATTCTTACTGGGTAAACAAATTCGTTTGGTTTAAAGGCATATAATTTTTTAGTAATACTTTCGTTTTGTTTTAAAAATGGAATTTTACTACTGATTGTTTCAGTTAAAAATACTTTTGAAGAATCGTTAAAAAACACTTGTGCCACAAATTTAGCATTGATTGGATTTGCCGATTTATTGGTACATTTAATAGCTGCATTGTAATAGTAAAAATCGGTTAGCGAACTATCGAATTTTATATCAAAATCAAAGCTTGGTTTTTCAGGAATTTTAGTAAAACCGGTAATTGTCTCACTTTCGCTAGAAGCTTGAAAATAATAAGTTTCACCAGCTTTTATGGTATTAGGTTGATACTCGGCATTAAAGTTAAAAGTAAAGTCGTTAAAAGCCAATTCGTAAATATTCCCGTTAATATTTATTTGCGCTTTGGCATTGGTTGCGTACAGGGGTTCCATGGTATTTGGTTCGCCAAATACTGGCTTGGTATAACTTAAATTGGCTGTAAAAACACTATCGCCTTCACCTAAAAAAACTTCGGCCACTAACTTTTTTTTATAAGGCACATCTACAATTATGGCTTCTTCTCGTTCGCAACTTGCCAACATCAAAGCGGCAAATAATAATATAAATAGTTGTTTCATTGCTCTGTTTAAAATTTAATTGACCAACTTAATGATGGAATTATTGGAAATAAACTAACCTGTTTAACATATCTTTTTGCATTTGCACCTCCATTTTCGTCTGAGGTAATTTGGTAGTAAAATGGATTAGCTCTATTGTAAGCGTTATAAAGACTTAGTTCAAAATTGCTCACAATTTTATTTTGAATTACATGCGTGTATTGCATTGATAAATCTAACCTATGGTAAGCACGCATTCGGTAATTGTTTTTATCCTCGTAATCATAAATACTTAAACCAGGAACACTGCCTTGTTTGGGTGTATGGTTAGCTGCAATATATTCGCCAACTGGTAAGGAAATAGGATAGCCAGTTCCATAAACCCAATTGGCCGAAAATGTAAAATGCTTTTTGGTTTTATAAATTAAATTGATGCCTAAATCGTGTGTTCTGTCATAATTAGCTAAAAACTCCTTTCCCCGGTTGATACCTTCAAACTGCATGGTGGTTTTTGATAAAGTATAACTTATTTGTCCAGAAAAATGTGCTCCTGTTTTTTTTATCATTACCTCGCCCCCAAACGATTTACAACTGCCTTGTGTTAATAAATCATTGGCATTGGTAACCTGAACATCGGTTGAAAACAAAGGCAGCATTTGAAAAAATGAAGCACCTTCTTTTAGCGAAGTTATATTATCAATGGTTTTATAATAACCTTCAACTGCTACCGAAATTTGACTTCCTTTTATTCTATTTTTAAAAACTCCTGCCGAAATAATATTGGCACGTTGAGGTTTTAAATTGGCATTGCTTACTGTCCAAATATCGCTCGGAAAACCCAAAGCATTTAACGAAGTAATTAAATGAACATATTGATTCATGAGTGAATAACTGCTATTGATTGTCCAGTTATTTTTTAAATTATAAATAATATTTACCCTTGGTTCAGCCCTAAAATAAGTAGCATTATTGTTAAAATAACTCAATCTCAATCCGCTTATAACCTTAAGGTTGTTAAACAAATTATTTTGTATTTCAGCGTACGAAAAACCTTCAGTAGCCAAGCTTGCCACACCAATATTTTGTGTTATTCCTGATTTGTAATTTTGCAACGAAACATAAGGCTTTATTTGATGTAAAATATAACCCGCCCCAAACTTTAATTGGTGTTTAGCCGAAAACAAATAATCAAAATCGGTTTTAAAATGGTAATCGGTAATGGACGAATTTAACTTAGAAGTAGTTGAATCCATTGAGTTTCCTGTAAACCCAAATCCAATTTCTGTTTTATAATTACTCAACGAAAACGAAGTGTTTGAAAATAATTTACTGGTAAATTGTTGGTTCCACCTGGCCGAAAAAGTGCTATTTCCCCAATTAATTACTTCATCTTTATTTTGCGAAAAGTTAAATTTATCGTAACCCAAATAACTGCTTAAATACAACTTACTGCGATTACCAATATTTACCGAAATTTTTCCATGCAAATCGTAAAAATAATAAGCCAATCCTTCTTCTTCATTTTGAGCTACCAGTTTTGATAATTGATTGATATACGACCTCCTAGCCGAAACCACAAACGATGATTTATTTTTTAAAATAGGCCCTTCTAACAAAATTTTAGAGGCAATTATTCCTGTTGAAACTTCTCCTCCAAAATGCTCTTTGTTTCCATCTTTTAAACTCATGTTAAGCACCGATGATAACCTACCACCATACTTTGACGAAAAGCCGCCTTTTATTAATTCTGCGCTGCGCAATTCATTTCCCGACACCATTGACGATAAACCTAAAAAATGATAAGCATTGTAAATCACTGCATCATCCATTAAAACTAAGTTTTGGTCAGGCCCCCCTCCTCTTACATACATATAGCTATTTCCTTCCGCCCCTTTTTGCACGCCAGACATTTGCATTAAGTATTTTACCACATCTTTTTCGCCTAAAATCATGGGTACATTGCTAATTTCTTTAAGCGGAATATCTACAAGGCTTAGCGTTTTGTTATTGCTGCTTACTGCACTTTTTATCACAATTTCGCCTAACTCGTTATTCGATTTTAAAAACAAGTCCAATTGGGTGTTTTTATTCAAATAAAAACTTTTGGTTTGAGATTTATAACCCAAATACGAAAACGAAATGGCGTGAGTATCTGCAGGTAAGGTAATGGAATAAAATCCATAACCATTAGAAGTGGTGGTAATATTAGCCGATTCAATATTTATAATTACGCCTATAAGCAATTCGCTGCTTCCATGCTCGCGCAAATAGCCACTGATGGTATAATTGGTTTGTTGTTTTTTATATAGCAATATGGAGTTGCCATTAACTTTGTAAGCCACAGGCAAAGTTTTAAATAACTCGTAAAGTACCTTTTCAATAGGCTGGTTTTGAACATGAATACTAACTTTTTTGTTCACCTTAACTATATCAGTACTGTAGGCAAATTTTAAGTTATAATTACTTTCAAGCTCCTTAATAATTTTTCCAATTGGCTTATTTTCAGCATGAATGGTAACTTGCTGAGCCAGAATTAATTTACTGCAAAAAATGAAAATAAACAGACTAAAGTATTTCATGCAGCAGCAAATAAAACAATTTTTTCAGTTAATATTTGTAGATAACATCAAATAAACTGCGTTGATTTTGTGATTTTGCTAGGTTATAAGGGTTGGGTAATTTACTATTAGCCAATAGTTTTAACTAATTATACTATAGCTATTATTTTACATTATCAATTAAGCTGCTAAATTTTTTAACAATTAATTTCGATTCTTCCTCAATACTATCAGAGTTATTATAAAATTGTATTTTATCATATTGAGTCAAAAGTTCTTTTAACTTTTTGCTTTTATTAATAAAATAGATCTCCTTCATTATGTTTCTTGTTAAATATGAACTTGTACTTTCATTAAGTTTTTGCAAAAGAAAAGCTGTTATTTCAATTGAATATGTTCTGCCTATTATGGAGGCAATTTGAAAATAATCAAGAACCAAATAAGGGTTATTATTTTGAAAAAAAGAACTTCTAAAAATTGTATCACTATTATAAAATATTCTAAGTAAAACTTGTTTTTGTTCCGGTGTTAAATCGTTTTTATATTCGAACAAGTCGTTACATAAATATGAAAATTCTGTACTTAAGCTAATTCCACTAATAAGCCATTCAATAATTTGGAGTTTATTTTTTTTCTGCTTTTCAATTTTTAAATATCTACCTACCTGTTCGAGATACAGAACTTTTGTTTTATTATCAAGGCTAATGACACCAAAGTGACTTTTTAATGAATATATCGAGTCTGATTTGTTTAAAAATAGCAATACATTTTGGCTTAGAGTCAAATATTCACATGGTGGCGAATACAGTCCTTTTGAACAGAAATAAACCTCTATTGTCGACTTTTTAATTTCTCCTTTAACAATTGTGTCAATCTTAATAGTAGCCTTGGAGTTATGGTAATGACCTTTTATTGTTTCAGTTTTTATTACTAAACCAACAATAATGTTTTCGCTTTCACTAATAAGTTTTCTTAAAGGTGTTGCATGAGCATTATTTAATAAAATGAATAGGCATGCTATAAAAAACTGTTTATATTCGTTACATTTTTTTAACATTATAGTCTTGATAAATTGAGGATTAGCAATTTTTTATATTTCATCTCAAATATAGCTTAGGATTATATATTTCTCAAATAGAAATAAATCCCATGTTTGAAATCTAAGTTTTCAGAAAAACTTCCTTTATCATTTCCATGGTCATGGTAATGTTATCAACTTTATAGCTATTTGCAATTGTTTTATCAAAGAAAAAGCCAATTCTATTACCTAAGTAGCCTGTTGGGTAAAAAGTTGAACTCCCAATATCTCCATCCATTGCAGTAATACAAAAAGAAAAGGAAGAGCAAAACAACTGTACTATTTGAATATTTTCCTGATATGTTTTACCAATATTGAAACCTAGAAATTTTTTGTTCTTTATTTGTCTTTTGTAGAATTTTACTCTAGTAATCTTTTTATTTAAAATACTTGCCCAACCAAATAAATTAGGCACAGTATTAGGCACTTCATTCATACTACTAAATGATGTTTTCCCAATTTCGATACCTGATTTGATAGGCTCTGAGTTTAAGATGGCGTGCGTGTTGGTTAAATACCATTTTTGTCCATTTGATAAATATAACTCCCATTCAGGCGAATGCAGTACAAATAAATCAGTATTTACATTTGACCAATCTCCACTAAAGTTGTAATAAAATTTTGTTTCCAAATATTTAATATCAACTATCGTTTGTCCAAGTAAACTTGTAAACGTTTCAATGATTTGACTGTCGTTCATATTGGAGGTGGAATGTTTTAGAATAATTGCATTTAAACTATTATCAGGTTTTCTAATTTTTCAGTTTATCAACAAAGCCAAAATGTTCTACTAATTTTTTACCATCAGGCATTTCTTCAAATGCTCTATAGAAAACATACTTCTTATCCTTATCAATTCCTAAAAATATTTGTCCAACTTCCTTTTTTACTTTTTCATTTTCAATTTTTAAAACGGTTGTATCCTTCATATCAATATTTGTTAAATAACTAACCATTGGAAAGAAGCCTTCATTAATCATTTCAGGTTGAATTCTAAATATTTTAGGCCTGGTTTTTATATTATTTAGAGTCAACGGGAAAGTGAATTTTAAATACGCTTCTTTCATTGCCTTTTCGTAAAACTCGTTAATTTCTTTTTCTTTTTCGTACTGAAAAAATTTATCAGCAGGCTTTAAAACTTGTTTAGCTAAACCAATATAATTTACAGCATCAATTAAATGCGATTTGTTATAACTTTCTTTTGCCAATTTAAAATAGTCAGGTCCAGTTTTGTTAAACAAACTATATTGTCCGATTTGAAGTATATTTAGTTTCCATTGGTTATCGTAATTACCGTAAATTGCGGTAATTAGCAGTTCGTTATCAAGTCCATTTGGCAATAAAAGAGAAAGATACATTTCCTTATTCAAAGGCACATAGCTTATCAAATAATCATTATCACCAGATTTTACTGATGGCAAGGTGGTTCCAATTCCTGTTGTGGAGTGTCGCACATTGTATTCATCAAGAATTCTGTACCCATCTGCTTTTAAAGAAGAGCTAACTTTATTTATTAATTTATCTAAATCAGCAACACCACTTTCAATCAATTTATCAGACATCAAAGCCTTTACACCTGCTGCATCATTATTTAAAAGTGCTTTAAACAACTTGTCGTTTATTTCTTTAATTTGTTCTTGTTTTTCTTTGTCAATATTGTCGTTTACCCAAATACCAGATGCTCCAAAATTGCAACCTTGAAGGATTATTAAAGTAAATATAAAGAGTAGCGTGTTTTTTGTCATTTGTGTTGTTAATACTAATTTGAAAGGTCATAAGTAAAATGTATTGCATTCATTTCAGAACTAAATTTTGTCTTTCTATAAAACTCAACAGCGTCAATGTCGTCACTTTCTGCTTCTACATAGGCATCTTCAAAGTCATTCTGTTTACAGAAATTGCAAACTTCAGCTATTAGTGCTTTGCCTAAACCCTGTCCCTGAAAGCCAGGGCTAACCCCCACATCATAAATATATGCAATGGGTTTTGTGCCGTAGTATCTATGTAATACATAAATTGTCAGTCCGCCTACAACCTTACTATTTAAAATTACGACAAACACCAAAAAGTCAGGGTTAGAGAGCAATTTTCCTAATTGTTCATCATCGGCAATAGGTTCATCATTTTCAAAAACCTCCTTGAAAATTTCAATTAAGGATTTGAAGTCTGTTAAACTATTAGAATTGAGTTTTTTTATTTCCATTTCCATCTCTGTTCTTTATTTAGCTTTTAGCGGTTCGTGGTGTCTTTCCATTGTAATTGTTATCTAAAAAACCATCTGCAATTTGAGAAACTATTGAATGGCTTAAACTCCAAGAATGATATACTTCGTACACCCATTTTTTTATTAGTTCAACACATTCGTTTGCTGTTGTCGCTTTAATCAAGTCTTTTGCTGTTATTTTTCCCCTGTCTAACGGTTTCGGGATAGTAAGAAACTCATTCGGTCTGTTTAGTTTGTATGCGTTCAAGTAGTCACTTAGCATTGGTGATTTTTTATAGTCCCAAGTTTGTTTTTTGTCAAGAATTAAGTTCAGTCTTGTTAAATGAAAATGATTGCTCCACCGTCCGTGAATTTCTGGGTGTTGTAAAGCATGAGCATCCACGCTTAAAAATCTTGAAATATGATGTTCCGAATTATTAAAGTCCAAAAGCTGAAGTCCATTGTTATAATTGTCCATACAGTCAAAGATGCCCTTTTGATAGTCTGCACCACAAAACTGACACTTTCCTTTGTCGAGAAGTGTTACACCATTTTTATTTGCTTGGTCTATAAAGTCTTGCATTATTTATATGTCCTTAATTGTAATTTATGTGAGTCGTCCTACAATGACAGCATAAAGTTTTGCAGCTACCCGAAGGGCGGGAGTTTTACCACAAAACTTGATTTGAAAAACTAATGTTTGATTAACCACAAAACTGTCTTTGGAATACGAAACCCCGCCTTTTGGGTAGGTGCTGTTATGTGCTGCCCTTCTTCTCATTGTTTCACTAATTTAATTGTCCTATTGTCAATTCTCAGGAAATAAAGACCATTTGATAAGTATGAAAAATTTTGCTGCTCAATATTTATTCCTGACCAAATAACTTGACCAAAATAATTAATTAGTGTGAAAAATTCTTTTCCAGTCGTGTTTGTCAGGTTGATTTTGTCTGAAAATGGATTCGGAAATGCTTTGATGGCTTCTTTAGTTTCGTTTAAGTCGTTAATTCCAGTTGTCAAGCAGCCTAATGTATAATTCTGAAAAAAAGACCAAAGTAAATCAGTCGCACTAATTTGAGTTGAAACAGGATTGTTGTTCGGATTTCCGCCTGGCCAACTATGACTACCGTCAGTGGTGGCATAATGATGAATTTCTACATTACATGAACAGTTATGTATTTTAATGAAGTCGTAATTCGTTCCATTGCCATTTATAATTGTGTCTCTTGATTGGCAATTGTTTTTCTGTGACCATATATTCATTGTACTGTCCTGTGATGGGAAAAATATAGTTGTCAAAGGAGGAGCACCACCCATACCACCATTGTAAAATACAATCGGGTCAACTTTTGAATGAAAATTAATTATAGGTATTTTGTTTGTTGGATTACAAGGAAAATACATTTGAGAGCATGCATTGGGTGCAATAGCCGCAAAACGATGGCTTAATTCGCAAGCTAATCTATAGCAGAGCATACCGCCATTTGAAGAACCTGTTGCGTAAACTCGGGTCGTGTCAATTGGATAATTTGAGAACAAAGTATCTAATAAATTATCGATGAAGCCAACATCATCAACACTTTGATTCATTGCAGGCGGACAACAATTACCAGCATTCCACGAACGATTTTGATTAAAAACCCGGCCTTCTGGATAAACTACAATAAAACCAGAACTGTCAGCCTTTTCAGAAAGTTTACTCTGATATGCAAACACTGTCCAACCCTGCGAGCTTGTCGCTGCCTGTTGGCCGCCATGGAAACCTAATATTAATGGATAATTTGTGTTTGAATTATAGCCGAGTGGTAAATGAATGTTATACTTTCTCCAAACATTGTCAACGTATATGCTGTCGTAAACATCTGTTTGTCCGAAGCAACAAGTCAGCATAATAAAGTTCAAACAGAATAGTAAAAATAATTTTTTCATTTTGCAAAAGTTTAGTGTAAGACTGTCAAAATTGTCAAAGGTTTAACAAGTCGTCTTATAGGGTTGCACATAACTTGTATATAACCCTGATTTTATCAGGTATATCTACCCAATTTGGAGAGATAACCCTAATAGTAGTCAGGCTTTATTTCCCACAAACATATTTATTACCATCATATTTCCAATATAAATTTAATGGTTTTTAAACTAGTTTATTACTTTTATACCATTTAATGAAAACTCACCCACCAAACACAATTCATTACACACCTAACGGTTTGCATTACCCACCAAATGCTTTGCAGCACTCACACATGACAATGCATTACTTCTACCTGACAATGTAGCATGTTTACACTCCTTTGCAAGATCATTAAAACGCTTCGCATTGCATTTACAGCGTTATGCAAGGCTTTTAAAACGATTTCCATTACATGCAAATCGTTTTGCAGCACTTTCCAAACGTTTTGCAGAGGTTGCCAAATGGTTTGCAACACTTTTACTTCGATATGCAAGGTTTTTTTACTTATGGATTGAGGAAGATGGCGTAAGCTCGTTACTCCAGCTTAACAGTTTCTTTTCCGCTTAGGCGGAATCTTACTGATACTTGCTATTGTTTGCTTACCCATCCATTTTACAACCCTTGAAAATGCGATATAGTCCAACATCGTCTAAACTCTATTGATTTAGACTTATTTAAATAAATAAAATTTGAATTTTCTCGACTACGCTCGAAATGACTTTAATTTCGGTCAGTTCGAGCGTAGTCTGATAGCTATCGGACGAGAACCAAGGCACTAAAATACTTGAAAGGGCGTCATAGTTTAAAACATAGAGTGTAGCCCTATAAAAAAATGAAGCTTAATACATATGCAGTTGTTGGTCAGGAGACACAACAACGGGCAAAGTAATTTCGCTAATGGAAAGGTATTTCTTATCCTAAGGAGATTCCTTCGGCATGACAACGAGATAATTGATAATGGACAATTGATAATGGGCAATTAAATCACGCTTTGCGTGAAAGCAATTAAGCAATAAACAATTTAACAATCCAACAATTAACAATCCCTAAATCTCCAAATCAATAAATCCCCAAATAAAACAAAAAAAAGGCCCCAACAATTACTTGCTGCGGCCTTTTGTTGTAGGTTTAGTTAATAATTACTCTTCAGTAACTATTACTTTATTCATTACATCACCTTGACGAATAGCATCAATTACTTCCACACCTTCTACTACTTTACCAAAACAAGTGTGGTTTCTGTCTAAATGAGCTGTGTTTTCGCGGCTATGGCATACAAAAAACTGTGAACCACCAGTATTTCTACCAGCATGTGCCATTGAAAGCACACCTCTATCGTGGTATTGGTTTCCACCAGTTAACTCACATTCAATTTTGTAACCAGGTCCACCTGCACCAGTTCCTGTAGGGTCGCCACCTTGAATAACAAAATTAGGAATTACTCTATGGAAAGTTACTCCATCATAATATCCTTCTTTAGCTAATTTAATAAAATTGGCTACTGTGTTTGGAGCATCTTGCTCGTAAAATTCAATTTTCATTACACCTTTATCGGTGTGTATTTCTGCTTTTTTCATTTTTTAATAGTTGAATGTTGTTTGTTGTCGGTTGACAGATATTTTAATATTTAATTCTTATGGATTTGGATTTTTGGAGGTTAATTGTACAATTATAGAATAGCTTCTCTCTATCAACTATCAACTGACAACTATCAACCAACTAGTATCCAAATATCTCTTTCAATTTAGCTTCTAAAGCCTCACCACGTAATTTAGTAGCTATAATTTTTCCTTCTTTGTCAATTAATACCGTGTGAGGAATCGATTCAAAGTTATAGGTTTTTAAAAGTGGTGTATTCCATTGCAATAAATCACTTACATGGTACCAAGTTAATTTATCGGCATTAATGGCATTCATCCATTTTTCGCGGTTATTATCTAAACTAACACCAAGTATTTCAAAACCTTTATCATGGTATTTATTGTAAATACTTACCACTTTTGGGTTTTCTTTTCTGCATGGTGCGCACCAACTAGCCCAAAAATCAATCATTACAATTTTACCATGTAAACTACTTAATGCAAACTCTTTACCATAAGGGTCATTTAGTTTAATTTCAGGAGCTACACTTCCAATTGCTGTTGCAGCCATTCCTTGCACCCTGCTGTGCAATACAGCAGCATATTTTGAATTTTGAAATTTAGGGTATAATTTTTTGTCTATTTCGTTTAAAAAAGTAAAATCCGCCTCAGGCATCATAAAATTAGCAGCAAAATAAGGTACAATACTATTCATTTTGTCAATTGCAGCTTTCAATTGCACTTCATTACTACGTGTAACACTATCAAATTGTGCTCTAATTTTAACCTGTTCAGAAGCAGGAGGCATATTATTACCATACATAGTTGTGTATTTTTCTTCCAATTTTCTTAAATCTTCAGAACTGCGGGCATTTATATCCATTAACACTTTTAACTCGCTGTTGTCTTTTGAGTTTTTAACGGTGTAATTATCTACTTTATCAGCATCTACATTTATTTCAAAATTACTGTTACTATCTACTACCACTATGATATCGCCTTTTGGCAAACGGATAACACAAAATGTTTTTTCTTTAACTGTTCCGTTTAGCTCAAAAGTACCATCTTCTAAAATTACCGAAGTATCTAATGGCAATAAACCAGTATTGGTAATTTCTTGAATATTGATGCTTCCCTTGGCGTTTTTAATTACACCAGTAACAGCAAAACCAGTTTTTCCCGGCTTACCTTTGTTAATAGAATTGCCGCAGGCTACAAAACTGCTTATGAGTAATACAAAAAATATATTTCTTAAATTCATCTTCTTATTGTTTATCTAAAGTTTCTTTAACTAATTTACTTGCTATTTTAGGATCGGCTTTACCTTTGCTTAGTTTCATTACATCGCCCATAAACATGCCAACTAAGCTTTGTTTACCCGCTTTGTATTCAGCTACCTTTGCCGGGTTTGCAGCTATGGCTTCATCAATCCATTTTTGCAATTCATCGGTATTACTTTCTTGAATTAAATTTAATTGCTGTGCAATGTTTTCAGCGCTTTCAGCAGGTTTTTCAATCATAGCAGCAAACACTTTTTGCGCAGCACTGCTACTTACTTTTCCACCATCAATTAAAGCAATAATTTCAGCAATTTGTTTTGGTTGTAACTTAAAATCAGTAATATGTAAAGCTTGCTCATTTAAGTATGCCTTAACCGAGGTCATCATCCAATTAGCCGCTGCTTTTATGTTTTTGGTAAATGCTAAAATTTGCTCAAAGTAATTGGCTATTTCTTTGCTTTCAATCAATACATTGGCATCATACTCGTTCAGGCCAAACTCAGTTGTGTATTTATGAAACAATGCCTTTGGCAATGCAGGCATTTGTTGTTTTACATCGTCAATAAAAGCTTGTGTAACGCGCAAAGGTGGTAAATCTGGCTCAGGAAAATAGCGGTAATCGGCTGCCCCTTCTTTACTACGTAACGTAAAAGTAGTTCCTTTTTGAGCATCAAATGAGCGAGTTTCCATAACAATGGTTTTGCCTGCTTCAATGGCCTCAATTTGGCGTTTTACCTCGTAATCAATGGCTTTTTGCACATTTCTAAATGAGTTCATGTTTTTAACCTCTACCTTAGTTCCAAACACTTTACTACCTTTTAGCATTACCGAAATATTGGCATCGCAACGCAGACTTCCTTCTTCCATGTTTCCATCGCAAATGTCTAAGTATTTTACCAATTGCTTAATTTCAGTTAAGTATTGGTAAGCTTCTTCCCCATTTTTCATATCGGGTTCCGATACAATTTCAATTAATGGAACACCCGCACGGTTTAAGTCAATTAAAGTGTTATACACATCTTGGTCGTGCATACTTTTTCCTGCATCTTCCTCCATGTGAATACGCGTAATTCCAATACGTTTTGGCTCTTTATCCTTAAGCTTTATTTCAATAAAACCATTGGTGCAAATGGGGGTTTTATCTTGTGTAATTTGATAACCTTTAGGCAAATCGGCATAAAAGTAATTTTTACGGGCGTAATGCTGCCATTCGGCAATGGTGCAATTACAAGCCAAGCCCATTTTTACAGCATATTTTACTACTTCTAAATTATGCTTTGGCAATGTACCCGGATGCCCTAAACTAATAGGACTAACTTGTGTATTTGGATTTGCGCCATATTCATATTCATCGGCACAATAAGCCTTACTTTTGGTAAGCATTTGGGTGTGTACCTCTAACCCTATAACGGTTTCGTATTTATCGTAAATTGATTCGCTCATTTTTCGTGGCGCAAAATAAGCTATTTATTTGATTAGAAATGGAGAATTTTTATAACAATTTTATTCGTTAAAATACCCTTATTCATGTTATTAATTGAAATGCTAATCATTAATAATATGCTATTTTACAATAAGTTAAATCAAATCGCTTATCGCTAATTCTATGTCCTTATATTTAAACTCAAAACTTTCATTTATTAGTTTTTCAGGATAAACCCACCTACTTTTTAACAATAACTCAGTTTCGGTATTTATTAACCACGCCCCTATTTCTAAAAGCCATTTAGGTTGGTTTATACCTATTGGCATTTTTAGTTTTTCTCTTACTTTTTGCATAAAATAAGCATTGGTAACTGCGTTTGGAGAAGCTAAATTATAAGTTCCTGCGCAGTTATTGTTATTTATAAAATACGCTATTGCGCTGCAAAAATCATCTATATGAATCCAACTGAACATTTGTTTTCCGCTACCCGCCTTGCCTCCAAGTCCAAATTTAGCCAAGTTCTTAAATGGTACCATCACGCTTTTATCCTTTTGTAAAACAATGGCAATTCGTAAATTAATTTGTCTTACTTCATTAAAAGAGAAACTATAAAACAATTGTTCCCATTTTTGACAAACATCTACGCTAAAACCTTCGCCAATAATTCCGTTTGCTTCTGTATTTGGCTTTTCATATTCATTTCTGTAAATAGTTCCAGAAGCCGCGTTCATCCACACTTTGGGTTTTTGTTTACATTGTTTTATGGCTTCGCCTAAAATGGAAGTACTATCTAATCTTGAAGCATAAATTTCGGCTTTGTTGGCTTCGTTGTACCTACAATCTACCGATTTTCCTGTAAGGTTAATCAATGCTTCGGCACCTTCTAATTCAGCCGTCCAACTGCCTAAATTCTTAGCATCCCAATTTATAAATGTGATACTATTTTTTATTTTAGAATTACCTCGCGTTAATACAATTACATGGAATTTATCTTTAAAATAATCAGCCAATTCTTGTCCAATAAATCCACTTCCACCTGCTATAATAATTTTCTTTTTCATACTAAAATAATTTAAAAACCAACGGATAAATGGCCAATCTAAATACAAACCAACTTGCACATAACCAAGCAGATATTTGATACAATTTTACTCTCTTTAAATGCTCTAAAAACATAAACATATAAACCATTCCATAACTTACAGGAGCAAGAAGTGATATACTAAATCCTAATTCTTGAATGACTAATAAACCAATTCCTAAGGCTCCTAAAAGCAATGCACCAAACAAAGAAACAGCAGCAATTTGTCCCGCATAATCGTAAAAGTTTTTCTGTTTTAAACCATAAAACACCAAAGCTTGAATAGGAAATTGCGATGCGTATAACACAAAATCGGGAAAGTTCATTTGATGGTTTAAAAACGAAAGTAAAAAAGTATGGAAAAACCAAGTTACCGTAACATGAACCACTAAGCCACAAAATACTATAAAAGCCAATCTGTATGTTAAGTTTTTTTCAGGATTACAGCCACTGTTTTGTGGACTTTTTCCAGGCGCAATCATTTTTCTGTTGTACGAAATAAAATTGTACAACCTATTTAAAAACCAATAAACCAAAGGTTGTTTTCCAATTTTAGCCATTTTAGGAAAACTAAAACCAATTACTTTTAAAAGACTATCAATGCCATAAGTAATTTCATTATTGGTGCTATCAACTAAAGCTATTTTATTGCAAGCTAGGTTTTTATCAATTTGCGCATTGCCTTCAAAATCAAAGTTAGCAAAGGCTGTTCGGCCATTTTTATCTAACATGCCTTGTTTTATAAATTGGCTTGTGTAAGCATTACAAAGCGGACATTCAGCATCGTAAATTAAAGTATGATTGGTTAAAGTTTTCATGGTATTAGCTCAGTATTATTTCATATTTTCTGTTTTTCAACTCCTTAAGAGTTGTATTGTTAGTTAATTTTTTTTTACAACCGAGTGAAGCTCGGTGTTATTTATTTTTCAACTCCTTCAGAGTTGTTTATTTCATTAACTCTTAAGGTGTTGAATTACTCAAAAACTTAGTTTCCAAGTGCTTGATTTTCTTTTGATTTACGTTTGCCTCTAAAAAATAAATATAAGTTGAAGAATAGCATCAAACCAAGGTAAATAGAAAATCCACCTACTTTTAAGCTCAATACTTCTAATAAAGTTTGTCCGTTAAAAACCTCATAATTGGTTTTAAGCATCAGCATGGCAAAGCCAATATTTAATAAATAAAATCCAACTCTAAATAAATGATTGGTTGATTCTGCTATTTCTACCCTGCCTCTAAATATATCAAGCATAAAAATTTTACCACTGTTAAAAAGGGTTTTGGCCACATAATAAGTTAAAAATAAGGTAACAGGTAAGTAAACGGAGTAAGCTGCAATTAAAAAATTGTTGTTCATAATAATTGTTGTTTTAAAGTGTTAATGATTGTTTGAATATAATTTTTGAATTTGTTTGTTAAAGTGCGAAAAGGTGTACATATTAAAATAATGCATCAGTGCTAAACCAATTATGAGCATTCCAATGCGTTTGCTTAACTCCTCAATTAATTGAGTAATAGAATTTATTTCAGAAAAAATATGGATGGAAACTGCTGCATATCCTAAATTGAGCAGGTAATAACCTAACAATAAAAATTTGTTTAAAATGCTTGCTAGCTCTACGTTTGAGTTAAATGCGTCATTTAAAAATACAATCCCTTTTTTATATAAAATCCAACCCACAATTACTGTAATGTAAAATGTAATTGGGAGGTAAATTAGGTAACTTATAAAATTATAATTATTCATAAAGTTTCTGTATTTTCAATTTTTATTGAAAGTTTGTTTTCTAAAAAAACTCCATTTTCAGGAGTTGGGAATTTTATTTATACTATTATTTTATCATTTTTAATATGGTTCCAAAAAACCAGTTTTCATCTGCTTTTAGCATCATATCAACCGATTTATCCATTTTGCCTACAAAATTACTTAGGTTATTTACTGTTTCGGTAAATGCTTTTAATTCTTTGTCACTTTGGTCGCCCTCTACTTCTTTTAGTCCATTAAGCACTTTTAAAACAGGCTCTATTTCTCTGCGTTTGCGCTCTCTGGCTATAATTCTTGCAATTTCCCAAATATCTTTTTCAGCCACAAAATATTCCTTTCTATCACCTGGAACCAATTCTTTACTTATTAAAGTCCAATTCATCAATTCGCGTAAATTCATATTGGCATTTCCGCGCGAAACATTTAATTGTTCCATAATATCCTCGGTACACAATGCGTTTGGGCTGATTAATAACAAGGCATGAACTTGTGCCATGGTTCTATTTATCCCCCACTCACTTCCTAAAGTTCCCCAAGTTTGAATAAATTGTTTTTTGGCTTCTGTTAAATTCATAGTACAAATGTAATTGAATATTTTAAACTTTCAATCATTTCTGAAAGTTTATTTCACAAATTGACAAATATCAAAGTTTGGGGCATTGTTTATCCTAGCTAATTTATAAATAAAAAAGATGCAAAACACGCGTGTAAATAGTTGTAAATTTTATTTACTTTTGAATAAAGACTAGGAAATGAATACATTACAATTAAAGCAAATGTTAGTTCAAAAAATTGAACTGATACAAGATGATTCGTATTTGTTAGCAATAAATACATTAATTGATTCAAGTATGAATGCTAACAAGGTTTTTATTTTAAATGATGAACAAAAAATCAAATTACTTGAAAGTAAAAAACAGTTAGCTAACAATGAAGTAACTGAAATAGAAGATGCTTTTAATGAAATTGATTTATGGCTAGAAAAAAATAATACTAACCTTAGTTCGGGATAAGAATATGTTGATATTTTTGTTTATAAAAATCTGTAAATCAATTAAATAGTAGCATTGAAATTGTTAAATTTGTAGTGCAAACAATAAACAAAACAAAAACAATGCTACGGGATAAAATTACTGAAATTTTTGTAAAAGTGGATGATTTCTGCAATAATTTTGAATTAGAGTACAAAAAACTTGAGTTGCCATCATCAGATGACGTAAGGACAAGGA
>JAIXSO010000005.1 GCA_027484685.1 Bacteroidota bacterium
AAGTTCCTTCTTCCGCTTTGGCGGAATCAGGATGATGTTCCCGCACCGTTTAAGTGAACATTTTGTCAATTATTGAATCAAATAAAAATCCAGAAAAAAAGCCCAACTGAATTTATTTCAATTGGGCTTTTTGATGTTATTTATAATAGCTTATTTTTTAGCTTTTCTATCAAAGTCGATAACAATTGGTGTTGCAATTGCTAATGAAGAGTAAGTACCAAATATGATACCAACTAATAATGAGAATGTAAATCCTCTAATTACTTCACCTCCAAATATGAATAATACCAATGTTACCATAAATACTGTTAATGAAGTAATAATGGTTCTATTTAAAGTATTGTTCAATGCATTATTGATAATTGAAGCTGTATCTTCCTCGCGTTTGTGAATGTTTAAGAACTCACGAATACGGTCAAACACTACCACAGTATCGTTAATAGAGAAACCTATAATGGTTAATATAGCAGCTATAAACGTTTGATCTACTTCCATGGCAAATGGTAAAATTCCATCAAAAATTGAATAGAAACTTAACATCATCAATACGTCATGGGTTAATGCAATAATAGCACCAATGGTATATTGAATTTTGCGGAAACGAACTAAAATGTATAAACCAATACCAACCAAAGAAATAATTACTGCCCAGAATGAACCTGTTTTAACATCATTAGCAATAGTTGGTCCTACTTTAGCCGAACTTAGAATAGTTGTTTTATCATCAACTTTATTTAATCCTTCAACAACTTTAGCTTGAACTTCATCAGCAACTGTAGGTGTAATATCGTCAATACGGTAAGTTGTAGTAATTTTAACTTTATTATCAGTACCAAATTTTTTAACCTCAGGTGCACTTCCTAATACAGTTTCTAAAGAATGGCGGATATCAGTTGTTTCAACAGGTTTGCTTAATTGAACAACATAAGTATAACCACCTTTAAAATCAACACCTAAAGTAAATCCTTTGGTAAACATTGAAATGAAACCACAAATAATAATAGCTCCTGAGAACATATAGAATTTTTTACGGTTACCAACCCAATCGTAATGGAAGTTTTTAAATGCATTCATGGTTTTGGCAGTAGCATATTTTACTTCATTACCTTTATCCAACCACCATTCGGTAACTACACGGGTAAATAATACCGCAGTAAACATAGATGATAAAATACCAATAATTAAAGTGATAGCAAAACCTTGAACAGGACCTGTACCAAAAATATACATTACAAATCCTGCTAATAAAGTAGTTAAGTTAGAGTCAATAATAGAAGAACTAGCGTGTTGGTAACCATCAGCAATGGCGTTTTTTAAACTACGTGCATTTTGTAATTCATCTTTTACACGTTCGTTAATTAGCACGTTTGCATCTACCGCCATACCAATTGTTAGAACTATACCAGCAATACCAGGTAAGGTTAATGCTGCTCCCATTGAGGCCAATACACCTATAATAAAGAATACGTTTAATAATACTGCAAAATCGGCAATATAACCTGAGTTATTGTAGTACAATACCATAAAAATTAAAATGATAATGGTAGCAACAATCATACTCCATAAACCTTGGCTAATAGCCTCAGCTCCTAAAGTTGGTCCAACTACTGCTTCTTCAACTATACGAGTAGTAGCAGGTAATTTACCACTTTTTAATACGTTTGACAAATCCATGGCTTCTTCTTCTGAGAAACCACCGTTAATTACAGAGCGTCCGTTAGGAATTTCGTTTTGTACATTAGGTGATGAATAAACTAAATTATCTAATACAATAGCGATTGAATGACCAACATTTTCTCGTGTTAAATTTTTCCACTCAGTAGTTCCTTGTCCGTCCATTGCCATGTTTACTTCTACTTGGCCTGTAACTTGCGAAATATCACGGTTAGCTTGAATTACTCTTTCGCCACTCATAGCAGCTTCGCCATTACGCTCTGTTTTTAAAGCATGTAAACGAACTGCTCCACCATTTTCTCCAATTCCTTTGTATTCCCATGCAAATTTTACATCAGAAGGAATTACAGCGCGAACTTCAGGACGAGCTAACATGGCGTTAATTTTAGCGGTATCTCTAATAGCAGAAGTACCACACCAAGAACCATTAGGCGATAATTGACCTTTTTCGTCAGCTACTGGCATAATTAAAGCCAATAGTGGATTTTCTTTTTGAAACTGCTCAGCAGTCATTTGTTGCTTGTTAGCAGTATCTTTTTTAGCAGCCGTAGTATCAGTTTTTGTTTTAGCACCTCCAATATCAGCTAAAGCATTAGTAGCTTTTGCGCTATCAGCTTTTGTAGTATCAATAGGTGCAATATTTAACTTTTTAATTACTTCATTTGCTTGGGTTAAAAAGTTATAAGCTACTGGATTATCGTAGGTGGTGTAAAATTCTAATTTAGCCGTTCCTTGTAATAATTTACGAACACGCGCTGGATTGTCAACACCTGGTAATTCAATAATAATTCTACCAGTTCCTTCTAATTTTTGAATGTTAGGTTGGGTTACACCAAATTTATCGATACGAGTACGTAATACTTTGAACGAACGCTCAATGGCTAAATCAGTTTCTACCTTTAAGTAACTTAAAACCTCAGCGTTGCTTGAGGTTAATTTGACTTTATCTTTATTGCTTGAATTAGCAAAGATTGCAGCCAATTGACCATTGGGGTCAACTTGCTTATAAGCATCTCCAAATAATTCAACAAAATCTTTTTGACTGGTTTTATGGGCCTCCGCAGCCATTGTTACAGCTTTGTTAAAGTTTGCATCAGGATTATTGTTGGCTAATCCTCTTAGCAACTCATCTTGACTTAACTCTAAAGTTACGTTCATACCACCTTGTAAATCTAACCCAAGGTTTAATTCACTTGCTTTGCACTGTAAGTAAGTATATTTTTTTACACCTATGTTATACACTACTTCGCGGCCTATTGAATCTAAGTACGCTCTTTCTTTTTCTAAATCACCATTAGCAAAAGCTTTTGCTTTTTGCTCTACTCGGTAAGTTACCCACGAAAATGATAGCTGGAATAGGGAAACTATCACTAAGGCAATGGTAAAAAACTTAACTGCTCCTTTAATTTTCATTTTGTATGTATGTATTCTATTTAGTTTCTGTTTTAAATTGCTGTAAATTAACAAATTAACGTTCAGCGCAATGACCAATAAAGTTTAAGTTGTTGCTAAAACTTCAAAGGAGCGCAAATATATGTTTTGACTAGTTAAATGCAAAGATTTTAAGTTTATTGATTTTCAAGTACTTGTGTTTTTATTGATAAAATTTAGTGCTTGATAAAGGCAGAATAACACCTTTTTTAAACCGTTTTAAAAAATCATCAACTTTGAATACTTTAATAGAATATTTTATTGAAATTTATACATAGTGTTTATAACTGATAGGGTTGTTCAAATAAAGTGCAATTACTTTCGTTTCATTAATATATAAATTATTTAGAAATGGAAAATACACAAGAAGGTTTGAACTTTTTAGAATTAATTTTTAAAGGTGGAGCAGTAATGATTCCAATTGGTTTACTGTCTATTATAACTATTTACATCATTATAGAACGTATGGTTTATATTAGCAAAGCATCAAAATTGGAAGTTAATTTTTTAAATAATATAAAAGATTTATTGGCCAAAGGCGATTTAAAAGCAGCACGCGCATATTGCCAAAGAGTAAACTCTCCAATTAGCCGTATTATAGAAAAAGGTGTAATGCGTATTGGCAAGCCTATTAAAGATATTGAAAGCAGTATTGAAAGTATGGCAAGTATTGAAACTGGTATTTTAGAAAAAAATATTAACTGGTTAGGTATTATTGCTGGTGTGGCTCCAATGCTTGGTTTTATTGGAACAATTTCGGGTATTATCAAAATTTTTTACAATATTTCAGTAAGCGATAATATTAGTATAGGTTTAATTGCTGGAGGTTTATACGAAAAAATGATTACCTCAGGTTCAGGTTTAATAGTTGGGGTAGTAGCATACACAGGTTACCATTTTTTAAATAGCATGATTGATAAATTTAATGCTAAACTAGAGCGCACAGCCGTTGATTTTATTGATATTTTAGATAGCTAGTTTTAACCAAACCAAACAATGAAATTACGCAAAAAAAAGCAGTTTGAGGCTGAAGTTGCTACTTCTTCGCTCAACGATATTATGTTTTTCCTCTTGCTTTTCTTTTTAATTATTTCAACCATTGCTAACCCCAATGTTATAAAAGTATTATTGCCAAAGGCAGAAAAAGGTCAAACTTTAGCTAAAAAACAATTTTCGTTAACTGTAAACGAACATAAAGAGTATTATTTTGATAGAGAATTAGTTGATTATGCTACTTTAGAGCAAACACTTAAAGCTAAAACTGCTGGAGTAGATGATCCAACTATTGTATTGCGTATGGATGCTACTTTAACAGTTCAAGAGTTGGTTGATATTTTATCAATAGGAACGCGATTAAAGATAAGAATAGTAATGGCAACTCAGGTTGGTAAATAATATAACTTATAAAATAAAAGAGCTCGATTTGATATTCAAACCGAGCTTTTTTATTTACTAATGTTGGAGTTTAGTTATGCACTAAACTTGCTACGTAATCGCCTACTTCGCCAATAGTTTGAAAACTTAAGAACTGTTCAACAGTAACATTGGTTCCAAATGAAGAGTTAATGGCATCAACTGCCACTTGGGCATTAGTTGCATCGTAACTTAATTCTGGTCCAAGAGTTATATTATCGCTTGGTGCAGCAGATTTGTCCATGATAATGTTTTTTACTTTTCCTTTTGTAGTTTCTGACATAATTTTTTTGTTTTAAGTGAATAATTGAAATGTAAATGTATTTAATTTCAATTATTTAACAAATTATTTGTTTTATAATTAGTTACTGAAATGCATTTCCTAATTTTCTACTACTAAGTTTTAGTTCTATTTCGGTTAACGATTCAGGATCTTCAATGGTTGAAGGAATATTATAAGCCAATCCATCAGCAATATGCCTTATGGTTTTGCGTAAAATTTTCCCCGATCGAGTTTTTGGTAAACGCTTTACTACTACAGCATTTTTAAATACAGCCACAGCACCTATTTTTTCTCTAATTAATGCAACCAATTCATTTTCCAATATTTCTTCAATACATTCAATACCATCTTTTATTACTACCAAAGCAATAGGTCTTTGTCCTCTTAGTTCATCGGCAATTCCAAGCACAGCACATTCAGCTACACTTGGGTGTGCAGCAATTAATTCTTCCATTTCTCCCGTGCTCAATCTGTGGCCGGCTACATTTATAACATCGTCAATTCTACCCATAATATAAAAATAGCCATCTTCATCTTTGTAACCACCATCTCCAGTTAAATAATAGCCTAAAAAATGCTCTAAATAACCTTTTCTAAAACGTTCATCGTTGTTCCATAAAGTAGGTAAACATCCAGGAGGTAGTGGTAATTGAATGGTTACAAATCCTTCTTGGTTTGGTCCTAGTTTTTCGCCTTCTTCCGACAGTATTTGAATATCGTATCCGCATACTGGTAATCCTGCTGAACCTGATTTGGCTTCAAACTGTTCTACTCCCATCATAATTCCAATCATTGGCCAACCACTTTCGGTTTGCCACCAATGGTCAATTACTGGTTTTTGCAATAAGTTTTTTATCCAACTAAAAGTTGCAGGGTCTAATCTTTCGCCTGCTAAAAACAAGGTTCTTAACGATGAGAGATTGTATTGTTTTAAAATAGTTCCTTCATCATCTTCCTTTTTTATGGCTCTAATGGCTGTTGGTGCGGTAAACATTAAGTTAACTTTATGTTGTTCAATTACGCGCCAAAAGCCGCCACAATCAGGTGTTTTTACTGGTTTTCCTTCGTATAAAACAGTGGCGCAACCATTTAATAATGGTCCGTAAACTATATAACTATGTCCAACTACCCAACCCACATCGCTAGCAGCCCAAAATACATCACCTTCTTTAGCATTGTAAAAATGGGTCATACTAAATTTTAGGGCAGTGGCATAACCTCCTGTATCGCGCACTATACCTTTGGGTGTTCCTGTTGTACCCGAAGTGTAAAGAATATAAAGCGGATGTGTAGCCTCAACTGCAATATAGTTTACAGGTTCCGATTGGTTTAAAAGTGTTTCAAAATCAATTTCGTTGGCATTGTTTATGGTGTCATTACCATTTGTTCTTCTGTATAAAATGGTATAGTTAGGTTTGTGGTTTGCTTCATCAATGGCCTTATCCACTAAATGTTTGTAATGAATCACTTTATCTACTTCTAAACCATAAGAAGCAGTTATAATAGCTTTAGGTTTTGCATCATCTATACGCATGGCCAATTCATGTGGAGCAAATCCTCCAAACACTACAGAATGTATAGCACCTATTCTAGCGCAAGCCAACATAGCTATAACTGCCTGTGGAATCATTGGCATATAAATTACCACTGTATCGCCTTTGGTTATGCCTAAATTTGTTAAGCCTCCGGCAAATTTTGAAACTAAATGAGTAAGTTCATTATAGGTAAAATGTTGAACAATTAAAGTAACGGGAGAATCATATATTAATGCTACTTCATTGCCTCTGCCCGCTGCTATATGCGCATCTAAACAAAGTGCCGACATGTTTAATTCACCATCGGTAAACCATTGGTAAAAGCCTTTTTCGTTAACTGATAAAGTGTTAGTTGGATGTTTTATCCAATTTATTGCTGTGGCTTGTTTAGCCCAAAATGCTTCCTTATTGGTTATGCTATCTTGGTATAGTTCTGAGTATTTCATGAGTGAAAAATTTTTATAAAATTATTCATCTTTACTCATAAAAAATATGACCACTATATCAATTTAGCAACATTAATCCAAAAGTGCTGATATTTTATTTACAATATCTTTGTTAGAGAACGGTTTGGTAATGTATAACTCTGCTCCTAAATCGTAGCCTTTTTGTATATCGGCTTCTTTCGATTTTGCGCTTATAAATACCACTTTACAAAGCCTATGTTTTTCGCTGCTTTTTATATGCTTGCAAATGGCATAACCATCTACATCGGGCATCATAATATCAAGTAAAACTACATCAGGAACATTTTGGTCTAGTAGTTCTAAAGTTTCAGTTCCATTACGCGCAATCATCACATCAAACCCATTTTTGCGCATTAAAAATTCTAACGACATTAATATATATGGGTCGTCATCCACTACCAATATTTTATAAGCTTGATTCATTGTGTGCAATTAAATTTTTACTGGGCTCAAAGTTAGGAATTGTAAATGTAAAGCGTGAACCTTTTTCTATTTCACTTTCAACCCAAATTTTCCCATTATGCATTTCAATTATTCGTTTACAAATAGCTAATCCTAAGCCTGTTCCTTCAGGTTTTTTAATGGTTTGGTTCCTTGCTTGAAAAAATTTATCAAAAATGAGTTCATGTAATTCGGCAGCAATTCCTTTTCCGTTATCCATAATACATATTTGAACATCGTTTTGGAGCTCAGTAATTATAATTTGAATTTGGCCATTTTCAGGAGTAAATTTAAGCGCATTACTTAGTAAATTTACCACTACTTGTTGTATCAAATCTTTATCTGCATGAACCAATAACATGCTATTGGGCTTTTGAAACGATAATTCAATTTTTTTATCGTTAGCTACTAAGCTATATGAGGTATAAAGTTCTTTAACTAATGTTATAATATCGAATGATGTTAAGTTAAGTTTTTGTTTACCACTTTCGTATTTCTCTAAGTTAAGAACCTTGGTAATTAAATGACTTAATCTTTCAGCCTCTTTAACTACTGCGGCTAAAAACTTTTCTCTTTCTTCGGTTTCTAAATCTGGATTATCGTGAACAATTTCGGTTAATGAACGTATGGAAGTTAACGGTGTTCTAAGCTCATGAGTAACAGTATATAAAAACTCATCTTTTAATTCATCCATGGTTTTTAACTGTAAGTTAGCCTCCTTCAACTGCTCGGTAGCTTTGGTTAACTCAATTGATTTTTTGCGCAACTCTTTGTTAAGTTCTATCATTTGTTGCGACTCGTGCAAAATTTTAAATACTTCGTTTAAGCTGAGTTCTTCTTCTTTAGTTACAGAGCTTACCATAATACGGGCCGATGCAGAGCCTATAACACCTGCTAAAATTTTCTCAGAGAAACTTACTATTCGTGGATCAGCTTTGGCATTATGGTCAATTGATATTTTATGCCTATGGGCATAATTTTGAATGAGGTTTGTAGCCCTTTCTTTTCCTAAAAAATTTTCTAACAACGAGTATAAATCGGGCATGTAAGCTGTTCCACGCCAAATGCTGTTGCTTTCTGGTGTATTGTATCTGTCAATATCTACAAATATTTCGGCTTGATATACTTCTTGTGGACTTTGTTTGCTATAAACTGAAAAAACAAAGTAGGCACAGCAATTAAAAAACATACTCCAAAACAAAGCATGTGTTATAGAATCAAATCCTTCTAAACCAAAAAGTGCATTGGGTTTTAGCCATGCTATATTAAATGGCCCATTCTGAATAATGCTATCATTAATAATGTGAGCATGCGCAATGGATGGAATGATTAATGTATAAAACCAAATGATAAAACCAATGATGATACTTGCCAATGCGCCATTTTTGCTAGCCGTTTTCCAATAAATGCCACCAATGATTGCAGGTGCAAATTGTGCAACTCCAGCAAATGATATTAAACCAATAGATACCAATGAAAAATACTGAGCCACGTATTGATCGTATAAATAAGCAAATAATAAAATAAGTATAATACTTAATCGCCTAACAGTTAAAATGGTTTTTCTAATTGATTTATCAATGGAGTTTTTAAAGTTATCTTGCCTAAATAAAACTGGCATAACCAAGTTATTACTCACCATGGTACTTAATGCAATGGTCTCCACTATAATCATGCTGGCAGCAGCCGAAAATCCGCCAATAAATACCAACATGCTTAGTATAGGTTTGTTAAAATGTAAGGGCAGTGCAAGTACATAAGTATCTGCATCTACACTCATATTATAAAAAATTAATTTACCACCAAATGCAATTGGGATTACAAAAATATTGATTACAAATAAGTAAAGCGGAAACAACCATACTGCTTTTTTTAAGTGTTCTTCACTTACATTTTCAATTACCCCAACTTGAAACTGACGCGGTAAAAATAACACGGCCATCATAGATAGTAAAATACCCGAAAACCAACCAGCATGCGCATTTTCACCTTCTAATGTAAAAAGTTTTTTAAATTCTTCTACTTGCGATGCTTTGTAAAATATATCATCAAAACCATCGAAAATGCCATAAGTAACAAATATACCTGCAACTAAAAATGCCACTAATTTTATAACCGATTCAAAAGCTACAGCAGCTACCAAGCCTTCGTGTTTTTCGGTAGCATCAACACTACGCGTTCCAAATATGATAATAAATATGGCTAAAAATACTGAAAAATAAAGTGTATTATCTGAAATAAAGTTGTGTCTAGCAGCAGTATTATTGGTTAAAATATCAAAGCTTATAGCAATGGCTTTTAGCTGCAAAGCAATATAAGGAAGCACACCTATGATACAAAAAATGCTTACAACTGCTGCTAAACTTGCATTTTTTCCATATCGGGTAGAAACAAAATCAGCTATACTATTTATGCGCTGCGCTTTGGTAATGCGGATAATTTTTCGCAGCACAGGAAAAAACAAAGCGGCCATAATAGTTGGCCCAATATATATGGTTAAAAAACTAATTCCATTAGTAGTAGCTCGGCCAACACTTCCGTAGTAAGTCCAAGCGGTGCAATACACGCACATTGATAGTGCATATACATAAGCATTATTAATGATACTCTTTCCTTTTTTTAAGCGATTTTCAGCAAAATAGGCTACCCCAAATAATAATAATAGGTATAATAAAGAGCATATAATAATTAATGCATTACTCATCTTTTAGTTTCTTCACTTTGTTTATAGGCTTGGCCTCGGCAGCTATTATCAAAAGAAATAATGCAATGATCCAAGCCACTGCAATATAAATATATAGTAGGGGAATATTCCCAACTAATTTTTGCTTATTAAATATTGTAAAAATGGGATAACAAAATATGATTAACATAATAATGCTAAGGATAATATTTTTTTGTTTTCTGTTGTTTACCATACCGTGAAAGTAAATTTTACAAATACAATTGCAAGTTAAATTTTACAAATAGGGTTAATTGTGCTGCTATACTAAAACATTTTAATTTTGATTTTAGGGCGCTATAATTTTTGTAGTAATATTACTATTTTGCAACATGATGTTACAAGATAATTAATGTGTTTATGAATAAACAAACAACTAATTTTTACGCTTTTGCTAATTACGTTGGTAGTATCAAGATGCTATTTGTGTTAATGGCCATTGGATTTCTTCAAAGTTGCTCAAAAGACACTAGTTGTGGCAATACGAACGACATTGTAAACAATTACAATATTTCTGCCGATGACAAAAGTAAAATCCCTTTTAAAGGAAATGACACACTAATTTACATAAGCGATGTTGGTGATACAGCAGTTCTTGTTGGTACTGGAAAAATGGTATTTATAGACCAAGTTAGAAAAAATATTTCTGGAAATGCTGATTGTCCTAAATATAGTGTAGATAACAACGAATCCATAAGCATTGAATATACAGGAGATAATAATGAGCTCAACAAACTTAAATATAAAATTTATGGTAATATGGAAAAAACTGAAATTGAGTTCACATTTAATAATTTTTACGGAATAACGTATCCGTATAATTTTAATACACCTGTTTTTTATACAGATTCAGTTAGTATTGGAAATCAATTTTATATCGGCAGACCCTTAGGTTTAAATAGCCCGAATTATAAGGCATTGTATAATTACAACTATGGTTTTTTAAAAATTCAAATAAGTGGTAGTAAAACATGGCTACTAAAAATATAATTGCTGTTTATAAAAAAAGCCGCATGTTATATTAACAATGCGGCTTTTTAGTTATAGAAATTATTATTTATAATTCATCAGAGCTGGTTGGCAATTGGTCGTATTCGCCCTTAACGCCATACAAACCAAATATGGCCAAACCTGCGCATATTGGAATAAATATAATCAAGATAATTGACCATTGTAAAAGGGTATTTGTTTTAGCAATACCTTCTGCAGCTTTACCTATTTTATCGCTAGCTTGCATAAACATAAATATTACCAATACGGGAGCTAATACTATCATTAAAGCCCCTACTAATTTTTTTATTGCGTTCATAATTTTTTTCTTTTGTTTTAAATTAGTCGTTAACGTTTTCGTCCACTTTATTGTTAATATATATTGCTCCAATTATTAGTGAGGCTATAGCTACTCCAATAGGATACCATAAGCCAGATAATGGAGTTGAACCACTAAAACTAGCTATTAATGTGGCTATAAATGGCACCAATCCGCCAAACACCCCATTACCAATATGGTAAGGTAACGACATAGACGTATAACGTATTTTAGTTGGGAATAATTCAACTAAGAAAGCTGCTATTGGTCCATAAACCATGGTAACAAATATAATTTGAATAAATACTAAGAATACGAATACCCAAAAGTCACTATTCGATAATGTTTTGTCAATGTATTTTGTTTTAGCGTGGCCAATGGCTTTCGATGCATCAGCATAAACAGTATCAGTGGTTACTTCTTTAAAAGTAGCACCATCTTTTAACGTTTTTAAAGTAGTAGTTTTTACTAAAGTATCCATTGTTCCTGCTACCGCATCTTTTTTAATGGTAGGTTCAGCAGCAGTATTCAACTCTGTTTTTTGAAACTCGGCTACATTGGTTTTATCTAAGAATTTTTGATAAATAGGTCTATAACATACTATACCTAAAAACATACCAGCTAACATAATCCATTTTCTTCCAACTTTATCACTCCAACTTCCAAATACTACAAAGAAAGGCGTAGCAAATAAAATGGCCCAAAGTATAATATAACGTGACTCGTTAAAGTCTAACATTACCGTATTTTCTAAGAAAGATTGCGCGTAGAATTGGCCAGTGTACCAAATTACACCTTGTCCCATAGTTGCACCAAATAAAGCAAGTAACACCATTTTAAAATTAGCTTTATTGCTAAAACTTTCTTTTAAAGGATTTTTTGAAATATTGCCTTCTTTTTTCAATTTACTAAACATAGGTGATTCGTGCATTTTCATACGGATGTAGATTGAAACTACTACCAATAAAATAGATATTAAGAAAGGAATTCTCCATCCCCAATCAGCAAATGCTTCAGCACCAATTAAATTTTTGGTTGCTACAATTACACCAATTGATAAAAATAAACCTAAAGTAGCAGTAGTTTGAATCCAACTGGTAAAAAATCCACGTTTGCCAGCAGGTGCGTGTTCTGCTACATAAGTGGCCGCTCCACCATATTCGCCTCCTAAAGCCAAACCTTGAATTAACCTAAGTATTAATACCAGAATAGGTGCTGCATAACCAATGGTGGCATACGATGGTATTAAACCAATTAAAAAAGTAGAACCACCCATTAACACCAATGTAAGTAAAAATGTTGATTTGCGGCCTATTAAATCACCTAAACGGCCAAATACTAGAGCACCAAAAGGGCGTACAATAAAACCTGCAGCAAAAATGGCTAAAGTGTTAATTAATGCAGATGCTCCAGCATCAGAAGGGAATAGTTGCTTGCCTATGATTACGGCTAAACTACCAAAAATGTAAAAATCGTACCACTCAATTAAGGTTCCTAACGATGAGGCCCCAATTACCTGTACAATACTTTGTTTGTTGTCTTTGTTTTCCATGTATATATGTTTTGTTTTTATTATAAATAAATTTGGAATTGAATAGATAATTCGCCTTTGTATGAATCAAAAATTACATCCTTAAATCGCTGAGTTGGGTCGTTAAATTTAAACACCGGACGCATTCTGTAATTTAAAGTAACTTTTGCTGAATGACCGTTTAAAAACCAATTAATACCCATATCTGGTGTAATTACATTGTCTTTTAGTCTTTCAAATTGCGAAACTGTGATTGCTCCATAAGGTTGAAACTTACCCAATGTTTTTGATTTAGGTAATAACAAACCAGCTTGTGCATAATAAATATTTCCTGTACCTGTAGTTGGCATGGTATTTCCACCACCATTAAATGCTACTTGACTTGCTATGGTTCCATTGGTTGGATTGTCAATGCCAATATTTCTTACATAGTTTGGACCCATGTCAAAATAATTATAAGCACCATAAAAAGTTACAGCCATATTTTTATATTTTAAAGGTAAATCTAAAAATACATCGGCCGATACAAATAATTGCTTGTGTAAAGCTGTATCCCATCTGCCAGTGTTGGTGTTTTGTTTAGCACTCCACATGGCATCGGGTTGATAGTATGCACCCAAACCTAAATTTAATACCTTTTTTGTACCCAAATAACTCCCTACTGTAAATGGCAATAAATTGCTCTCAACATCCCAAAATTGATATTGAAAATAGCCTTGGTATGAATTTTTAGGTTGTCCGCCTCCTTTGTAATTTGCAATTTCAACGTTATTTTTAGCTGCTGTAGTATCTAATGTAGTTAGCCCTGTTCCTCTTTGTAAAGCATAAGGAAAATTAATGCTCATACGGTAATCAATGCGTTTGTTTTTTAAAAGTTTGCCTTTGGCAAAAATTCCAAATTGGCGAGCAAATTGATCAGTAGCTTCAATATTTTGCCAATTAAAAATAGGTGCATCAATGGCTAAAAAGTTTAAAGTTGAACCAGAGCTAAGCCTTGATGGGCCTTGCCAATAATGTAAACCTGCTCCAATACTTAAATTGTCTTTAAAAACTTTATGTTCCACCCAAGCATCATGTAAAAATAGTTGAGGTTTTTTGCCATCTAATCCGCTAGCTCCTTGTCCTGCTCCGCCTCCACTTACTTGGTTTGAGTTGTTTATACCAAAATGAGTTAAAATTAAGAAATTAGGATTTATTTGAGCATACATCAAAAAACGAGATCTACGCAAACTCATATCCCATTGGCTGCTACTTGCTTCTCCATTAATAGTTGAACCAGGATTATTTTCATTATTTCTCAACCATACTTGATGCCAAGTAAGCATACGTACGTATTTTTTTCCGGTTGAGTCTAAATTAAATTTTAAACCCGCCCCATAATTGTCGGTTCCTTGAGCTTTAAGGCCTGCTGTTGAGGCCAACACTAAAGCAATTAAAAAGATAGCATGTGTAATTTTTTTCATACGTTTTTATTTGTTTATCATAGAACAAACATCCTAACATATTCCTATACTTTGCGGCTATATCTATTTTGTTGTAAAATGGTATAGGTGGCATTATTTTTTTCCTTTTAATCTTTCCCATTTTATAAGCATGTATTTATCACCTAGTTCAGTAATAATCATACCTGTATTTTTTGTATTCTCTCTGTTGCTCATGTAGCTAATTAGCTCGTCATGGCGCATTACTTTATAGGTTGGATGGTAGTCGTTATTTTCTGGAGCTTTTAAGTTAAATTTTTTAACCCAGTTCATAACCGATACATGACTCACGCCAATTAATCTTTCAATTTCTCGTAAACTTACACCTTCAATATATAGTTGCAAAGCTTTTATAACATAATAATTATCTATGTTTTTACCTTCCTTCATTACTGAAAAAAAGTAATTGCAATCTTTACACAAAAAGCGTTGACGGCCTTTAACAAAGCCACTTTTGTTAATATTTTCGTTTTTACATTTGGGGCAGTTGATTGTTTCCATATGGTAAATATAAAAACTTAACTATATATATTTAGCATAAATATACTAATTTAGCAAGAAATGAAATTTTTAGAATTATTAAATAGTATCCTAAAAAAGTGTAGTGCATAAAAAAATCCCTTACGGGATTTAGTGTTGATAGCTTATTTTACTTTAATTTATAAGTAATGTATTTAGCCTATATTGATTTGGAGTAATACCTTCTAATTTTTTAAATACGCGTATAAAATAGTTAGCATCGGAAAAACCAAGTTCATCGCTAATGGTAGCTATTTTTAATGTTGGATTTCTTAAAAGCTCTTTTGCTTTGCTGATTTTTTGGGTAAAAATAAAATCCAAAGGGCTTATTCCCAATTCCTTTTTAAACACTCTGTAAAAGGTAGCTTTACTCATACAAGCTCTATTGCTAAGGTATTCTATTTGAAACTTTTCGTGAATATTGTCTTTTATATATCCAATAATACATGCCAATGGATTGATATTTTTTTCTGCATAAGTATTCAAAGTTAAATGATTCAATTTTTGACTTTGCATGATGCTTACCAATAATTCTTTTAAAGTTAAGTCTGCATAAATGTCTTTATTTAACTTAGTGCCTGTGCATATACCAATTAGTTTATTAGAAAGCATGGCAATTTCTTCATTATTATAATAATGGTATTGGCTATAATTTAATTGCCAAGGTTGAGAATCGCTTTCTCTTGGAAAACGTTCATTTAAATAGTTAAGGGTGTTTTCAATATGAGAACTTTCAATAGCTAATGCTGTGCATTGAGTTGGGTTTCCTAATTCAGCCTCTGGAAAATCAATTTTCATGGTAACATTTGCAGGTACAATTACACTTTCACCAGGCAAATAATCAAATCCTTGATTGTCGAATAAATGCATAACCTTTTTGCCCCTGAGCATGCTCGTTATTACAAGGCTATCAAAAATAAGAGGAACTTTAAAAGAGGCAGCGTGTGTTTCAAAAACATTTAACTCACATTGGTTAAGCGAGTATGCAGTTCTATTTTCTACCAATGTTTTTAATTGCGATTGGTTAGATAAAGCAACTGGTTTTATGGTATGTTTAAATGACATAACTATTCTTTCTTTTTATCAAACTTAGTAATTTTTACCAATTGTTTTGCTTGTTTAGTAAAAATATTGCCAATTAGGTATAGTTTTTTAAATGTTTTATAATCTGTTTATCCAAACAAGGCTTGCAAGTATTTTAGTATGAATTGGAGTGTTTAAACATCAAGGTTTTTTGCTAGTGATACAATTGTGCTATTAAATGATAGGATTGTACTATCACTTGCATATTGCTAACTCATATGTTCGTATTTCAAAAAATAATAATTAAATAATATATATGACAACATTAGCACAAAAACCAACTTTTAAAGCCAAGTATGATAATTTCATAGGTGGTAATTTTGTAGCTCCAGTTAGTGGAGTTTATTTCGATAATGCAAGTCCAGTTGATGGAAAAGTATTTACTCAAGCTGCTCGTTCTGGAAAAGAAGATGTAGAGTTAGCTTTAGATGCTGCGCATTTAGCTTTTGCTACTTGGAGCAAAACATCGGCTGCTTACCGTTCAGGTATTTTAAATAAAATAGCCGATGTAATGGAAGCTAATTTACAATATTTAGCAGCCATTGAAACTTATGATAATGGTAAACCAATTAGAGAATCTATTAATGTAGATTTACCTTTATGTATTGACCATTTTCGCTACTTTGCTGGTGTAATTCGTGCAGAAGAAGGTTCCATTTCGGAGCATGATGAAACCACAGTTAGTATTTGTTTACACGAGCCTTTAGGTGTTGTTGGTCAAATTATTCCTTGGAATTTTCCATTATTAATGGCTACTTGGAAAATAGCTCCTGCATTAGCAGCAGGTTGCACAGTGGTAGTTAAACCAGCCGAACAAACACCAACTTCTATTATGTGTTTAATGGAATTATTAAAAGATGTAGTTCCTGCAGGTGTAATTAATATTGTTACAGGTTTTGGTCCTGAAGCAGGTAAGCCTTTGGCTCAATCTCCTAGAGTTTCAAAAGTTTCGTTTACAGGTGAAACTACGACAGGTAGATTAATTATGCAATATGCATCAGAAAATTTAGTTCCTGTTACTATGGAGTTAGGTGGTAAATCTCCAAATATTTTCTTCCCATCAGTTGCTGATCATGATGATGATTTTTTTGATAAAGCAGTTGAAGGCGCAGTATTATTTGCAGTAAATCAAGGTGAAGTTTGTACTTGTCCTTCTCGTATTTTGGTACACGAAAGCATTTACGATAAATTTATGAGTAAAGTAATTGAGCGTACCAAAGCTATTAAAATGGGTAATCCATTAGATAGCAATACCATGATGGGAGCTCAAGCTTCAAACGATCAGTATGAAAAAATTCAATCCTACTTAAAGTTAGGAAAAGAAGAAGGTGCTGAAGTGCTTTGCGGTGGTGATGTTCATAAATTAGATGGCGAATTAGCAGGTGGATATTATATTCAGCCAACTTTATTTAAAGGCCACAATAAAATGCGCATTTTCCAAGAAGAAATTTTTGGCCCAGTAGTTTGTGTTACCACATTTAAAACTACAGAAGAAGCCATTGCCATTGCAAACGATACTTTGTATGGTTTAGGTGCAGGTGTTTGGACAAGAGATGCACATGAATTATACCAAGTACCACGTGCTATTCAAGCTGGTAGAGTTTGGGTAAATTGTTACCATGCTTATCCGGCACACGCGCCATTTGGTGGTTATAAAAAATCAGGATTTGGTAGAGAAAATCACTTAATGATGTTAGGTCATTACCGTCAAACTAAAAACATGTTGATTTCTTACAGCAAACAAAAATTGGGTTTCTTTTAGTAAATAGAAAACTGTAAATAATTTTTAACTTGTAACCACAAACACATTTTTATATGTGCTTTGTGGTTACTTATTTTATAAAGTATGGTAAAAAGAATTTTAATTACTGCTGAAGCAATTGCTGTAATAGCTCAGTTAAAAGAAAAATTTGGTGAGTTAATGTTTCATCAAAGTGGTGGCTGTTGCGATGGTTCGCAGCCTATGTGTTTTGAAAAAGGTGATTTTATAATTGGTTCGAGCGATGTATGCTTAGGTCAAATAGAAGGCTGTGAGTTTTGGATGAGTAAAGACCAATTTGAATATTGGCAACATACCCAGTTAACTGTTGATATAACAAAAGGGCGTGGTTCAAGCTTTTCACTAGAAATACCTTTAGGACTAAGGTTTATTATTCAATCAAAAATGTTAACGCAAGAAGAAACTGAAAATTTAGAACCAGTTTATTTTAAAGAAGATTAGCATGGTTTGTTTTTTTGAGTTCAACAGCTAATCATATTGAAGTATCTCATTTGATTTTTTCAAGTAAATAAAATCGAATAAGAAGGTATTTTTTTTAACAAAAAAATTTCTGAAATTCTTATTTAATTTTACTGTTTTGTATGTTTTACTTGATTTTATTGTAACCTCAGGTTCAGTTCCTATTATTTCAAACAATTCAACATCTACTGACGGGTCTATTCTTATTGTATCTTTATAAATTAATGAATCATTATTATATAATTCTATGTATTCATTGTTAAATTCTTTACCAAACACCAAAATTTTTGATTTGTAAATGTGTTCTTGCTGACAAGAGTAAAACCAAAAAATAACAACAATAATTGAGATTACTTTTAGAATTAAGTTTAAATATATTTTCATTTCCTTAGGTACTTATTATCTACTAATATAAAGATTTATTTGAAATTCAAATGCGCAGTTTTTATTATCATTGCCATTAGTTTAACATATATTCATGATATCATTTGTATTAATAGCCATTTGTATTTTAGTAGGTTATATTTTTAACTATAAAAAACTATTGCCGCCTCAGTCGCATAAAGGCATTAATGCATGGATTATTTATGTGGCTTTACCTGCTGTTTCGCTAAAGTATATTCCTCAAATAAATTGGAACTATACCATGTTGGTTCCAGTAATTGGCCCCATATTGGTTTGGATAGGTGCTTATGTATTTGTAAAAATAATTACCTATAAAAGAAATTTATCAAAAGCAACCATTGGCGCTTTGTATTTATGTACTGGTTTAAGCAATACTTCGTTTGTAGGTTTTCCTTTAATTACGGCTTATTTTGGCGAACCACAAATTAGTATAGCTGTAATATGCGATCAAGTTACTTTTGTATTGCTTTCTACTGTTGGAATAGCTATGGCCATAAGGCATTCAGATAAACATACTTTAACCACTAATTTGGTCGTAAAAAAAATGGCTTCTTTCCCGCCTTTGTGGGGTTGTTTGTTGGCTTTTATTTTGCCTCATTTTATGGATTTAGAGCCTTTTATGCAGTTGTTTGATAAACTAGCAGGTACGGTTGCTCCTTTGGCTTTATTCTCCATTGGCTTGCAGTTAAAACTATCAGGTTTAAAAAATGATTGGAAAGCTATTTTATCTATACTTGGTTATAAATTAATATTGGCACCAGCGTTGGTTTTAATATTAGTGTATGTATTAAATATAAAAGGTATGCCTAGTAATATAGCTGTGTTCGAAGCAGCTATGCCAACCTTGTTAACGGCATCTGTGGTGGCCGATGAATACCATTTAAATACTAAACTGGTAAATATAGCAACAGGCATTACTATTTTAGCTGCATTTGTAACCACACTATTTTGGTATTTGGTTTTAACTTACTAAAATTGATTGTAAAACAAATCTTTGTCATTAATATACCAAATTAGCAAGAAACTTCCCATAGCATTTATTTCTACTTCTATATTCGTATTAACAAAACAGAAAAAATATGTCATACCCACATCAAATAAAAAGCTTAGAACAATATAACGAAGCCTATAAAAAAAGTATTGAAAACCCAGAAGAATTTTGGGGTGAAGTAGCAGAAAATTTTACTTGGAAAAAGAAATGGGATAAAGTTTCGAATTGGAACTTTAAAGAACCAAATATAAAATGGTTTGAAGGTGGTAAATTAAATATTACCGAAAACTGTATTGATAGGCATTTAGCTGAACGAGGTGAGCAACCCGCTATTATTTGGGAGCCTAATAACCCTGAAGAAAAAACCCGCATTGTAACTTATAACCGTTTACACAAACGTGTATGCCAAGTGGCTCAAATGTTAACCAATTTAGGTGTGAAAAAAGGTGACCGTGTTTGTATTTATATGGGCATGATTCCTGAATTGACTTATGCAGTTTTAGGTTGCGCTCGTATTGGTGCTATTCATTCAGTAATTTTTGGAGGTTTTTCGGCTCAAAGTATTGCCGATAGATTAGAAGATGCAAGTGCTGAATACATTATTACTTGCGATGGTGCTTACCGTGGCAATAAAGATATTCCATTAAAAAGTGTAATTGACGATGCTTTAATTGGCAATAAAACAGTTAAAAAAGTTATTGTTTATACACGTACTCGCAATCCGGTAAGTATGATAAAAAACCGTGATTTGTGGTGGGAAGATGAAATGGAACAAGCCGAAGAGCAAGTAGAGAAAAATGGTAAAGTTAGTTTTCCTGCTGTTGAAATGGATTCGGAAGACCCATTGTTTATTTTATACACTTCAGGTTCAACAGGCAAACCAAAAGGAGTAGTTCATTCTACTGCGGGTTATATGGTTTGGACAAACTATACTTTTGTAAATGTATTTCAATACCAACCTGGACAAGTTCATTTTTGTACGGCCGATATTGGTTGGATTACTGGTCATAGTTATATAGTTTATGGTCCATTAAGTGCTGGAGGAACTTCATTGATGTTTGAAGGAATTCCTACTTGGCCCGATGCTGGCAGATTTTGGGAAATAGTAGAAAAATACAAAGTAGATGTTTTATATACAGCTCCTACAGCTATTAGAAGTTTAATGGCTTATGGTTTAGATTTTGTAAATAACAAAGATTTAAGTTCATTAAAAGTATTAGGTACCGTTGGTGAGCCAATTAACGAAGAGGCTTGGCAATGGTATTTTAAAAATATTGGTAAAGAAAAATGTCCAATTGTAGATACTTGGTGGCAAACAGAAACTGGCGGAATTATGATTTCTAATTTAGCTGGTGTTACACCACATAAACCTGCACATGCCACCTTGCCATTACCGGGAGTTAATCCTTGTTTGGTTGATGAAAATGGAGTAGAAATTTTAGGTAATTCTGTAAGTGGAAACTTATGTATTAAGCAGCCTTGGCCGGGTATTATTCGCACTACTTATAACGACCATGAACGTTGCCGTACTACTTATTTTTCAACTTATGAAAATATGTATTTTACAGGCGATGGTTGCTTGCGCGATGAAGAAGGAAACTATAGAATTACAGGCAGAGTTGATGATGTGTTAAACGTAAGCGGACACCGAATTGGAACTGCTGAAGTGGAAAATGCCATTAACATGCATAGCGGGGTGGTTGAAAGTGCTGTAGTAGGTTATCCTCACGATATAAAAGGGCAAGGAATTTATGCTTACGTTATATACGATAACAAGCATACAGCCGATGAAAACCTCACCAAGCAAGATATTATTCAAACTGTATCGCGTATAATTGGTGCCATTGCCAAGCCCGATAAAATTCAGTTTGTTAGTGGATTGCCCAAAACCAGAAGTGGTAAAATTATGCGTAGAATATTACGCAAAATTGCTGAAGGCGAAACCAGTAATTTAGGTGATACAACCACTTTGTTAGACCCAAATGTGGTGGATGAAATTAAGAATGGTGCTTTACTTTAGAAATAGTTTTTTGTTTAAATAAATAGTTAGAAATAAGCCCTTTCAACTTAAGTTGATTGGGCTTTTTTGTATTACCATTTTGATTTACAAACATGGCTAATACTTTTGAGGTAAATCTTAGATGGTATATTCTCGATGGCTATAGCATAGGCGTCAATTTAATCTTTTTTCTTGTAAATAATTATAAACATTAAAGTTCCGTAGGAACGGTACTATTGTAACAACGGTCCCGATTTATCGGGATTAACCCGTTGAAAAAACAAACAGAACTTTCCGCAAGAAAACCCAAAAATCTTTGCGAAAGCCAGAGGCTTTCGCAAAGATTTTTGGGTTTTCTTTATATCTAATTATTCATTTTACCACCAGTTTTACTGGTGGCTATTGATATTAAACTCCGGAGGAGTTTTGCTTAGCTTTACGAACATGCGATAAATATCTGGAGCCACAAAAAGTGTTATTCTTCAACGCGTTATAAAATCCAGATCCCACTTTTTATTCAAGTCGTAGTAAATAAAACCTTTGCTTACTGTTAATGGACTTGGAATATTGTTTTTATATAAACTACCTGTTCCTAATCCTTGTGGCATTTCAGTATTTAGAGAACTACAAAATTGCGTAATGGCATTTAAACCAATATTACTTTCCAAAGCAGATGTTAGCCACCAACCTATGTTCAATTCCCTAGCTTTATTTATCCAAAATTGGCTTTGGGCTAAGCCTCCAATTAAGGTTGGTTTTAAAATAATGTAATGTGGTTTTATAAATTGCAATAAAGGTTTGGCATCAGCTTGTTTTACACCAATTAGTTCTTCGTCTAATGCTACAGCAATGGGCGATTTAGCGCAAATTTCTTGCATCATTTCAGGCTGTTTGGCTTTAATGGGTTGCTCTATGCTATGTATGTCAAAACGTTTTAATTCATTTAATTTTTCTAATGCATCAGCATTGGCAAAAGCACCATTGGCATCTGTTCTTATTTCTAACTTAAAAGCATTGTATCTGCTTCTTATTTTTTCTAATAAACGGCATTCTTCATCAAAATCTAAAGCGCCAATTTTAAATTTGATACAATTAAAACCTGCTTCTATTTTTTGCGATGCTTCAAGTAACATTTCATCTACTTGATTCATCCAAACCAAGCCATTAATAGCAATGGGCTTACCATTGATAAAACTGTTTTCGTAAATTTTTCGTTCACCACCAAAGTTATAATCAGCCATTGCTGTTTCTAAAGCAAATTGAATAGATGGCCAGTTTTCTAAATCTAAATCTTGAATGGTAAAACCATTGTTTAGTTGTTGTAAAAAATAATCAAGCTGTGTTTCAAATTGATCAACATAATCAATGCTCAGCCCTTTTAATGGAGCGGCTTCACCTAGTCCTATTTGTGTATTATTGGCATTGCTTTTTTTTATATAATAAACAGTATGTTGTTGTAAACTCCCACGACTGGTAGTGGCTGGTTTGTTAAACTCTAAAATGTGTTTTTGGTATGTAAACATGTTGTTATTTTGCTCCGCAATTACTCAAACAGTTATTTGCTATATTTCTGTCTTCTATTGTTAGACCTTCATAATCTTTCACCTTTAAAAGAAAGGGTGTAGAAAGGTTACATTTTCCTTGTTTATAATAAGCCACACCCAGGTTCCATTCTATATTTGGATTATTTGGATTCATTTCATTGGCTATTTCTAAATGCGCAACTAAATTTGGCAAGTACTTTAATGCTTGGTTATTTTCAACCAAAGCTTTGTAAGTTTCTCCAGCATATAAATGCGCATTTAAACTATTGGGGTCAATATTGCAGCATTTTTCAAATTGCTTGGCAGCATTTACAAAATTACCTTGGTTTAAATCAATTACACCCAATGAAAAATAGGCTTCAAAATATTGATTATTAAGTTTTATAGCCTGCTTTAAAAAGGTTTGCGCACTGTCGTTATAAATTGCTTTAAATGAGGTGTCTGTAATGGCTTTGTTAATGTAGTATTGTGAGTTTATATAATATTTTGTAGCTTCATTTTTAGGTAAAATACTGTTGCTATTTATCAATTGTTTGGCCACTTTAAAATTACCAACACTTAAATAAAATTTAGCTGCTTCAATGGTATAATCTGTTTCTGTTTCGTTTATTGTTTTGTAAAATGGATTGAATAGGTAATTGATAACTTTACACAATCCATTGCTTGGAGTTGGTGCTAATTTACTTATGGGCAAAATTTCATTGTTGATGCTTGGTGTTTTAATAAAAACCGAAACTAATGGATCAAAATAGCTTAAAGTATAATTGCTATCGTTGTATAACCCTGTTTGTAGTTTTTTAAATTGACTATTAACGATAACCGCAGCTTTAAAATGATATTGGTTGTCTAGGTTCATATAATCATGGTAATCGTTATAAGCAGCGGCATTTTGGTAAAAGAATGAATCTGGAAACACATCAAAATCGCGTAAATCGATAAAGGTTTTAAATGCAGGTGTTAGTTTATAAAGTAAATACGATGATGACAAATAATCGGTAAAAATTGGTTGATTACTCAATTGATTTTTTTCTAAAAATTGCGCAGCACCCAACGGATTTTGCGAAGCAGAAAATTCCAAACCATAAGTATTTGATGATTTGTTAGCTTTGTAAAAATAGTTACTTACTACTGCAATATAAAAAAACAATCCTACAAGTACTGAAGTTGCTAAAGTGGCCACAATAGGGAGTTTAAATGATATTTTATTACCAATAAATTGGATTAGGCTAAATACCAAATGGACGGTAAAAGGCAATAAAATAACTTGAATAAAAACCACATTTCTAAATGCTGAACTTGCTAAAATAGCAAAGGCAAAAAGGAGTAAAATATTTCCCAAACCAAACTGGTTTATCAATGCTTTAAGTTTGGTTTTAAATAATGTTAATATCAAACTTAAAATAACTAAAACTAACAAAATCAAACTATAATAACTGCTGTATTGCCAATACTCATGAGTGGTATAGTTTGAAAGTTCTGTGGTAAATTTATTGCTGTTTAATTGATTAAAAATTTCGAATGGGCGGCCAAGCATTTCCAAACCATAAGGATTGATACAAATGCTAACCATGCTTAATAAAAAGGCAATGCTTAAATAAATTGGCTTTTCAATTCTATATTTTATACTAACAAACCATTCAGATGCAAGGTAAATGGCAATGATTACAATGCCTATTCCAAATGCCTCGTGCATATTGGTCCAAATAAGTTGTATAGCAGGAAGTAGGTAAACAAGTTGTTTTTTATTTTTGAATTTGTTCAATAAATAAATAAAAATAACGGTAAACAAATGTGTAAACATTTCGGGCCTACCAATTATCCTGCTGCTTATAGCTGCCAAATAAGCCAATAGTAGCAAAACAATGATGCCATTAGCAAAAGGTTTATTTAAAAATGAAGCATTAAACAATTTAACTAATTTGATAGAGAAATAAACCAATGCCACTGTAACCAATGCTTGGATAATATAAATTGATTCTACGCCAAAAGCCTTACTCCATAAAGCAATAAGTACTTCAAATCCCCATTTAATATTGATCCATTTTACTCCAAAATAAGTATATGAAAAAACATCAGTGGTAGGAATAGTTTTGTTTGCCAAAATCCAATCTCCTGTGGCTAATTGCCACCATAAATCGGGTTCTTTAATGGTTTTTAAGCTCAATACAATGGCTACTAAATAAACAATACCATACGCAAATAGGGTTAATTTTTGGTGCCATTTAGGCTCACTTGTATCGCTAACTTCTGCTGTTAAATGAATATTTTTAGCCATAAATATTGAAACTAAAATTAGCGAATTACTACATCAGTTATCAACTGTTGGTTCGATTCGGTATTAACCAAAGCCATAATTTTGCCACGTTGGTAATTTAATTCATTGCGCAAGGCATTCGATTCTATTTTTAAGTATAATACCGTACCTCTAAACTTTATTTCGGTAGTATTTTTTGCAATCAAAGCGCCTACTAACTTTTCCCAATTATTTATAATATTCAATTCGGCCAGTTTGGTATCCAAATGTTGGTCGTGTAAAAAATCTGAAATGGCATTTTTTAACGTGTGTTCGTGCGATTTTTTAGGAATCATAATTTTGGCAATTGGGCAACAATTATACTTAATAAATTTCTATTTTGATAAGTTTAGCTTGTAGCTTTTGTGGTTTAAATGAGATTAGGTTTTTGCTTTCAAAATAGGTAAGTAGTAATTTTATTTAAATTTGTTATAAATAACTAGCTCAAAAACTGCAAATTTGCAGTTCATTTTATCAGGTTTGAAAATAGTATTTAGTATTCATAAGCAGTTTTTTATATTTATATTTTGTTTGGTATTGTTCTCTGAGTCAGCCGCTCAGGCAATTAACTGGAAAAAACAAAACGATTGGGTTGATAGCGTTTTTGCTACTTTAACCCCCGATCAACAAATAGCACAGCTAATGATGATAGCTGCTTATAACACCAAAGATAAAATTCATGAAAAAGATGTAGAGTGCCATGTACGCGATATTGGGGTAGGAGGGCTTATATTTTTTAAAGGCTCACCTTCAAGGCAAGTAATGCTTACCAATCAGTATCAAAAACTATCGAAAGTGCCTTTACTAATTGGAATTGATGGAGAATGGGGCTTGAGTATGAGGTTAGATAGTACACCTATTTTTCCTAGGCATTTGGTGTTTGGCAGCGCTAATAAAATTGAGTTAACCAAACAATTTGGCGTTTTAGTGGGTAAACAATGTAAGCGCATGGGTATTCATTTTAACTTTGCGCCCGATGCCGATATTAATAATAACATGGCTAATCCGGTTATTAACGACCGTAGTTTTGGCGAAAACAAATACATTGTGGCTAAAAATAGCATTGCGTACATGCAAGGCATGCAAAGCGAAAATATTTTAGCATCGGCCAAACATTTTCCAGGTCATGGCGATACCGAAAGCGATTCGCATTATGGTTTACCAGTAATTAAAGGCAATCGCAAAAGGTTAGATAGCTTAGAATTGTATCCATTTAAAGAGTTAATAAATAATGGTATTGCCGCTATTATGACAGCTCATTTAGCAGTTCCTGCGCTTGATACCATGCCAAACTATGCTGCATCTATTTCAAAGCCCATTATTACCGATTTATTACGCAATGAAATGGAGTTTGATGGCATCATAATTACCGATGCTTTAAACATGAAAGGTGTAAGCAGTTTTTATGCTCCTGGAGAAGTTGCTGCCAAAGCATTTGCTGCCGGTAACGATATTTTACTTTTTGTAGAAGATGTGCCAATGAGCATTGCCTATATCAAAGATTATATAAAACGCGGTTTGATTACTTGGCAGCAAGTAGAGCGTAGTTGTAAAAAAATATTATTGGCTAAATATTGGTGTGGTTTAAATAAATATAAACCTATTGAACCTAAAAACTTAACCAACGATTTAAACAGTTTTGAAAGCGAATTTTTGGTAAAAGAAGTGGTTAAAAACGCAGTGGTAGTTGCCAGAAATCACGATAAAATTATTCCAATTCAAAATCCAGAAAAATACAAAATAGCTTGTATCAATGTGGGTAGTTCGCAGTTAAGCGATTTTCAAACACAACTAAATAATTACCTAAAAGCCGATTATTATGCCATTGATAAAAACGATAGGAAAGAAAATTTTGACAGCCTTTTATCTATTTCCGATTATTATAATTTGGTTATTGTAAGCCTTCATAATACTAGCCGTTTTGTAAGTCGTAACCTTGGTTTAACACAAGTTGAAATTAACTTTGTACAAGCCTTGGGTAAGCGCAATAAGTGTATTTTAGTAAACAATGGCAATCCATATATTTTGCAACATTTTGATATGTATAAAAATGTAATTGTTGCCTTTGAAGATTTACCACTTTATAACCAAATGGCTGCTCAAATTTTGGGCGGAGGTTTGGAAGCCAAAGGTAAATTGCCTGTTTCTGTGCCTAATATGTATGCTTTAGGCAGTGGTTCAGAAACCGAAACCATTGGCAAGTTTGAATATGTTTATCCAAACGAGGCAGAAGTGAGCAATGCAAAAATGGAAAAAATTGATAGCATTGTTAACAGTGCTATAGCTTTAAAAGCCATGCCTGGCTGCCAAGTTTTTGTGGCTAAAGAAGGTAAAGTAATTTATAACAAATCGTTTGGGTTTCATACTTACGATAGTTTAACACCAGTAAAAAATAACCATGTTTACGATATTGCTTCTGTTACCAAAATACTGAGCACCACACTTGCTGTAATGAAATTATATGAGGAGAAAAAAATTAAGTTAGACGATAAAATAGGACTTTACTTACCTTGGCTTAAAGATAGTAATAAAGAAGATTTAAAAATTAGTGATATACTTACCCATCAGGCTGGTTTGGTGCCTTTTATTCCTTTTTACAAAGCTACTTTATTGCCTAGCGGACAATTAAATCCAATAGTTTACAGCGATACTTTTTCAACTGAATTTTCGCTTAAGGTGGCCGATAATATTTACATCAATAAAAATTACGAAAAGGTAATTTGGAAAACCATAGCCGATACCGAGTTAAAAAAAGAAGGCCAATATGTGTACAGCGATTTAGGTTTTATGATGCTGCGCAAAATGGTAGAAACCATTACCAACAAAGACTTTGAGAGCTATTTACAAGAAAATTTTTACAAGCCACTTAATTTAGGAAGCATGGTTTATAACCCCATAAAAACCATCAATTACAATTGGATAGTTCCTACCGAATACGATTCAGTATTTAGAAAACAACAAGTAAAAGGTTACGTACACGATCCTGCTGCGGCCATGTTAGGCGGAGTAAGTGGACATGCAGGCCTTTTTGCTACAGCCAACGATGTGGGCATTATTATGCAAATGCTTTTGAATAAAGGAATTTATGCTGAACACCGTGTGTTAAAAGCCAGCACAGTTGAATTATTTACCAAAAAGTTTAGTAAAAATAGCCGCAGAGGTTTGGGTTTTGATAAACCTGAAACCGACCCAACCAAAGATAGTCCAACTAGTAAAATGTGTAGCCCTGCCACTTTTGGTCACCAAGGTTTCACGGGTACTTGCACTTGGGTTGACCCTGAGTACGATTTGGTGTATGTATTTTTAAGTAACCGTGTTTACCCAAGTGCCGAAAACAAAAAGCTAGGCGAATTAAGCGTGCGCTCTAAAATACAAGATGCCATTTACGAAGCTTTGAAAAAGTAGTTTAGTTATTCGGTTTATATATTAGCTAAAGAAAAACTGTTTACAAACAATTCTCGACTGATGGATTATCACTACTATATTTTAGAAGAAGGTGACTACATCTATCAATTTGTAATAAATAGATTTAACAAGTTACAAAAATGCATGGCGACTAATAATATACTTAGTTGGGCCGTAAATTTTTTAGTAAAATAAGTTGTTTGGGCAATGGCTGCCTGCATTTAATACCTAGTTGCTAGCGTTAAAAAATCTATCCTATCGAATTTGGAGAGTTTCCATAGGCTTCAAAATAACTTCTATGTCATGCAAATTAACTTCTATGTCATGCAAACTAGTTTCTATGTGGAGAATGGTAATTAATTAAATAATAAAAACCATAGGCTTTGGGATAAATTCACTTTTGGGGGATGTTATTAAATAAAGAATTTCTGACCTTGAAAAGGTCAAATGTTTATAGCTATTAAGATTTGTTGGTGGGTGCGACCCCAAAGGGGTCGTATGTTTTATGGCGATTATTTTCTATAAACATGTGACTCCGTTGGAGTCATTTTATTAATTTAATGACATTGCAGGAGCGGGCGAAGGGTCATGCTGTAAGCATCTTCTTGGCTGTAAATGAGTACTTTCTATTAATGAATGGGTTAAAACCCATTTCAAATGATTAAAAGGCAATGTGTTTTTTTAAGGGCTAAAGCCCATTGTTAAGAATAGTAACACCATATAAAGTTACTTCATCTGCTAAAGCGTATTCAGGCTGATGTTCCCGCACCGAATGGGTTAAAACCCATTTTAAATGATTAAAAGGCAAAATGTTTTTTAAGGGCTAAAGCCCATTGTTATGATAATAACACCACCACATAAAGTTCCTTCATCTGCTAAGGCGTATTCAGGATGACGTTCCCGCACCTTTTACGGCTGTTTTCCTTTTGAACAAATCGTTCGGGAGGGTCATGCTGTAAGCATCTTCTTGGCTGTAAATGATTACTTTCCATTAACGAATGGGTTAAAACCCATTTCAATTGATAGCAAAGGCAAAGTGTTTTTTTAAGGGCTAAAGCCCATTGTTTTGATGATAACACCATATAAAGTTCCTTCATCTGCTAAGGCGGAATAAGGATTAGGTTCCCGCACCTTTTATTCCTGTTTTTTGAGAAAATTGTTCGGGATGCGTTATGCTGGAAGCATCTCCTTGGCTGTAAATGATTGCTTGCTATTAGCTTTAACTTTGTCAAAGTTCCAAACTTTGACAAAGTTTTTCCCGCACCGTGAATTCCTGTTTTTTTTGAAGGAATCGTTCGGATGCTTTAAGCCTCATGCTGCATTCAGTTTTTTTGTTTTTAAGACATTAAAAATTATGCTAAAAGGTTAACGAAAAACAATATGCTTTGCTGTTGGTTTATAGGTTAAATAATTTTTTTAAACTTGATGGCTAAAATTTATGCTAATTTTTGTTTTTTCGAAGGTAGAATTAATTCTACACACTTAAAAATTAATGCCGTTGGTTTTAAATAAACAGCCACTCGTAAAAATAATGACTTATAAGCAGCTTAATCAACAATATTTAATTATTCATTAACAATTAAAACATACTAATAAATTTTATTTGTATGCTTTTTATAAACCAGAAAACAAACAAAATGAAATAATATGAAAACGAATGTTTTACAACTAAAAAACCTGCCTCCCACGCAAGGCAGGACTACATTTTTTAAATACCTAAGCCTGTTGGCCATGGTATTAATGCTTGGGATGAACGGGGTGAAGGGACAGGTTACAATTGCATCGTGTGGTTTTGAAACTTCTGGTGATACATGGTCATATACCAACACTGGCGGTTCAGCTTCAGCTACAAATACAGGCACACCTAGTGGCCAGAGAATTAGAAGTGGTTCTCAGTCCTATCAATTTACAAATATAGCAGGTGTGTTAACGTTTGCCGATATAATAACAACTGGTTATACTTCAGTTTCAGTTGTTGTTAGAATTTCAAGTATTTCAGGAACTGCCTCCAATGGGGCTGACGCTGCTGATTTTGTTAGGTTATTTACTAAACTGAACACAGCGTCTTTTGCAACTAATACAGAAGCAAATGCAGATATTGCAGTTAATGGAGATAATAATGCAAGATGGGGATATAATGTCTCTGGTATAAGTACAAATTCTGGTACAAACGTTGTAGTCGCAGGTACAGGTAACGTTACCAATGGTGCAACCAACGCTGGAACAATTTATTCAACCTTAACTATTAATATTCCTAATGGCACTAATACAGTTGGACTGAGAATTAATACGTCAAGTGGTTCAAATGAAATTTGGTGTATAGATGATGTAACAATTACAGGAACAGCTTCTGCTTCTGAACCGATACTAACTACACCAACAGCATCATTAATAACAACAACAACAGCAACATTAGGTGCTACTGTAACTGCTGATGGTGGAGCCTCTATTTCATCGCGTGGAACGGTTTGGGGAACTTCAGCCGCACCAACTGGTAATGTTTTAGCCGAGGGGGGAACTTCCGTTAGTGCTTTTACACATGGTAGAACTGGATTTACAGCAAATACTTTATATACTTATAGAGGTTATGCCATTAATACTAATGGTACTGGTTATTCACCTGATGGGACATTTACAACTTTATCACTTGCGCCAACTATTGGGACAGGTTCTGGTGCTACACAAACTTCATTTACGGCTAATTGGTCAGCACCTGCAAGTCAAGGTGCTGCTACCTTTACTTATACAGTTGAAGCAGACGATGATATTAATTTTGGTTCAGTAAATTTTACACAGAGTTCAATTGCTTCTGGTACTACAACTGCAAATGTAAACACGGGTTTAAGTGCAGGTACAACTTATTATTACAGGGTTCGTGCTGTTAACGCAGGAGGAAATTCTGCTTGGTCAAGTATTTCGGCAGGTATTGCTACTTTGGCCGCAACTGCACCAGGTGCACCTACTATTGGCTTAGCTGTAGCAGGTAATACAAGCGCGACAGTTGCATTTACAGCACCAGCATCAAATGGAGGTTCAACTATTACATCTTACACTGCAACTTCTAATCCTGGAAATATTACAGGTACCTTAACTCAAGCGGGTAGTGGTACTATTACTGTAAATGGTTTAACAAATGGAGTAGCTTACACATTTACAGTAACAGCTACTAATGGTATTGGTACAAGTACTGCAAGTGCTGCTTCTAACCAGATTACGCCAGCGATTATCTATTGTGCTTCAACAGGTCCAGCTAGTCAGGGTTCAGATTATTTTACCAATTTTACCACTACAGGTGGTAGTGCAAATATTAACAATACAAGTACATTTTCTTCGAACGGATATGGCAATTTTACAGCACAAACAGTAACTCAAGCACAAGGTGGTACTATTAATTATTCAGCAACATCTCCTGGTATTGGTAACGGTTCTACATTTTCAATATTTGTAGATTGGAATCAAGATGGCGATTTTACTGATGGTGACGAAAATGTTGTTTCCTTAGGTGCTGCTACACAAATAACAACCAATCCTTCTGGAAGTTTTGCTGTTCCCGTGGGCGCGACACTTGGTAATACAAGAATGAGAATAATTATTAAGGATGCAGTTGGTGCAATTACTAGTTGTAATAATGCATTAGCAAATAGTGAAACTGAGGATTATACGTTTAATGTAGTTACTGCTGCAATCCCACCAACGCTTACTGCTGCTGTTGGTGCAACTGTTGATGGTGCCTTTGTTGTGACTTTTGCTGATGATGCATCTTGGCGTGCTGCAATTACAAGTATAACAGTAGGAGGCACACCCTTAACAGCAGGTTCTTCTTTATCATCAGGCCAAATAACTTTTACGCCTTCAGCTTCAATACCAGCCTCACTTTTACAAAGTAGCGGTTCTAAATCAATAGTAGTTATTGCAACTGGTTATTCCAATGCTACTGTTACACAAAGTATAGGTTTTGGAGTGGCTACTAAATTAGGTATTACCACCCAACCAACAGCTCCTGTAAGCAATGGTGCCGTATTAGCAACACAACCTGCGGTTGCTATACAAGATCAATATGGAAATACCGTTACATCTAGTAATGCTTCAATTACAGCAGCCAAAAGCGATGCTGGAACTTGGACACTAGGCGGTACAACTGCTGTTGCAGCTTCAAGTGGAGTTGTTACATTTGCTGGTTTAACTGCAACTAGTACTGCTTCTGTAAGTAATGCTACACTTGCTTTTACAAGTTCGGGTTTAACCACTTCTGGTAATTCAAGTACATTTAATATACCTGCACCAGATTATATAGAATTAACTTCATTAATACCAACTCAAACCCAAAACTTTGATGGAATTGGTTCATCTGCAACTGCAAATTTGCCTCAAGGATTTGGAATACAGTTAGGTTTATCTGGAACATTAACCAATGCTACAACTGAGTTTGCAAGTTCTGGTTCACCTACTTCAGGTGGTACGTACAACTGGGGTCAAAACGGTACTTCAGACAGATCAATTGGTTTTATGTATAGCGGCAGTTATAGCAATAGGTCAATAGTACTAAAGGTTAGAAACAATACTGGTGCTCCATTGGGTTCTTTTACACTTTCATTTGATTATGAACAATACAGACGAAATACTGCTACACAAACATTTAAATTGCAATATTCTACATCATTAACCTCTGGTTGGGTAGATGTTACTAACGGAGGCTTTAGCAGTCTTGTTACAGGTTCTAGCAGTTATAATTTTACTACATTAATGTCTTCGCAGTCAATTTCAAATTTATCGTACACACCAGCAGTTAGTGTGCCTAATGGTAATGAGGTGTATTTTAGATGGATTTTAGATGGTAGCACAAGTAGTAATGGCGTTGGAATTGATAATTTTAGTATATCAGCAGGTGTAATTAATTATTATCACCAAACTACAGGAACTGGTTGCACAGGTGATTTGCATGATTTAGACTGTTGGACAACAGGTACAGGTGGAACTGGTTCTGTAGCAACTTCTTTTACTATTGATAACCAGGTGTTTAATATTATCAACTCAAGTCCCTCAACAACTTCTGTATGGACTGTTTCAGGAACCAATTCAAAAATTGTTATAGGCGGTGTTTCTTATGGAGATAGGATGTTAACAATTACTTCTAGTAATCCTATAACAGGTACAATTGATATCAATCAATCTGGAGCTACATCAAATTCTCTAGTTATATCAGATGTAATTGTGCCGTCTTTAGGCACATTACATAGTAGTGCAAATGTTACATATAATGCAACTGGATCTCAAACAGTAGCATCAAAAACATACAGAAATTTAACATTGGGAGGTTCAGGAACAAAAACTTTATCAGGTAATACAGTCGTAACAAATACTTTGACTGTTTCAAGCGGTGTAACTTTAGATTTTGGAAGCAATGTAGTTTCAGGTACTGGAGATATTGATGTACAAAGTGGAGCTACAGTTATAACCGCTAATAACTCTGGTTTAAATGGTTCAAACACTACATCTGGTGGTTTATCAAGTTATAGTACTGGTGCTAACTATACTTTTAATGGTGGAAGCAGCCAAGTATTTGGTGCTTCTTTACCTAGTACAGTTAATAACTTAACTCTTAACAATGGTAATACCAATATGTTGTTGGGTGTATCAAGAATAATTAACGGAACACTGACTATAACAAATGGTAAACTAGCCATTGGAGCTTCAAATACGTTAACATTAAATGGTGGTTTAACTTGCGATGCAAGCAATTCATTAATTAGTACTCCTACCTCAAACATTGCTTTATCAGGTGTTGCTAAAACAGTATTTTTTGACGCTGCTAACAATAGTTTAAGAAACTTAGCTATAACAGGTTCAAACACCATGACATTAGGCAATGCCTTAAACATAACTGGTGGAACTAATTTTGGAGTGGTAACAGTTGGTTCAGGTGCAACATTAAACACTGGAAGCGGATTTTTAACTTTAAGATCAACAGATCTTGGAACTGCAAGTATTGGAACTTCAGTAGGAACAATTACAGGAAGCGTAAATGTTGAACGTTTTGTAAGTGGCTCAGGTCGTAGATGGAGATTTTTATCTTCACCTATAACTTCAGCAAAAGTTTCAGATTGGATGACTCAGTTTTATGTAACTGGCCCTTGTACCGCTGCACCTACAGGTGGATTAGGAAGTATAAATGATCAAGGTTGGCATACATCTCAAGCCAATATTGATTATCCAGGACCTTATAATGTATCAACTAATAATAGAGCAGTAAGAACTACATCCATTAGAACTTACAACGAATCGGCAGCAGGAAACAATACCAATTTAAATGCAGGTTGGGCTGATGTTACCCCATCATCTGATTTAACACCTGGTCAAGGTTTTAGAACTTTTGTTAGAGGACCAATTGGAACAATAGGTCAATTAAATGGTACTGTAACCTCGCAAGCTTCTGTTACATTGGCTTTAACAGGAACTGTTAATCAAGGAAATGTAACACCTACTTTAACCAACACAACACAAGGATGGAATTTATTAGGAAATCCTTATGCATGTGGATATGATTTTAATGCGCAATATAATGCAGGTCAAGGCATTACAAACATTAACCCAACTGTTTATGTTTATGATGCAACAAGTAATAGTTATGTAAGTTACAATGCAAGTAGTGGTACGCCAAGTGGTTTAGCAAGTGGGGTTATTCCATCAGGAGCAGGTTTTTTTGTGCAAGCTAATGGTGCTCCTACATTCCAATTTAGAGAAGTATATAAAACTACTGCTGTTAACCCTACTGCTGTTCACAAAACAGACGTTAGTACTGTTGATTTTGGTATTAAATACTATAAAGACAGCACCGAAAGCGATTATATGGTGGTAAAAATGTTTGAAGGCGCAACCTTGAATCATGAATTATTTGATACAAAAAAAGTATATAACGAAAACTTAAACTTATCGGCTTATGGAACAACAGATTCAGTTCAATTAACTGCAAGTTGTATTCCTTTTGTAACTAGCGAAACAAGGGTAAAATTAAATGTAGAAGCTACTGAAATAGGAACTTACAACTTTGATTTTAAAAACATGGATAATTTCCAAAGCAATATTACCGTTAGTTTATTTGATAGATATACCAACAAAACTACCGATGTAAGAAAGAATACCAAATACACTTTCGAAATGGGTGCAGGTGTAAACCAATGGGGTAATAACCGTTTTGAATTGATATTGAATTTAGACAAAACAGGTGTTGATGAATTTAGCTTATTAAACAAAACTCAAATGTTGGTTTACCCTAACCCTGCTACCGATGTATTGAACATCAATATCAGCAATGCCAATTTCAAAAACTCAGAAATAGTGGTTTATAATATATCAGGAACTGAAGTAATAAAAACCAATATGGAAGCTAATAATGCAGCTTTAAATATTGAAACATTAAGTGCAGGTGTTTATTTTGTAAAAGTAAGTAACCAAAACGGATTTAATAAAACAGTAAAATTTGTAAAATAGACCATAGACCATAGAAAGAAAACTATGGTTTATGGTCCATTAACCAATAACTAATTAATAAAATGAAAATCTTTAATCAAGCTAAAAGCATGAACATATCAAAATTAATAATGGCAGTAGCCATAGTAGTAGCAGTAAGTTTTGCAGCTAATGCACAACCGGGTAGCGGTGGAGGAGGATTTGATGATGAGCCTCAAGATGTACCCGTAGATGGAGGCATTGTATTATTAGCGGCCGCTGGTGCTGCTTATGGTTACAAAAAATTGAAAAAGTAAAAAATAGACTATAGTTAATAAACCATTGACTATAGACCATAGTTTTTTGGACTATTTAACATTCCTCATGCCCTTGGTTGGTTCCTTACCAACTAAATAAAGTAGGGTGAGCAATGAGAGTTATAGGCAACTGACCTTGGATAACAAAATCAGAGAGCTGACAGGTTTTTAAAACCTGTTAGCTCTTTTTTGTAACCATTGGTACTTAGTTAAAGTTCTTATCAATCGAATAAGTTGGAATGAGAACATGACAATGAACCCTGCAAAAGCAGGGTCATGCTGCAAGCATCTTCTTGGCTATAAATGACTGCTTGCCATTAGCTAAGTTTCTCTTTCGTCATTGCGATTAAGCCAAAGCGCGAGTGGTAATCTCATTATAACAAAAAGATTGCTTCGTTCCTCGCAATGAGGTTTGTTTATAGATAAGACCTCAGATAATACCTTAGAAAGTAACTATGAAAGCATTTTGTAATTTTTACTAATTATGCTTGTGGGGCATTCAGATTAGATTTTTTTTATTAATTTGCACATCCAATTTAAAAAACTTTTGAATTTATTTCAACAATCAAATAGCATTAAAGCATGGGCCTTACCTCAAATTATATTAGGCTTTAAGAACTTGTCAGTATCTACACTGATGTTGGGTTTGTTGCTTGCGTTTACTCAATTGGTTAAGTTTATTGTACTTTTAGTACAGGAATACATCCAATTGAATGATCAATTTGGATTTGAGCAAGAAACCATTTCAAGAACTTCGCAATATTATGTATATAATCTTGTAAAAAATACTCGTAGGCTCGAATCGAGCCATGAACTTACTACTACTGCTCAACAACTGAGTGAGCAAATGTCGGAGCAAAAATTATTGTTTTTGGTACTAGGTATTCTATCTATTATAGGTTTTATAATTCTTTACTTTGCTTTAGATTACTTAATTGATTTTACTAGAAGATATAGACCTTGGAGTATTTTAGTACTTTTAATTGCTTTTGTAATCAGTGTAATTTATATCGAATTTATTGATTTACGTAATAATGGAAATGGTTATGCCTTTATGTTTACTACTTTAATCAGCATTATTACTGGTATTGTTTTAATAGGTTATTCTCTTATATTCCCTAATTATACTAAAGTGGAAGATTAATTACTAATCAACCATTAAAATATCTGCTTGTTTTAACAAGTTTTCACCTCTAAAACTTAGTAATATTTGGGCAACTGTTACCACATCTTTTTGGCAATAGTTTTTAATTCTTTCTAAGTTGTTTTCTTGCCAATAAACTTTCCAAACTTGGCTTCCATTTATATCGTCTTTTGGTGTTTCTATATTAAATAATGCAGCCAATAAATCAAGCGAAGTATAGCTTTTATAATCACCAAATTTCCATAGTTCCATGGTGTCTAAATGTTTTACCTCCCAAGGTTTTTTGCCTTCGGTTTTGATGCTTTCAGGCAATTTAATTTTACTTACCACACACCTTCTTGATATATAAGGAAAATCAAACTCTTTGCCATTATGAGCGCATAATAAATGGTCGGGTTCGTTAAAATGGCGGGTAAGCATATTGCAGAAATTGGTTAGTAATTCACCTTCGTTATGGCCATAAAATGATTTAACCCTAAATTGATAACTGTTGCCTTTTACAAAATAACCTACCGATATGCATACAATTTTGCCAAACTCGGCATAAATACCTGAGCGAGGATAGAGCTCTTCGGTAGTTTGTAAACTGTCTTTTTTTATAGTGGCTGCTTTCTTTTCCCAAAGGTCTTTCCAACGTTCAGGTAATTGTTCAAAAGCAGCAAATTGCGGAACAGTTTCAATATCTAAAACAAGTATTTTGGTTAAATCGGTTTGTTCAAGCATAGTAATTATTTTAAGTAAAACGAAAATATAAAAACCCTGCAATAAAATCAGTTAAATTTTGAGTTTCTTAAAATCGGCTCTTATTTTTTTCAGTTGTTCTTTGTCGTGAATGCTAATTTTTTCAGTAGCTGAGGCAAATGCCACACTGCTTATTTGAGGAGCATTTTTATATAAAAATTGCAATAATTCGTTTGGAAAACGCAAGCCAAATTCGCGCAATAACCAACCAATTGCTTTTTGCACAAAATACTCTTTATCGTTTATAAGAGGATTAATTAATTGAATGAAATCGGTTTCATTCAACGTGTATTTTTTGTTTTTTAAATGGTAAACAAGCGGCACTAACGATGTGTGTCTTTCCCATAAGTTTGTGCTTTTATTTAGTGTTTTTAAGTCGTTATAAATAGCAGTTTCATCATACATCATATTTCGACCAATAATGCTCGAAAGGAAATCACTATGAGCCCAATTATCTATTTTTGGTAAAAAGATTATGGCGGTTTCCTGCGCTATTAAACCTTTGTTCTTTTTACTAAAAACGGTTAAGTACATTAAACTAAGGTACATTATTTCGTAGCAATTACTTTGTTTCCAAAGCCTTGTGTATAGTTCCATTTGAGCACCCATTGGTTCATTACTAAAGGTAAACCCTTTTTTAAAAATGGCTTGAACAGATGGATTTTTTAAGGCATAAAAACGGTATTGGGTACCAATATAGTTTTGCAAATTAGCAATGCCCGATGGTTTTTCATTTAAGCTATGTTGCCCAAAAATGGTTTGAATTTCAGCTAAAGCGTTTTCGTAATCTATCATTCAATTTTTTTAGTTAAGAGAAATACATTTCGTCCGAAAGCTTTCTCATTGGCTTTAAGTTAATCTATATTTTTCTTTGCAAACATGTATACACTTTAAAATTCCGTGGGAACGATACTTTTGTAACAACGGTCCCGATTAATCGGGATTAACCCGTTGAAAAAACAAACAAGACTTTCCGCACGAAAACGCCAAAACCTTTGCGAGAGCCATTGGCTCTCGTAAAGGTTTTGGCGTTTTCACTATGTCTAATAATTCATTTTACCACCAGTTTCACTGGTGGCTATTGATATTAAACTCCTTCAGAGTTTTCCTAAGCTTTACGCAGATGCTAAAGTTTAGGATGAAACGAATCTCAAAACGAGTAAGAAGACCTACCAAATCATATATTTATCATGAACTTTTGTAAGCGTATTTTATCATAAAAATCCCTAAGAGGATCAATAATACACACGAAAACAGTTCAGAGTTTATCTCTGAATCTTTGTGTATTTTAAATACTGCATTGTTCGGAAATGTGTTGTGAAAATACATCGGCACAGAATCGCCAAGTTTATAATCGTTACAAAACGATTTCCAGACCTTTCTATTGATTACCTTATTGTTTAATTCAAAATTGGCATACATTCTTCTGCTGCCGCAATTATCAGGCATTTCAGTAATTGTAGCATTCACTATCGTGCCATTTTTACTTACGTATAAGTCAATTAATTTTTCTGGAATAAATAAAAACAAAACAACTGCTGTCCAAATAATACCCGCATTTCTAATAAATTTATTCGACTTATCAATATTGTTAAATCGAAAAAAAAAGTTTTTCAGCCAATTAGGTTTGGATATCTTCATTACTAAATGGGTTATTTACCAATCGCCACCAGCACCGCCTCCGCCAAAGCTTCCGCCACCAAATCCACCAAAACCGCTATCACCTCCACCACCAGAGCCACCTCTGCCAGAAAATCCGCCACTGGCTAATGTTCCCCAAAGCAAAGCTTCGGCTATTCCACCACCGCCACCACCTCTGCGTCCGCCTTTGCCTCCTCTTAAAAATACTGCAATCAATACAATGGCAATAATAATGATTAAGCCCCAAGGCATTTTTTCTTTATTGGCTTTTCTGTCGTTGGTAAAACCCTCGCCAGCTATGGTTTTGATAATAGCATCAGTGGCTTCGTTAAAGCCATTATAATAGGCTTGTTGTTTAAAATTAGGTTTTAAAATGCCATCAATAACGCGTTTTGAAATGGCATCCGTCATGGCACCTTCCAATCCGTAACCCACTTGAATACGCATTTTACGTTCAGCTAAAGCCACATAAATAAGCAAACCATTTTTCTTGTCTTTTTCGCCTATTCCCCAGCTTTGTGCTAGTTTTTGCGAATATCCAAAAGCATCATCACCTTCTAACGATTGCTCAATTACAATAACTATTTGGGTAGATGTTTGCTTAAAATAAGTATATAGTTTTTGTTCTAATGCAGCTTTTTCATCTGCTTGCAAGGCACCTGCATAATCGTTTACAAAAGTAGGAGGGTTGGGTAATGGAGGAGTTTCTTTGGCAAATAACTGAGTAAACAGCAGCAAACATAAACTAAAAACCAGGGCGAATTTATGCTTCATGATTACCTCCAAACGAAATATCGTTGCTCAATTCATTTACATCATTTTTTTGGTAAGGAAAATGTTCTTTGAGTCTTTGTCCTGCTTTTTCAATAGCAAGGCAAAGACCTTCGGTAAATTGCCCTTTGGAAAAATGAGTTTTCATTAATTCTTTTTCTTCATTCCAAAAAGCATCAGTTACTTTTAGGTGAATGCCACTGTCGCCAAGTATGGCAAATTTTTTATCTAAATAGGCAAGGTAAAACAAAACACCATTTTTTAGTTCCGTTTGGTGCATATTAAGCTCTTCAAATACTTGTTTGGCGCGCTCCATAACCTCTTGTTTGCAATGAGGTTCTATATGTACACGAATTTCGCCCGAAGTATTTAGTTCAGCATTTTTAATGGCCGTAACTATGTTTTCTTGCTGGCGTTTACTAAAAAATTGTTCTGACATGTTTGTTGGTTTTGAAATTTTTAGTGATGTCAGTTCGAGCGAAGTCGAGAACAGTTAAATAGTTCTCGACTTCGCTCGAACTGACTAGTAGTAATAATTAAATTACTAATTAAAACTTAACTTCTGGAGCTTTTTGCGCAGCAGCGTCAGCTTCAAAAAATCCTTTTTTATCAAAACCAAACATACCACTAAAAATTACTTGTGGGAATTTTTTGATATAAGTATTGTAATCAGTAACAGCATCGTTAAAGTTATCTCTTTCTACTTTAATGCGGTTTTCTGTTCCTTCTATTTGGCTTTGTAACTCGCTAAAGTTTTGAGTAGCTCTTAACTGAGGATATTGCTCCGATACTACCATTAAGCGGCCTAAAGCTTGGCTTAACTCGCCTTGTGCACCTTGAAATTTCTTAATATTTTCAGGTGTTAATTTGTTAGGATCCACTTGAATAGAGCTAGCTTTTGCTCTTGCCTCAATTACATCGGTTAAGGTTTTTTGTTCAAAATTTGCTGCACCCTTAACGGTAGCTACTAAATTTGGAATTAAATCTAACCTACGTTGGTAAGCACTTTGAACCTTGGCCCAAGCACCTTCGGTTGCTGTTTGTTTCGAAACCATATTATTATAACTTGAACATCCGTTCATTAATAATAAAACAATTCCGCCAAGCACTGCTAATAAAATAATCGTTCCTTTTTTCATTTTTGTTTATTTAAAAAATATAGTTGGCAATATACAAATTAACAACCAAGTTAAAATACTGACATAACTACCGATTTTTGTTGCTTAGTTTTAAATTGCAGGCGAGGACGCCTGCAATGGCGGAATTGATTACAGCTTCCTCTTGCCGTTGCAGGCGTCCTCGCCTGCGAACGATTAGCTTGATATGGCAGAAGATAAATTGGGTAACCAACCAATTTGTTTTAAAATTTGACTTTAAATTTAAATTTAAAATGAAATATCTAATAACTATAAAAATTTGTTTTCTTGTTTTGTTGGCAAATGCACAAAATAAGTACTTCGGAGAGTATTCAGGTTATAATGGAAATATCCTAATTGACAGTAATTATTGTTTTAAATATTATGTTCAAATTAATTGTTTTCAGGGTACTTTCATCATTGGTAAATGGACTCAAAAAAATGACACAATTTATTTTACAAAAACAGTGCTTTTTGATACAATTAGGACTGAATTGGAAAATCAAAGTTATATTGATTCACTTTTTGTATCAAATGATGGCAGAGTAGAAACTATAAAAAAAGAAAATTATATTAAATACTTAGAAGAATCTGCTTGGGAGAGTCAATTCCTTCACAATACTGAAAAGCTATTTTATAAAAAAGATAAACTTTATGAAATTGAGCCCAATGGAAAGTTAAAAACCAATAAGATAAGAAAGCAATTTAAGAAGCCAACTTCATTAGGTATGTACTTCTATTTATTGAAGCAAACAAAGAAATTTGTTCCTTGGTACACAAAATTAAAAAGTTAGGGATTGATTAATTTTAGCTAAATGCATTTTTCTTTACCCCCCAGATAAATCAGGGGGCAATTCATCCTTTGTTTCAACATCATTTATACAGGATGAATTGCCACATGTTCCGAAAGCTTTCGGAAATAGCCTGTGGAATATAGAAAGACAATGAATAGAAATGTGTTTTGACTCATTTAATAAAAAAGGAACTATGGAATTGGCTTTAGCCAAAGTTGGAAATGCCGATAGAAGCATTTTATAACAATTGAATTGACTAAATCACATGCAATCTTTTTGTTTGAAATATTTTGATTTACATGCTATAATAAATATAATTGCAAAAATGGATTCAATTGAGTCAAGTTTGAGTTTGTCTGAACCAATTATTTAAAACATTGAATACATATTTAGCAAAATTAAAACATATTGTTCCTTGCTTTCTGATAATAAGTATTGGAAATGTAATTGGGCTTGGATTATTTAGATGGCTTTTAAGTATTCAATTTCAAATTATTAATATTAATGAAGAGGTTTGGGATTTTATTATTCCAATTGCTTTACCTCTAATCACAATTCTTATTTGGCTAAGACCAAGATTTAGAATTTTAACTTTTAAAGATAACAGTAATGGTAGATTTGGTTTTCAATTAATCTCATTGTTTGCTTTAATTCCTGTTATGATGATATCGCAGGCTTATTTATCTTCTGCAACAGGTAAATTAGTGCATTTGTTTAGTGTTGATCAAATTAATAGCATTGACAAAGCGAGATACTATAAACTAGATAAATTTGCTGTGGCAACACATTTTGGTGGAGCCTATACTGATTTTAGAACTAGTGGAAAATATAATCAGCATTTAAATTTTGATATCTATTTTGTAACTCCAATATTATTAGACAGTGTAAAACAACTTCAATCTATTCCACAATTTTGGTATGGTGTAAAATTTACAAAGGAAATTAGTAATAGAAAAAGTGCCAAAGAAAAGGAAGAAATCTATAATGCATTTTATGAAGAAAGTCTATCTAAAATGATTAGGTTTCCATTCTATTATTTAGATCATTTTGAGAGAACACCTAAATCAAATGATTTTAAAAATTACTTACGAGCAATTGAAAGTTCAATTAAACAAAATGCGAGCAGTAATTTTATTATATTAGAACCAGTATTTGGGAAATACGAAGACAGAAATGGAAATAAATTACCTTGGATTTTCGGAAGTTTTGCTATTGGCTTAATCATTTTTTTGTTTGCTTTAATATGGCCAAATTATAGTGAAAATGAAAGGGTAAAATTCTTAAAAGGGATAAAACCCCAAAAAGATGAGTTATTAGATATCATTCAATATTTGGTTCCAAAAGGAACACATTTTATATCCACAATTATTGTAGATTTAAACATTTTAGTTTTTATTCTAATGTTTTTTTCTGGGATTAATATTTTTTCAATTAAAACTAGAGAATTATTGGAATGGGGGGCAAATAGGCGTTATGATACAATAGGTGAAAATGAATGGTGGAGATTATTTACAAACATTTTTTTACATAATGGAATTATTCACTTAGTTATGAATATTTCAGGATTAGCAATTGCAGCATTTTTAATAGAGCCGATTCTAGGTAGAAAAAAATACTTTGCATTGTATGTTTTATCAGGTCTATGTGCTAGTATTTCAAGTGTTTTATGGTATCCAAATGCTATTAGTGTTGGAGCTTCAGGGGCAATTTTCGGACTTTACGGGAGTATTTTTGCGTTGCTTTTATTGAAAAAATTTAACTCAACTGATAAAGACTTTTTATTAACTTTTACAGCAATCTATGTAATTATAAATTTGCTTTGGGGGCTAATTGGAGGAATTGATAATGCTGCACATATTGGAGGATTGATAAGCGGGTTTTTAGTAACTTTACTTTTATATGAACTAGAGGAAGATAATGTTATTTAATCATTGCTTTTGCAATCGTTCTAGCTTGCAACCTTTCACACTTTTCATTTTATTTTCCTAAAAATTCCCTTTTAAAGTTCCTAAATGCTACTTTTGCATTCTTTTTTAAAAAAAATAGCATCAATAAAAAGCATTTATGAGCAATCAATTAAGCGAACAAGAATTATTACGCAGACAAAAATTAAACGATATGCGCCAATTGGGTATTGACCCTTATCCGGCTGCATTGTTTCCTATTTCTCACACCTCGGTAGAAGCAGCAAATAAATATACCGCAAATACTGAAAGTGAAGAAATGAAACAGGTTGTTTTTGCTGGCCGAATTATGAGTGTGCGCGATATGGGTAAAGCGTGTTTTGTGTTATTGCAAGATAGTGTAGGCAAATTACAAGTATATGTGCGCAGAGATGATATTTGCCCTGACGAAGACAAAACTTTATACGATACCGTTTTTAAAAAATTAATTGATATTGGCGATATTATTGGTGTAACAGGTTATATGTTTACTACCAAAACGGGCGAAATTTCATTGCATGCCAAAACTTTGGTGGTATTAAGCAAATCAATTAAACCATTACCTATTGTAAAAGAAAAAGATGGCGAAACCTTTGATGCCGTTACCGATCCTGAGTTTCGTTACCGTCAGCGTTATGCCGATTTAATTATTAATCCACATGTAAAAGAAACTTTTCATAAACGAAGTATCATGGTTAAAACCATCCGCGATTTTTTAAACAATCATGGAGCATTGGAAGTTGATACACCCGTTTTACAAAATATTCCTGGTGGTGCAGCTGCAAGGCCATTTACTACCCACCACAATGCATTAGATGTTCCTTTTTACTTGCGAATAGCAAATGAACTTTATTTAAAGCGTTTAATAGTTGGTGGTTTTGATTTTGTATATGAGTTTAGTCGCAATTTCCGTAACGAAGGAATGGACAGAACGCACAATCCTGAATTTACCGTATTAGAGTTTTATGTGGCTTATAAAGATTATAATTGGATGATGGATTTTACAGAGCAATTATTAGAAAAAGTTGCTTTAGAAATGCATGGCACCACTGAAGTAACTGTTGGCGATAAAAGTATAAGTTTTAAAGCCCCATTTAAAAGATTACCAATATATGAAGCCATTCAAGAATTTACTGGTTTTGATATTAGTAATATGAATGAAGAGGAACTGAGGGAAACCTGTAAACAATTAAATATTCCTACTACTCCAAGCATGGGTAAAGGAAAATTGGTTGATGAAATATTTGGAGCTAAGTGTGAAGGCAATTTTAATCAACCTACTTTTATAATTGATTACCCTGTAGAGTTAAGTCCTTTAACAAAAAAACACAGAACCAAAGAAGGATTGGTTGAAAGATTTGAGTTAATGGTAAATGGAAAAGAAATTGCCAATGCCTATTCAGAGTTAAATGACCCAATTGAACAAAGAGAACGTTTTGAAGAGCAAGTAAAATTAATGGAGCGTGGCGATGATGAGGCTATGTTCATTGATCATGATTTTTTACGTGCGTTAGAATATGGAATGCCTCCTACCTCTGGAATAGGCTTTGGAATAGATAGATTGGCCATGTTATTAACCAACCAACATTCAATTCAAGATGTATTGTTTTTCCCTCAAATGCGTCCTGAGAAAAAACAATTGGATTTAACCGCAGAAGAGAAACAAATTTTAGAAATTTTGAAACCAAATATCAGTATGCCTTTGGCCGATTTAAAACAATCGGTATCAAACTTAAGTGGCAAGCAATGGGACAAAGCCATGAAAGGTTTGGCAGGTCATGGTTTAACTAAAGTGGAGTTAAATGGTGAAACCAAAATGGTAAGTTATATTGGGCAATAGTTTTTATTTGAACCCAACAAAAAAGCCTCGAAATTCGAGGCTTTTTTGTGTTTTAAAAGTATAAATTATATCGCTTACTTATTATTAAGCTAATTTAGCTTTTAAGTTAGTATCAATTGCATCTAAAAAGTCTTGTGTATTTAGGTAATGTTCGCCTAAATTAACTTTATTTCCATGAATACAAACAGCTAAATCTTTGGTCATTTTGCCACTTTCAACAGTTTCAATACAAACAGCTTCTAATGCATGACAGAAATTAATTAACTCTTGGTTGCCATCTAATTTGCCTCTAAACTCTAATCCACGAGTCCAAGCAAAAATACTTGCAATTGGGTTAGTGCTTGTTGGTTTGCCAGCTTGGTGGTCGCGGAAGTGACGAGTTACTGTTCCGTGAGCTGCTTCTGCTTCCATTACTTTTCCATCAGGTGTAATTAAAGTTGAAGTCATTAAACCCAATGAACCAAAACCTTGTGCTACTGTATCACTTTGAACATCACCATCGTAGTTTTTACAAGCCCAAACAAAATTTCCATTCCATTTTAAAGCCGATGCTACCATATCGTCAATTAAACGATGTTCGTAAACAATTCCTGCTTCTACAAATTTTGCTTTGTAATCTGCTTGATAAATTTCTTCAAAAATATCTTTAAATCTACCATCGTATTTTTTCAAAATGGTGTTTTTGGTAGAAAGGTATAAAGGCCATTTTTTACCTAAAGCTTGGTTAAAACAAGCATGAGCAAAACCACGAATACTTTCATCGGTATTATACATAGCCATTGCTACACCATCGCCCTTAAAGTTATAAACTTCAAATTCTTGAACAGTTCCGTCTTCGCCTTCAAACTTAACGGTTAGTTTTCCTTTTCCTTTGGTTACAAAATCAGTAGCGCGGTATTGATCACCAAATGCATGACGGCCAATACAAATTGGTGCGGTCCAATTTGGAACCAATCTTGGTACATTTTTACATACAATTGGTTCGCGGAAAACAGTTCCATCTAAAATATTACGAATGGTGCCGTTAGGGCTTTTCCACATTTGTTTTAGGTTAAACTCCTTTACACGTTGTTCATCAGGTGTAATGGTAGCACACTTGATACCAACGCCATATTTTTTAATAGCTTCAGCAGCATCAATTGTAACTTGGTCGTTAGTTTCGTCTCTATATTCCATTCCTAAATCGTAGTATTTTATATCTAAATCCAGGTAAGGTAAAATCAATTTATCTTTAATAAATTTCCAGATAATGCGAGTCATTTCATCACCATCTAATTCAACCACAGGGTTGGCAACTTTTATTTTTGTCATTTTTTTATGAGTAAATTATAAATTTAAGGGCGAAAATAATTAGTTTTACTAAGCTACCAAATGTATAATTTGCTGTTTTATATTATTTTTCTAAAAGCAGTAATGAATTTCTATTTAAAAAATTGATTAATAAATGTTGGAGATTGATTACAAAAAATTGAACCTTTAAAAGCACAGAATTCAATCAAATCAAAAATCAAAAATCAAAAATCAAAAATTTAGAACTGATTATCAGCTAATTATTTTAATAGAATACCTTTTTAACTTAGTTATTTTTTCGTTTTTTTGCATTCCTTTTAAATTATGACAAGCTTTACAAAAGAAACTTACATGCGTTGGTTTGAGCAGATGATGCTTATGCGCAGATTTGAAGAGAAAACTGCTCAACTTTATGGGCAACAAAAAATAAAAGGCTTTTGCCATTTATACATTGGCCAAGAAGCTGTAGTGGCAGGAACTATGAGTGCATTAAATAGTGATGATAGAATTATTACTGCTTACCGCGATCATGCTCATGCTTTAGCTTGCGGCATTTCGGCTAATGCTGTTATGGCAGAGCTTTATGGTAAAGTAACTGGCTGCTCAAAAGGAAAAGGTGGTTCAATGCACATGTTTAGTAAAGAGCACAACTTTTTTGGTGGTCATGGTATTGTTGGAGGTCAAATTCCGTTAGGTGCAGGAATTGCTTTTGCCGATATGTACAGAGGTGGAAAACAAGTAACTGTATGTTATATGGGCGATGGTGCTGTTCGTCAAGGTGCATTACACGAAGCTTTTAATATGGCTATGCTTTGGAAAATTCCAGTAATTTTTGTTTGCGAAAACAATGGATACGCAATGGGAACATCTGTGGAGCGTACTACCAACCAAATGGATATTTATAAAATTGGTTTAGCTTACGACATGCCTTGCAAAGAGGTAGATGGTATGCAAGCTGAAACTGTTCATGAGGCAATTGCTGAGGCAGCCGAAAGAGCAAGAAAAGGCGATGGGCCAACATTTTTAGAAATTAGAACTTACCGATACCGCGGTCACTCTATGAGCGATCCGGCTAAATACCGAACCAAAGAAGAAGTAGAGGAATACAAAATGCGTGATCCTTTGGAAAGAGTAAGAAAAACAATTTTAGATAACAAATGGGCTACCGAAGCAGAATTAGAAGCTGCGGAAGAAAAAATAATGGCCGAAGTTTTAGCATCGGTTGAGTTTAGCGAAAACTCTCCTTATCCAGAAGGCTCAGCTTTATGGGAAGATGTTTACTCGGAGCCAAACTATCCATTTATTACCGAATAAAAATTAGATTATTTAATTAAAGAACTTATAAAATAACAAAAGGAAATGTCAGAAAAACACAAAGAGTCGGGTTTAGATTTAGATGCAACACTTATGGAAACTACCCATAAGGTAGAGGATTTTTACCATAAGAATAGAAAAAACATTTTAATTGCTTTAGGTGTAATTGTAGTAGCAGTAGTAGGTTACTGGAGTTTTACTAAATTTTACTTAGAGGATAAAGAGAAAAGCGCTCAAATAGCTGTTTTCCCTGCGCAAGCTTGGTTTGAAGTTGATTCATTTAACTTGGCTTTAAATGGCGATGGTAAAGGTAAATTAGGTTTTATAGAAATAGCTAACGAGTTTGGCATGACTAAAACTGGTAACTTAGCACATTATTATGCTGGTGTTTGCTACATGCAAAAAGGCGAATTTGCTAATGCTATTGAGCAATTAGAAGATTTTAGCACCGACAATAAATTAATTGGCCCATTAGCAGTTGGTTTACTAGGCGATGCTTATAGCGAAACAAACGACTTTGATAAAGCAGTTAAAAACTATACCAAAGCAGCTAACATGAGTAAAAATAAATTAACAGCTCCTATTTTCTTAAAGAAAGCTGGATTTATTTACGAAGAGCAAAAAGATTGGGGTAATGCTTTAAGCATGTACGAAAAAATTAAAAGCGATTATCCAGATGCTACTGAAGCAAGCGATATTGATAAATTTATTGCTCGTGCACAAGCAGCTAAAGACGCTAAATAATTGATAAACAAAATAGTAAGAAACCATCCAGTTAATAATGGATGGTTTTTTTATTTATAAACAAAAATAAAATGGCAACTAAATTAAAGAACTTATCAGATACAAACTTAGAGAACAGCAAAGCTTTTACTAAAACTAAAATTAGTTTAGTAGTAGCTGAATGGAATAGCGAGATTACTTTTGCGCTTCGTGATGGTGCAATTGAGTTTTTAACCAAAATGGGCGTTAAAGAAAAAAACATTTTAATTAGCTATGTACCAGGCGCATACGAATTAGCTTTTGGGGCTCAATTAGTAGCCGAAAAAACCAAGTGCGATTCAATTATTACCATTGGCTGCATAATTAAAGGCGATACTCCTCATTTTGATTTTATTAGCGATGCTTGCGCAAATGGCATAATGCAAGTAGGTTTAAGCTACGGTTTGCCAGTTATATTTGGTGTGTTAACCACCAACGATTTAAAGCAAGCACAAGAACGTAGCGGAGGAAAACACGGAAATAAAGGTGTAGAAGCAGCAGAAACTGCATTAAAAATGATTGCTTTACAAACACAATTAAGTAAATAAAACTATGGGAATATTTTTTTATATATTGATATTTTCAATAGGAGCAGGAATGATCTTTTTATTTAAAAAGTATTCGAAAAAAGACTGATTGGAATAACAACGAATTGTAAAAGCCATTGAGAAAATTAATCTCAATGGCTTTTTTGTTGTTTTCTAGCTTTTTTATTAATTATTATTCTGTACAGTCGGGTCAAAGATTGAATTTTCTTTGCACCATTCTTCAAAACCTTTTTCCCCAAGTGCTGCTTTTAAATCGGTTGAACTTATTGCTGTTCCTTCAACAACATATCCTGCTACAAAGGGATAGTTTTCAATTTTTACCACACCATCTATTAATAAATCATATTGAGTTCCCGCACTTTGAAGTGCTTTATCCATTGCATCTTTTATATTTGCCCCAATACCCAAAAAGCCAAAACTTTTACCTTTTACTCTGATTCCTTTTGCTTTATCAAACTTTAAACTGTGGTTTTTTGAGCTAATAACGGTAAAGTCAACTAGCCTTTGTGAGCAACTAGTAAAAATTAGTGTCAAACACACTAACGCTGCTAAAATTTTAATTTTTGTTGTTTTCATTGTTATTTATTTTTTATTCCCAAGTTAAACTTAATTCAACGGTTATTCCATTCTGAGTATTTGTAACTTTTGAAGGATATGGATTAGAGCCTGTGGTGTAATTGTTAAAGGCAAAACCTACATATCCTATATTGTCATCTGAGTCAGGGCTATCAAAATCCCAAACATCAATAAATCTCGAGGTATTAATATCTGCTATTTCGAAAGGTGTTGTAAATGTCCAGCTTAATGGAAGTGTTGATGTAGTAACATCATTAATTCTTGAACCAGAATTTGAACTTAATATATTGTTGGAAATATCAGTTATATTAAAATATACATCTGGTCCAGTTGAAAAATCCCAACTTGAACCTGTTCCATCAACGAATGGAATATTTGTAATATTTACTTTTGTTATTTTTACCTTGGTTGGTGCACTACCAATATTTATAGTTTTAGAAGTAGTCGTCTTTCCACCAGCCCCTGTTGAGGTTAATTTTACTGTATAAACACCACCTGAGGCAAATGTATGTTCAGGGTTAACATCTGTTGATGTTGAATTGTCACCAAAATCCCAAACAAATGCCGTTGCATTGGTTGATGTGTTTGTAAATGTTACTGTAGCTGGTGCTGGCAAATTAGCCCCTGTGTAAATAAAATCCGCAGTTGGTATTGGTGCAACTTGGGCAGGTTTTGTTTCTTCTTTTGTGCATGAAAAAATTGTAGTAAGTGCAACAAATAGAGTAATAATGCTTAATTGAATGTTTTTATTTGTGGTCATAATATTTAAATATCTGCAAATAAAATAATTTTTATTAAAAAAACCACTAATAAGGTGTTTTTAATTAATGGTAACTAAAAAGGGGTATATTATTTTGGTTTGTAGTATGCCTAAAGTTTCAAAAGAAAATAATCCTTATATTATTGCTTTGGCTTCTAGAATTAAGGAGTTAAGAATTGCTATGGGATATACTAGTTACGAATATTTTGCTTACGAAAAAGGGTTCTCACGTTCACAATATGGCAGATATGAAAAAGGTGAAGATATTCGTTACTCAAGTTTAATGAAATTAATTTCAGCATTTGAATTGACACCAAATGAATTTTTTGATGATAGGTTTAGTCAGCTGTCTGTTCCTGTTACTTTTATTTAATGTACATAACATATTGGGATTTTGATGGGAAATACACTTATAGCGAAATAAAAAAGGTAGGACTGGATAAAGAATTGGCATCTAAAATTTCATTGTATTATGAAAATAACAATCCAATTGTTAAAATAAATTCATTAACAGAAACCAAAACCATTATTGAACTCATTAACCTAAATGGCACAAAATTATTTAGCAACGAACAAACAATCATTAGTGGTGAAAACACTTTTGCCATCAATGGTAATATTAATACAGGTTTGTATTTATTAAAAGTACAAGTGGAAGATTAAGTAAAGTATTTTAAAGTTTGGATAAGGTAGACAATAGCAAAGTTTATATTAAACTGAAAGTATATTTAAACTCAGGTCAGTTAAAATGCTAATAGTAAGATAAAAACAAAAATTGCCAGTCATTCCGTAGGAATCTTCCTTGATAACTTACACCATTGAATTAAACAATAAATTTTGTAAAAATAAATGATTGGTTAAGTCCAGGAATTCCGCTTAGCGGGACTTCGGAATGACCCAACGTCTTTTAAATTGTTTTTTTTGAAAAAAAATTATCTATCGTAATTACACAAATAGAAAGGCATTGAACTTAACAGCAGTCCAAGAATCAATAAAATGAACTTATATTTGTATTGTAATGAGTGAAATAGAAATATATAAATCTGCTGACGATGCAATTGAACTTCAAGTAAGTTTTGATAATGACACCGTTTGGTTAAATCGTCATCAATTAGCTTTTCTTTTTGACAGAGATATAAAAACAATCGGTAAGCATATCAAAAATATTTTTGATGAAAAAGAATTAGATAATAATTCAACTGTCGCAAAATTTGCGACAGTTCAAATGGAAGGTGAAAGAGAAATAAAACGAGAAATTGAGCATTATAACCTTGATGTAATCATCTCGGTAGGTTACAGAGTAAAATCAAAGCAAGGCACTCAATTCAGACAATGGGCAACCCAACGTTTGAAAGACTACTTGGTGCAAGGTTATGCAATAAATGAAAAGCGTTTAAAAGAAGCCAATAGTAAATTACAAGATTTACAAAAAGCCATTACTTTGGCTGTGAAAGCATGGAGTAATTTTGCACATTCTTAATACTTCACGTCATTGCGAACGAAGTGAAGCAATCTCATTTTCAGTCAACTTAAAGATTATTTCACTTAGTTCGCGATTACGACTACATTATATTTTCAGAATTTTTTGACTTATGTAAAAGGTCTATTTTAAAATATATATTTATAAGCAAAAAGAACTCTAAGCATGATGCTTAAAAAACTTTTACAATTTTCAATCGTACATTTTGTTAAACAAGTACGCTTAAATGTGAGCAAAGCTTAGCATAAGGCTTTGTGGTAAAAAAAGTTTAGGCATTAATTTTGTTGATTACGAATTTTATTGATTGATATGAGGTATATTTTTAATATATTATTGTGTTTTTGGGGTTTAGCAGCCTTGGCACAAGATGAGGTAAAACCAAAGTTAACGGTAGAGCAATACATTGAAAAGTACTCGGCTTTGGCAGTAGAGGAAATGTACCGCAGTCATATTCCGGCAAGTATTACTTTGGCGCAAGGTATTTTAGAAAGTGGTAATGGAAACAGCCGTTTAGCTACCCAAGCCAATAACCATTTTGGTATAAAATGTAAAACTACTTGGAAAGGACAAACCATGTATGAAGATGATGATGCTCCGCAAGAATGTTTTAGAAAATACGATGCTGCCATTGATAGTTACCGCGATCATTCTGACTTTTTGATGAACAATAAGCGTTATGCTTTTTTATTTGATTTGGATAGTAAAGATTACAAAGGTTGGGCTTACGGACTAAAAAAAGCCGGCTATGCCACCAATCCTCAGTACCCTGAATTGCTTATTACTTTTATTGAAAAGCATGGTTTGCATAAGTACGATGAAATAAAAAGAAGCGAAGAGGAAGAAAAAGAGCAAGCTGAGGAAAAAGCCCAAATAGTAAAAACTTATGGTAAAGAAATAATGATTAATGGAGTGCCTGCCATTACTGCCAAAGCCAACGAAAGTTTTGCGCAAATTGCGTTGAATTACGATATTAAAGTTTATCAATTATACAAATACAACGATTTACAAAAAGACGATGAATGCCATGAAGGCGATACCATTTTTTTAAAAAACAAAAAAAATAAGGCTGAAATAGAAACTTGTATTTTTGGAAAAGGCGATAATACACATAAAATTTCCCAACGTTATGCAGTTAAATTGGAGAAAATACTTTCTCGTAATAATTTGGTTTTGAATCAACAACCTGCTGTAGGCCAAGTTATTTACTTAAACAGCAAACGTGCTGATAATATAGTAATTGCGGATACTGCCATTCAACGCGATTCGGTAGAAATAGTAAAAACTGAAACTGCTCCTAATGTAATAAAGGTAGATACAATAATAATGAACGAAACCGTTTATGAAGACCCTAAAAAGAACATTGAAACCATGTTTCCTGTTAATGAAAATACATTAAGTTATTTTGACACTTTAGAGGAAAAAAAATCGGAATTATCGTTTTTTCATACGGTGCAAGCAGGCGAAACTTTATATAGCATTGCCAAAAAATACAATGTAAAAGTAGATGCCTTGCAATTTTTGAACGCTATGAAAAATAACAATATTGAAGTTGGACAAAAGTTAATTATTAACCCAAATTTACCAAGTGCCGATACCAAAGAACCTCAGCCCGTTCCAGGTTATCACATTGTTCGTCATGGCGAAACTTTATTTGCTATTTCAAAAATGTATAATATTTCAGTTTCTGACTTGAAGGCTATTAATACATTGATAAACAATGATATAAAAATTGACCAAAAGTTAATAATTGTTCCTGTAAAAAACAATTCAGGAGGCGAAGTAAAAACACCAACAAGCAGTGCAGATGCATTTTATTATACTATTGAAAAAGGCGAAACGTTATTTGGTATATGTCGAAAATTCAATGTTTCGATTACCGATTTAAGAAAACTGAACAACAATTTAAGCCAAGCAAAAGCAGGCGAAAAAATTAGAATCAGGTAAAAAAATTAAATATTTAGGTGCATTGCAACTAATTTTACTTTGCTTAAATCAATCAAATCATTATCATTGTAATTATTATTAAACTTATTCAATAATGAAAAAAATATACTTTTCAGTAATTAGTACGTTGTTATTTTTTGGAGCTCAAGCTCAAATATCGTATGGTTTTGATTATAAAGAAAACTACGAAAGCTTTACCAATAAAGATGCTGGTTCTGCTATAACAATAGCTTTGTATAATGCTAACCAAGATAGCACTACACGTCCATATTCAGCTATTTTATCAGTAATTGATAACACTACTAAACCCAGCTTAAACGCAATTAACAAAACACATTTTGATATGCCAGCTCAGCAAAAAGTTGAGTTTTTACCTGGTCAAAAAGGTTATAGAAATATCATAAATGTACCTATTAATCCAATTGCTGATCCTGTATTTTGGGGACAAAGAGTTTTTGAATTAAATTTAGGAACTTTAGAAGGTTTTGAAGTTGGAAATTTGGTTAATGGACACGAGTATTTTACTATAGTAATTGATTACGATGGCAGTAAAATTGGTGTTCCAAGAGTTAATAAAAATATGTTTACCATTTACCCTAACCCAAGTTCTAATAATATTTATGTTACCGGGGTTGAGTGCCAAAGTATTCAAGTTTTAGATTTAATGGGCAAAATAGTATTAGACCAAAATTTACCAGGTAATCAAATCAATATTGAAACATTGCCAGCAGGTATTTATGTTTTAAATGCAATGAGCGATAAAGGATTGGTTACTCAAAAAATTGTAAAACAATAATTGATAAAAAAATATGGAAAAGCCGGAGTTTTATAAACTTCGGCTTTTTTTATGTTCATTAGTTCGTAAATAGATTTATTTTTACCACATGCAACAACCTTGGTTTATAATTGATTTTGATAGCACTTTTACGCAAGTAGAAGCTATGGAAGAATTGGCTGCCATTAGCTTAAAAAACGATCCTGAAAAAGAGGCAATTATTGAGCAAATAAAACATTTAACTGATTTGGCTATGGATGGAAAAATGCCATTTAACAAATCGTTAAAGGCTCGAATTGCGCTGCTTTCCGCTAAAAAATACCATTTAAATATGTTGGTAAATAAGCTACGTAAAAAGGTGTCACCATCATTTGCTCGCAACAAAGAGTTTTTTAAAAAATACCAAGGCCGAGTTTTAATTGTGTCAGGTGGATTTAAAGAATTTATTGCGCCCGTAGTTAAAAGTTTTTTTATAGATGAAGATTGCATTTATGCCAACACATTTATTTACGATAAAAAAAATAATATCATTGGTTCTCACGAAGAAAATCCTTTGGCACAAGAAGGAGGAAAAGTAAAATTACTAAAGCAATTAAAGTTAAAAGGACAGGTTATAGCCATTGGCGATGGATACACCGATTACCAAATGCGCGAAAGTGGAATGGCTGAACAGTTTTTTGCTTTTACCGAAAATATAGCTCGTGAACGTGTATTGGCCAAAGCCGATTACATTGCTCCAAGCTTAGATGAAATTTTATATAAAATGAAATTGCCTATGGCACTCTCTTATCCTAAAAGCCGAATAAATGCAGTTCTTTTAGGTAAAGAAACTTTTGCCACAGCACCTTATTTTAAATTAGAAGGATACAATGTTATCAAACGCGATTCATTATCGAATAAAGCATTAACTGATTTGAAAAATGCTTCTATCATTGTTTCATCTTTAAAGCAAGAAATAACTAATTTAAATAGTTTTCCTAAACTAATAAGCTTGGCAGTTTGGGGTAATAATAACCAGCAGTTTAATACAAACATGGCGCAACAAATGGCAGTGCCTATTTTTAGTTCGCCTTACGCCAATACACGGAGTGTGGTAGAGTTAGGTTTGGGTTTTATGTTTCAATTATCGAGGCAAACCAATACCGAATTGCGAGGCAAAAAAATTGGAATAATTGGTTATGGAAATGCGGGCAGTTTAATGGGTGTATTAGCGCAGAATTTGGGAATGGATGTGCTTTATTTTGATGAAAAAGACCGCGCACCATTAGGTAATGCAATAGCTTGTAAATCGGTAACTGATTTGCTAAAGAAGTCGAATTATGTGGTGCTACTTCAAAGTAAAAATACCGGAACTATTTTGGTAGAAAAGGAGTTAAAGCAAATGCAGCCAAAGGCATGTTTAATTAACTTAAGTTATGATGATTCTGTGGAGTTTCAAGCTGTGTTAAAACTGATTCAGCAAAAAAAATTATTTGGCTTCGCAATGGATTTTCAGCAAGAAGAAAATTATTTGAAACTAAAACAAAGTAGTCAAATTATTGTAACGCTTAATCAAAGAAATAATACCTTAGAAACACAACAAAACATTGCAAGTTTTACGAGTGAAAAAATCATACAATACATTAACACTGGTAATATTAGCCGTAGTTTGAATTTTCCTGATATTCAGTTACCGGCCTTGCAGGGCTCACATCGTTTTATTCATATTCATCAAAACAAACCGGGTTTGTTAGCTAAAATAAATGCTGTTTTAGCTAAACATAAAATTAATATTACCGGTCAATATTTAAAAACAAACGAAACTTTGGGATATGTGATTACTGATGTTTCTAAAAAGTATGATAATGAAGTGATTAGTGAATTAAAGAAAATTGAAGCAACTATAAAATTCAGGGTGATTTATTAGTGTAAATTAAAGTTTACGCAATATTTTATACTAAAACAGTTATTATTGCCTTTGTTCTCATTTAAACCTAAAAAACAATAGTAAATACTCTACTCTATATTTTAAATTTATTAATGCAAAAAATCTTTTGTTTTTTACTCCTTGTATTGGGTATTTCTATTGCAGTTAAAGCTCAAAACGATAAGGCAATTATTAGTGGTACAGTTAAGGATAGCATGGGGCAATTGGCCGAAGGTGTTACTGTTTCGGTAATTGGCCAAAAAAATACTGTGGTTACCAATGAAGATGGTTTTTATAAAATTTTGGTAGATGCCAATAATGCTGTTGAGTTAAAGTTTAATTATTTTAGTCAAAAAGGGCAAACATTTAGTTTACCTGCATTGGCTCCAAACCAAAAATACGAATTAAGTCCACGCTTAAATATTAGTCTAACTTTAGTAGATTTTATTGTTAAAGATGAAAGATACCGTGAACAAGCTAGTACATTTACCATAGATTCAAGGCAATTAACCATTAATCCGGCTCCAATGCCTGGAGTTGAACAAATTTTAAAAACTTTACCCGGTGTTTCTTCTAACAATGAATTAAGTGCGCAATACAATGTGCGTGGAGGAAATTTTGACGAAAATTTAGTTTATGTAAATGATATTGAAATATACAGGCCTTTTTTGCCAAGAAGTGGTCAGCAAGAAGGTTTAAGTTTTATACATTCTGATTTGGTAAAAAGTATCAAATTTAGTGCAGGTGGATTTGAAGCCAAATATGGCGATAAAATGAGTTCGGTATTAGATATTAAATACAAAACGCCTAAAAAAATTACTTCATCCATAAATATTGGATTATTAGGAGTGCAAGCTGCAACCGAAGGTGCTTCAAAGAATTTGCGTTTTACTTATTTAATTGGAGCCAGGTATTGGAGTAATAAATATGTGGTTTCAACCCTCGATACCAAAGGCGATTACCAACCTTCGTTTACTGATGTGCAATCACTTTTAACGTATCATTTTAGGTCTGATTTAAGCTTGAGTATTTTAGGAAGTTATGCTCAAAACAGGTATTTTTTAGTACCTACCGATAGGCAAACTACTTTTGGAACAGTGAAACAAGCTTTACAACTTAATGTGTATTTTGGTGGTGCCGATTTAATGGAATACCGAACAGCAACAGGTGCAGCTAGTTTGGTTTATAATCCAACACGTAGGCTGCAATTAAAGTTAATTGGTTCTACATTTTATAGCAACGAAAATGAAATTTTTACCATTGAAGGTGCATATAGATTAAGTGAATTAGAAACCGACCAAAGTAGTAGCAATTTTGGAAGAGCAAAATCGCTTAGAGGTGTTGGTTATTTTATAAATAACGCCCGTAATGGAATTGAAGCAACGGTTATTAATATTGGCCATAGAGGTAATTACGATAAAGGAAAACACAATATTCAATGGGGTGCTTTTGTACAAACTGAAAATATTAACGATAGACTTAAGGAATGGAATTACAGAGATAGCGCAGGTTTTGCCCAACCTACTTTAGATGCCAATGGCAATATTACCTTACCTGATTATTTACGAACTCAGTTAAGTTTGAATACATTTAGGCTAAATGGTTATGTGCAAAATACCATGGTTATTGATAGAAACAGCAATATGGTTTTTACTTATGGTGTGCGCAGCAATTGGTGGAGTTACACCAACGAAAATGTAATCAGTCCTAGGTTTCAGTTTGCTTTTGAACCCAATAGAAAACATAACAAACAAGTTTTAGATAACAGTAAAAATGATACCAATTGGGTAAAAAAAATGCGTAAAAATTGGGTAATCAAAGCCTCGTATGGTTGGTATTACCAAACGCCTTTTTACCGTGAATTGCGTAATTTCCAAGGGGAATTAAATGATAACATAAAATCACAAAAATCAATTCATTATGTACTTGGCGCTGAAATGAATTTTAAGGCTTGGAAACGCCCTTTTAAATTTACTGCTGAAGCTTATTATAAAGATTTGAGTAACTTAATTCCATACGAAATTGACAATGTGCGCATTCGTTATTTTGCCGATAATACCTCAAGAGGATATGCCACAGGTGTTGATTTTAGGGTAAATGGGGAATTTGTAAGAGGAACCGAAAGTTGGGCTAGTTTAAGCTTAATGGATACCAAAGAAATAATTAGCAATCAGTTTACTACCCAAGGCGTGAAAGAAAGTGAAAGATATATTCCAAGATTAACCAATCAAGCATTTCAGTTTGCTATTTTCTTTCAAGATTATTTGCCAAGCAATGATAAGTATAAAGTAAATTTAATGTTGGTTTATGGTAGTGGTTTTCCATTTGGAATTCCTGACCGCAACAGGTATAACGATGTAAACTCTATGCCAAGTTACCGCAGGGTAGATATTGGTTTTACCAAAGATTTGATTCCTGAAAAATTAAAAGCCTCTCAGCGTAATTCTTTCTTAAAGCGACATATTAAATATGCCAATCTTGCCTTAGATGTATTTAATTTATTAGGTGTTGATAATACCATTAGTTATACTTGGCTGCAAGATGCTACCGCACAAACATGGGCCGTACCCAATTATTTAACTAGCCGGAGGCTTAATATTAGGTTACAAATGAAATTTTAGGTTTAAAACGTGACAGGTTTTTATAAACTTATCACGTTTTTCTTTTTCTACCGAAAAAATTAAATGATTGTACATATATAAAATTAGCTGAAAATCAAAAAGTTTTGCTTTTATAAAAAAACAGTATTAATTGCAGTTAAAAAAATAAATAATGGTAGATTTATCCAATTTAGAAGGTGATATTCAAAAATATTTAGATGGTGGTTTTAGTAAAGATGAAATAATAAGTAGTTTATTAATTAAAGGTTATGCAAAGGCCGATATTGATGAGGCTTTAAACAAAATACCTGAAAATAGTTATGGTGAAAACAGCACTCCTTCGTCTGATTCTGGAAGCTCTATAAAAAGTGTTCTAATCGGAATTGTTATGGTAATAATAATTATTTACCGGTTTGCTAGGGTTGCCAACGGCAATGGAAATATTTTTTATATCATCAGTTTAATTGCCGCCATTATTATTGCTGTACTCTATTTTTCGAGGAAAAGATAACCTACAAGTAAATAAACTTGTTAAATTTGCTTAATGGAATTTAAGCTAATAAAGAAAATGCACTCCGTTATAGAGTGGATTCAATTTAGGCTTACTAATAAGCAGTTTATTTTACTTTCTAGCGTATTAGTCGGCTTATCTGTAGGTTTAGCTGCCATTGTTTTAAAAACAGCAGTACATGCCATCTACCTTGCTTCTACTTACAAGGGGTTAGGAAATTACAAATACCTTTTTTTGTTTTTTCCATTAATAGGCATTTTTTTAACAGTTATAGTCATAAAGAATTTGTTAAAAGGAAAGTTAGAAAAGGGACTTTCACATATTCATTATGCTATTGCCAAAAAATCGAGCTTGCTGCCGCAAGAACAAATGTATGCGCAAATTACCACAAGTTCTTTAACAGTTGGTTTGGGTGGTTCAGCGGGGTTGGAGGCACCTATTGTACTTACTGGTGCTGCATTTGGAAGTAATTATGCCAAAACCTATAATTTAAGTTATAGCGAACGAACACTTTTATTGGCTTGCGGAATAGCAGCAGGTATTGGTGCTACTTTTAATGCTCCCATAGCTGGAGTTTTATTTGCTTTAGAAGTACTGTTGGTTGATATTAGTATTTCGGCCTTTACACCTTTAATTATCTCGGCTGCTACAGGTGCACTCATCTCTAAAATTATTTTGCAAGATGATATTTTATTGAGCTTTAGCTTACAAATGCCCTTTAATTGTAACAATGTTCCGCAATATATTTTACTAGGTGTTTTTGCTGGATTAATATCTGTTTACCATTCACGTACTTTTTCGAAAATTGAAGGGTTATTTAGCAAGCGTAAGCAAAAAACGTATCCTAATGTAATAATAGGAGGGCTCTTGTTAGCAGGTTTAATTTTTGCATTTCCATCCTTATTTGGCGAGGGTTATCAAAGCATTAAACATCTTGCCTTGCAACAACCTGAAGATATTTTAATAAACAGTTTTTTCGAAAAATTTAGAGGCAATGAAGTGGTTGTTTTGGTTTTTGTTGGATTACTTATTTTTATTAAATCAATAGCTACAGGATTAACTTTAGGAAGTGGAGGTAATGGAGGTAATTTTGCACCTTCTTTATTTGTAGGCGCCTATTTAGGTTTTTTCTTTTCAAGGCTTTTAAATATGTTAGGTTTTACCAATTTGCCTGAAAGTAATTTTACCATTGTAGGCATGGCGGGTATTTTAAGTGGATTGTATCATGCACCTTTAACTGCCATATTTTTAATTGCTGAAATTACCGGAGGCTACACTTTAATGATTCCCTTAATGATTGTATCTTCTATAAGTTTTGCCATTTCAAAATATTTTGAACCATACTCTATGGATGTAAAAAAATTAGCTTTAAGTGGAAAAGTTTTTACCAATGATAAAGACCAAAACATATTGGCTACCATCTCAACATCTAACTTAATTGAAACCAATTTTCAGGCTGTTTTAGCTTCACTTAATTTAGGTGGATTGGTAAATGTTATAGCTCAATCAAAACGCAATATTTTCCCTGTTTTAGATAGCAATAACAAGTTGTTGGGAATTATTATTTTAGATAATATTAGAGAAATAATTTTTAAAACGGAACTTTATGAAAAAATAATAGTTCGCGATTTGATGAATCCTGCGCCAGCCGTCATTTCCGCTAATCAAAGCATGGAAAGTGTAATGAAAATTTTTGACGAAACAGGGGCATGGAATTTACCTGTAGCTGATAATGGAATTTATATTGGCTTTGTTTCTAAATCAAGTATTTTTTCAAGTTATAGGTCGCAACTTAAGTCAACTACCATTGAGTAAAACAACATTAGATAATCCATTTTTTTGAACTGTAAAGGGCTAAAATTTTTAAGAACATATTATTAGAAATTTGTACTAGAAAGTAATTTTTTTATCAAATAATTAAATCTTTACTTTTACTAAAACCACATCATTTGGATAAAATTTATTAGAAATTTATAAAAAATATTCTATCATTCCACTTTATTTTAAATTTTCATAATTCATTTTTTTAAAGCATGGCATTAAGTAGATTTTGGTCTTTTATTATAGCGTTAAGCATTATTTTTATTTTTTATATGCTTGGCAGCAACCAAATGTATAACCTTGGCCAATTGGTTAATGGAAAACAAAACGATGCTTTGGTGGTGGCCGAGTTTCAGGCAACTCATTTTCAACAAACTGATTCGGTTTTATTTGCCAATATGCAATTAAATAAAGCTACCGGTTTTGCTCAAAACGATACCGTTTACAGGCTTTTAGATAACGGAATAGTAGAAGTTTGTAAAGGCAAACAATCGGCTGATGGCATTTTTGTTACATGTAAAAATACCATAATCGATATTTGGCTGCCCTTAATTGGCTATTTAACTTTTTTCTGTGGTTTATTGCATTTATTAAACGATTCGAATGCCATTACCAAATTAGCTAAAGTATTAACACCATTTTTTGTAAAAATATTTCCTGAATTGCCCAAAGGACATGCGGCTTACGGTTTTATGACCATGAATTTTGCCGCTAATTTTTTAGGATTGGATAATGCCGCAACTCCTTTTGGATTAAAAGCCATGGAAAGCATGCAGGAAGTAAATGCCGATAAAGAAAAGGCTTCTAATAGTCAAATTATGTTTTTGTGTTTGCATGCTGCTGGTTTAACTTTAATTCCAACCTCAATAATTGGTTATAGAGCAGCGCAAAATGCGGTAAACCCTTCAGATATTATGTTGCCAACCATTATTACTTCGTTTGTAGGAACATTGGCAGCTTTAATTTTTGTAAGTATCAAACAACGAATTAACTTGATTAATTTAGTAGTTATTGGATTTGTAACAGCAGTGAGTGCTTTAATTGGTTTGGTTTTATTTTATGTAAATAAATTAGATGGAATTGAAAAATTTCACTTTACGGGCAATTTGAGTAATGGTGTTTTGTTATTTATTATTTTAGCCATAATTGGGTATGGTATTTTAAACGAAAAAGTGTTTAAAGCCAATAATACCAATATTTTCGACTCGTTTGTTAATGGTGCTAAAGATGGTTTTACAACAGGTGTGCGCGTATTGCCTTATATGATTGCCATGCTGGTGGCTTTAAGTATTTTCCGTAATTCAGGTTTAATGAATATAGTAATGGGAGGAATTACTTCGTTGTTAAACGTTTTTAAAGTTGACCCACAAGTGATCAATGCAATTCCTGTTGCCATTATGCGTCCTTTCAGTGCAGGTGGTTCACGTGGTTTTATGCTCGATGCTATGAAAACCTATGGTCCAGATAGTCTTACTGGCCAATTATCTTGTTTGTTTCAAGGTGCAGCTGAAACTACTTTTTATGTGGTAGCATTGTATTTTGGTTCGGTAAATATTAAAGACAGTCGCTATACGCTAAGCATTATGCTTTTGGTAGATTTTGTTTGTGTGATAGCAGGAATTTTTGTTTGTAAAATGTATTTTTAGGAAAAGTGTGATATCCTAATTCTATTGCATTTAAAATTAGTTTACTATCTTTGAAGTAATGAAACATTATTCTGAAATTATTACGATTAATTCTGATGTAAGATTTGGAAAACCTTGTATTAGAGGAATGAGAATTACTGTTTTTGATATTCTCAATTGGCTTGCTTCTGGCATGTCAAACTTGGATATTATTCAGGATTACCCAGAATTAAACGAGGATGACATTAAAGCTGCTTTAGCTTATGCTGCGGACAGAGAGCATAGAATTAGATTTGCTTCATGAGATTGCTTTTTGATCAAAATATATCATTTAGAGTTGTAAATCTTTTAAAAGACACTTTTCCAAATGCTAGACATGTAAAGGACTTTGATTTGCAATTTTCTTCAGATAGAGAAATATGGCAATTTGCTAAAAGTAACCAGTATCATATTGTTACATTTGACACAGACTTTTACGATTTAGTAACATTGTATAGTTATCCTCCTAAAATAATTTGGATGAGATTGGGTAATACTTCAACCGTAAATTTATCTTCAATTATTTTGAAAAATTGTGATCAGATTGCTTCATTTGTAGATGAAAATCAAATTGAATTTGGTTGCTTGGAAATAACGCATTAAATTCTAACCTCTTACCAATAAAAAAATCCTGTTTAGCTTAACTAAACAGGATTTTTGTTTTATTAGGTAGTCTTTTAAACTAAATTCATTTTTATTCTTTTGCCAATTTCTTCAATATCGGCTCTGAATTTTTTATCAGTTTCCATTAAATCGTTAACCGTTTGGCAAGCATGAATTACTGTTGAGTGATCGCGACCACCAAAGTGCATTCCAATGGTTTTTAACGATGATTTGGTTAAATCTTTTGCATAATACATGCTTATTTGACGAGCTTGAACTATTTCGCGTTTTCTAGTTTTTGATTTTACTTGTTCTACTGGAATGGTAAAATAATCACAAACCAATTTCTGAATAAATTCAATTGAAATTTCACGGGTATTGTTCTTTACAAAGTTCTTCAAAATTTGCTTAGCTAAATCAAGCGTTACTTCTTTTTTGTTTAATGATGATTGTGCTAACAAACTCACCAAAGCACCTTGTAGTTCGCGCACATTCGTATTTATATTATGTGCTACATATTCTACCACATCTCTGTGTAAGTTAATACCATCATTATACATCATGTGTTCTAAAATGGCCAAACGTGTTTCAAAATCAGGTGATTGTATATCAGCTGATAAACCCCATTTAAACCTGCTTAACAAACGCTCGTCCATACCTTTTAAGTCTTTTGGAGCTCTATCGCTGGTTAAAATTAACTGTTTGCCTTGTTGGTGTAAATGGTTAAATATGGTAAAGAAAATTTCTTGTGTTTTTTGTTTGTTTTCTAAAAACTGGACATCATCTACAATCAATACATCTACTTGTTGGTAGTAGTTTAAAAAATCTTGATTTGAGTTATTGCGAATGGCTTCTACAAACTGATTGGTGAATTTTTCAATAGGCACATACAATACAATTTTATTTTTATTGTTTTGTTTTACCATATTACCAATAGCATGTACTAAATGGGTTTTACCCATACCCGTTTCACCAAAAAACATCAATGGATTAAATGCAGTTCCACCTGGTTTTGAAGCTACCGACATACCAGCTGCTCTAGCTAAACGGTTGTTATCGCCTTCAATATAATTATCAAAAGTTAAGTTATGGTTTAAGTTGGCGTCAATATTTACCTTTTTTAAACCTGGAATAACAAATGGATTTTTGATATTAGCATTCATAGCATTTCCTAAGCCAGCCTCTTGTGAGTCCATTTTAGAACTTTGGCTACCAGGTAAATTTACTATATAAGGATTTGAATTAGAGGTGCCGTTTTCAACTATAATATTGTATTCCAAACGTGCGCCTGTACCCAAAATTTGTTTTAGGGTTTTTTTCAATAGGCTAACGTAATGTTCTTCTAACCATTCGTAAAAAAACTGGCTTGGAACCTGAATGGTAAGTATTTTATTGTCTAATTTAATGGGTTTGATTGGCTCAAACCAAGTTCTAAAGCTTTGAGGGTTCACATTATCTTGAATCAATTTCAAGCAATTATTCCACACTGTTTCACACGACTGTTCACTCATAATATTCATACCTTTTTCCGACTGTAAAAGTGTGTTAAAAAGTTTACACTAAAAAGTTTTTTTCAACAATATTATTCGAATTGTGGTAAAAAAAACTTTTGGTGCTGATTTATAGCCATAAATATTTTTCTGTTATTTTTTTGTTGCAAAAATGCATCCAATTTGTTTACAAAATGTGTGTTGCTTTATGCGTTCAATAAAATATTAATGATGATAATCAAACAGTTGCAAAGCCTTGTAAACACTATGTTTTCAACATTAAATGTGTGTATCTACAATATCAACATTATTTGATGTGTGTATAAACCCGTTGATTTGTTGGTTGTTGAAAGTAAAATCAATTTTACCTAATGCCAATCCAGCCCATCCAACTTGGTTTACTATTACTTCTTTTCCAACTGCGTTTTTAACCAAAGTTGGTTCTTTTAAAAATGTGTGCGTATGACCGCCAATTATTAAATCTACATGTTTCGTTTGAGGTGCAAGGCTTAAATCTCCTATTTTACCTTCTTTATAATTATAACCAAGGTGCGATAAACAAATTATCAAATCGCACTTTTTTTCTAGTTTTAAATAAGCTGCTACTTTATTTAAGTTTTCTACAGGATCGTTGTATTTAATTTTGCCATACAATTTTTCAGGAACCAAGCCTTTTAATTCAATTCCAACTCCGGTAACGCCAATTTTTAAACCACCTTTTTTATAAATTTTATAGGGTAAAACTTTGTTTTCAAGCAGTGTGTCTTTAAAATCGTAATTGCAGTTCACAAAATCGAAGGTAGCATGCGGCATTTGTTTAAATAAACCATCTATTCCATTGTCAAAATCGTGGTTTCCAAGTGTTACGCAATCGTAACCCATTTGACTCATTAGTTTATATTCTAATTCGCCACCATAAAAATTAAAGTAAGGCGTGCCCTGAAATATATCGCCAGCATCAAGTAGCAAAATATTCTCGTTTTCTGCACGGTATTTTTTTATCAATGCAGCTCTAAATTCTGCTCCACCCATTCCTGCATTGTTTTTATCTGTTTTGTCAAATGGTTCAATGCGGCTGTGCCAATCGTTGGTGTGTAAAATGGTTAATTTGGTAGTACCATTAGCTGCCAATAATTGATTAATTGGCGAAGCCATAAAAGCAGAACCCGCCAATAAAATACCCGATTTTTTTATAAAATCGCGTCTATTTGATTTGTTTAATTCTTCCATCTAATTGAATATTTATTGGTTGAGCACTTTTATTTCTGTTTCTTAATTGTTTTATCAATGCCTCGCGCACCATTAAATTTAACGATGTAACTGATTTGGCATATTTCATTGGTTCTGTTTTATCGCCACCGCTTGCCACATAATCGTTTGTAAGAATATTATAACCTGCATTTTCATCAAATGGTTGATCATTGATGGTAATATTTACAGCCTTATTGTTTTCAATATCAAAACGTAATTCTTTAGAGCAAGGAGCACCATTGTTTTGAGCCATTAAATCAAATAATTGTTTGCAATATTTACCATCTAAGGCTACTACCACTAATTCATTGTCAAATGGTGCTAATTCAAAAATTTTACCAACTGTTATATTGCCTTTGGCGATGCTTCCAACGCGTAACCCACCATTGTTATATATGCAAAAATCTGATTTTGGTATTATTACTGAGGAACGTCTTCTAGATAATTCTGCGTAAAACATCAATTCATCGCAAACAAAATTTCCTAATGTGCCTTCGGGTAAATCCTTTTTCAAGTCTTGGTTATTGTAACACAAAATTTCATTCATAGAGCTATCAAGCCTAGCCTTGTAAGGCGCAATGGTTTTAAAAGCCAACTCATCTCGCATTTGCAGAGAGTCTTTGTTAATTTTTATGTTTTGAGTTTGGGTATTGGTAAGTGTTAGCTTTGGCGCGCAAGCGTTAAAGCCAAAAACCAATAGCAATGCTATAAAAAATGTATTTTTCACAAAGCAAATATATTGATAGTATATAAACTAGTTGTTAATTAAATAGAAGTATTAAAATAATTTGCCAAATAATAACCCATGCTAAAATTAGCTTGTAGCAAATAACCTCCTGTTGGTGCATCCCAATCAAGCATTTCGCCCAAACAAAAATGATTTGGCATTTTATTTAACTCTAAGTAAGTATTTACTTCGGTTAGGGCAATACCTCCAACAGTGGAAATTGCCTCGTCAATTGGTGCTGTGCCAGTAATTTTTAAAGGAAAAGCTTTGATGTTTTCGGCTAATTGCTCCGCACTTAAAAATGCTTCTTTACTCAAATAAGTTTTGAGCAATGCAATTTGTGGCGCAGGCATATTTAAGTCGTACTTTAAAATATCGGAAGTTGGTTTTGACTCATTGCTCAACTTTTTTTCAATGGCATAAAGTTGTAAGGTTGGTTTAAAATCAATGAGTAAATCTGCTTCCTTTTTGGCGTTTAACTGAGTTCTAATTTTATGGCTCAAGGCATAAATGGCGCCACCTTCAAGTCCTAATTTAGTAATAGCAAGTTCTCCCTTTTTAGTTAAGCTGCCACAAGTAGCCGCAATATTTTTTAAATACAAACCTTCGTTTTCGGTGATAAATTCTGGTGGCCAATTAATTTGAAAGCCACAATTAGATGCTTGAAAAGGCACGGTTTTGATATTTTTTTGGTTAAATAAATTTATCCAATTACCGTCAGAACCTGTTTTTGCCCAACTTGCTCCACCAAGCGCAAAAATGGTGTAATCAGGTTTAACTTTTGTGTTTTCAGTTGGTGTTTTAAATAAAAGGTTTTCGTTTTCCCATCCTAACCATTCGTGTTGTGTTTTGATTGTTATATTATTGGCTGTTATTTTACTAATTATGGCATTTAACACTTCGATGGGCTTTATACCTTTTTCAGGAAAAACCCTTTTACTGCTGCCTACAAATGTTTCTATACCAATATCATATAGCCAATCTCTTAAATGGTCGTTATTAAATAACTCAAAAAAAGGTTTAATAAATTTATTGGGAGTATATTTTTGAATAAATTCTTGAGGAACTTCACTATGCGTAATGTTTAAACCACCATCTCCAGCTACCAAAAATTTACGTCCAACTGCAAAGTTTTTTTCAAATAATGTTACTTCATACTTTTCAGTATTTATTTGAGCTGCAAGCATTAAAGCCGAAGGCCCACCCCCAATGATAGCTATTGTTTTTTTTGTCATGAATAAAGGTGCAATTACGGGAAATATTTTTTGTAATTAAACCTTTGTTTTTTAATATTAATTTATACTTTTGATAAAGTAGTTGTTTTGTTTATGATTAAAAAAATAGTTTTGTTATTGGTAACATTTGTTTTGTTAGTAGGTAATTCAAAGCCTTTGCAAGCCCAAGCCCACGAACAAGGAAATGTATTTACTAGTGCCGGAGTTATTTGGGGAGTTAGAGGATATCGATACAGTAATATTTCAAGCAATATGCTGGGTTCAATTGCATTGGACTACTCATTGTCAGATAATGTAAGTTTAGGAGGTGTTTTAGGGAGGTCAATGTTTAATGTTGAAAGTGGTTATTTAGAAAATCCAATGAATTTGTATGCATTAAGGTTGGGTTTTCATTTGTCGTCAAGCGATTATTTTGATCCATATATTAATTTATCACTTGGAACCATATACCAAAGCAATAGCTTTTACAAAGATACATATAGTATTTATGGCATTAATTTTGGTACCAGGTATCTAGTAAAAAAAAGTTTTGGTATTTATACAGACGTTGGTATTGGCGCAGGAACTGTATCATTTGGCTTATTTGATAAGTTTTAAAATTTTGTTTTACAGTAATTTTTAATTTATTTTCGTTTAATTATATATAAATAATATGCGCAGTTCAGTTATAAAAATAACTATTTTCATAGTAAGTGTTTTTGCTTTTTTAAATGCAGGTGCTCAGAAAAAAGTTTTTATGCCATGGTTTGAAACAATTAATTTAAAGGCCGATTTTAAAGTTTCGACTACCAAATTATTAAAAGGTTATATGGAAAATACGGGTAAATATCAAGTAATTAACCAATCAGCTAGCGATACCTTGATTTATACCATGGATGATTTAGAAACGGCAAAATTAGCTGCCAAGGCTAAAAATGCTCAATACTTAGTGATGGGAACATTAAATAGATTGGGCGAAATGGTTATTGTTAATGTTCAAATGTTTGATGTTAATACTGGTACAAAAGTTTGGTTTGACCAATTAAAAGCACTGACACCAGACGATTTAGACCCCATTTTGCAGCGTGTTGGTCAAAATATTGGAAGTGAAGTTAAAGCTACTACTATAGATGATATTTACTCAGTTACCAATCAAGAAAGTCAAGAATTAAAGAAAAAAGAAAGTAATAATAGTTTTGGTATTGGAATTAATGGAATGGCTTTAATGGGCCAACAATCAAGTGCGTATCCACCTTCCGGTTTAAGTTTAAGTTGGAGTTTCGATTCGCGCGATTATATATTTGATATTAAGCCTTTCTGGTTATTTAGCAAAGAAGCAAATTTAATAGGTTTAAACTTGGAAATGAATAAACCATTATACAATAAAAGTACTACCCCATTTGTGGGCGGTGGTATATCATTTTCTCGTACCGACTTAAATTATAAAGCATATGATCCTAATTATGGTAGTCTAACAAATAATACTAGTGGTTACGGGCTTATGGTAAATGCTGGTGGCGGGTATATTTTTAACAGAACAGGTTCTACTTCTGTGAGGGTTTCAGCAAATTATGTACAAGGATTTTACGATGTAAGTGCTGAAAGTTTTTATAACCATGCTACTCAAAGCTTCATTAAAAGAAGCGATGGCTATACTTATGGAATCTTATTTCGTGTAGAAATTTTATTTAGACGATAAATCCAATGAGAGATTCAATCATTTATTTAATCGTAGTTATTGTTTTATTTACCTCATGTGCTAATTCAATAGTAACTGTTTCCGATAAAAGTAAACCTTATTATATTTATGTAGATAAGAAGTTTAAAGGCATGTCAAATAGTAAAGTTGGTTTTCAACGTTCAGGGCTCCCGCAAAAGAAAGTAATTGAAATAAAAGACGGTAGAGGTAAGGTTGTGGCACGTGAGAAAATTCAGCGAGATTTTAACGTTTACAAATTTCTGACTGGTTGGTTTTATTTATTTCCTCTTTGGTTTTATATGTGGGAATATGATAAAAAAATAGAAATCTATATAGAAGACAAAAATTTTGATACTCCTAGCGAGGTTAGCCCATGGGACGCTGTTGATTCCTTAAAAGTTAAAAAGAGTCCTTGGGATTAAATAAATGGGCAGCAATTATAAATTGCTGCCTTTTTTGTTTTAAATACAATTACCATTTACCTACCATATGGAACTCTGCTTACTATACTTCGTCCTAAGGTAATCTCATCAGCATATTCTAATTCGCCACCAATTGAAATACCTCGGCTAATGGTGCTAATTTGTAAGGGTAAGTGTGCTAATTTTTTTGAAATATAAAATGTGGTGGTATCGCCTTCGGGAGTAGCACTTAATGCAATTACCAATTCTTTAATATCTTCAGTTTCTGCTCTTGAAATTAAAGATGCTATTTTCAAATCATCGGGCCCAATACCATTTATGGGTGATATTACACCTCCTAAAACATGGTATAAGCCATTAAATTGTGATGTATTTTCAATAGCCATCACATCGCGCAAATCTTCTACCACGCAAACCAATTCGCTATTGCGTTTATGGCTTTGGCAAATATTGCATAACTCACCATCGCTAACATTATGGCATCGTTTACAGTATTTTATTAAAGTCCTAACTTGTTCAACTGCTTGCGCCAATTTTATTACATCTTGAGGTTCTTGCTTTAAAATATGCAAAACCATGCGTAATGCCGATTTTTTGCCAACACCAGGGAATTTTGAGAGTTGATTTACAGCCTCTTCTATTAAGGCGGAAGGGAAGTTCATATTAAACGGCTACTGCTCCTTTTATGGCTGGATGTGGGTTGTAATTTTCAAGTTCAAAATCCTCGTATTTAAAATCAAAAATAGATTTTACTTCTTTATTGATTTTCATAGTAGGATAAGGTCTAATATCTCTACTTAATTGTAATTCAACTTGCTCAAAATGGTTGCTATAAATGTGCGCATCGCCAAATGTATGAATAAAATCGCCTGGCTCTAAATTACAAACTTGGGCTATCATTAAAGTTAACAAAGCATAGCTTGCAATATTAAATGGAACACCTAAAAACATATCTGCACTGCGTTGGTACAATTGGCAACTTAATTTGCCATTGGCAACATAAAATTGAAAAAAGGCATGGCAAGGCATCAAAGCCATTTTAGGTAAATCGGCCACATTCCACGCACTAACTATAATTCTGCGGCTATCTGGATTGTTTTTTAAAGTTTCAATTACTTCGCTTAATTGGTCAATAGTTCCACCATCAGGTTTAGGCCAATTGCGCCATTGATGGCCATAAACTGGTCCAAGATTTCCATCTTTATCAGCCCATTCGTCCCAAATTTTTACCCCGTTATCGGTTAAATATTTGGTATTGGTATCGCCTTTTATAAACCAAAGTAATTCGTAAATAATTGATTTTAAATGAACTTTTTTTGAAGAAATTAACGGAAAACCTTGGCTTAAATCAAATCTGATTTGGGCTCCAAAAATACTACGTGTTCCAGTTCCAGTTCTGTCGCTTTTTTCGGCACCTATAGTATATACATGCTTTAGTAATTCTTCGTATTGATTCATTTTTTTCTAATAATATTTACAAATAAAAACAATTATTTAGGCAAGAATTGCGCTTTTTTTAAACATTCTGAAACATAAACAGCAAAGCCTTTATCTTATGGAAAATAAAGGCTTTGTAATTATAAAATATTTATTGCTAAAAACTAAGCTGCTTGAATTGTTTTGTATTTCAATGCTTCAATTTTACTTTTTGCATACTCCAAATCAATTACGATTTTGCCTTTATTGGCTAAATCGGGCGCATCGTACATTAAATCAAGCATAATGGCTTCGCAAATACTTCGCAATCCACGTGCTCCTAATTTAAAATCAAATGCTGTATCAACAATTAATTCAACGACTTCATCAGTAAATTGTAAATCTATTTTTTCTAAATCAAACAGGTGTTTATACTGTTTGGTTAAAGCATTTTTTGGTTCGGTTAAAATATTGCGAAGCGCCTCTTTATCTAAAGGGTTCAAATGACATAAAACAGGCAAGCGACCAATAATTTCTGGTATTAAACCAAAACTTCTTAAATCGGCCGGACTGATGTATTGCAACATATTTTTATCGTTTACTTTGCCCAAATCATCTTCGTTTTTAAAACCAATTGCTTGAGTTTGTAACCTGCGTGCAATGTGTCTGTCAATGCCATCAAAAGCACCACCACAAATAAATAAAATATTGCTGGTATTTATTTGAATCATTTTTTGATCAGGATGCTTTCGGCCACCTTGTGGAGGTACATTTGCAATGGTTCCTTCTAAAATTTTGAGTAAAGCTTGTTGTACACCTTCGCCACTCACATCGCGAGTAATGCTTGGGTTATCGCTTTTGCGGCTAATTTTATCAATTTCGTCAATATATACAATTCCGCGTTCCGCTGCTTCTACATTGTAATCAGCAGCTTGTAACAAACGGCTTAAAATACTTTCCACATCTTCGCCCACATAGCCAGCTTCGGTAATTACAGTAGCATCAGCAATACAGAAAGGCACATCTAGTACTTTGGCTAATGTTTTGGCTAGCAATGTTTTACCTGTACCTGTTTCGCCTACTAACATCACATTACTTTTTTCTATTTCAATATCGCCTTTTTTGCTTTTTGAAAGTAAACGTTTAAAGTGATTGTAAACTGCCACACAAAGTACTTTTTTGGCTTCATCTTGGCCAATTACGTATTCATCTAAATGTGCTTTAATTTGAGCAGGTTTAAGTAAAACTAGTTTGTTTAATGGTGTTGATGACTTAACATCGGCATCTTCACTAATAATTCTATAAGCTTGTTTGGTGCAATCTTCACAAATTAGTGCATCTAATCCAGCAATTAAAAATTGCACTTCATTTCTTCCACGTCCACAAAACGAACATTTATCTTCGGTTTTCTTTGCCATTAATTGTATAGAGCTATGTAATTTTAATAAATAGCTTGCAAATATAATACAATGAAAGGCTATTTTTGTTTGTTTTTTAAAATCTGCTCAAAGTTTAATTTACTAGTTTGAAGTACTTTGTGATATTTTAAAAAATGATCAAACACCAATACGATTATCAAATTTTAAAATAGAACAAATTGTAACAAAACCTAAATTTTTGCAGACTAGCACAAATAATAGTTTGGTTTTAGTAGCTTGGGGTATTACAATTATTTGTATTATTCCTTTGATAATTGTTGTATTTATGTTTTTTGCTGTTATTTCAATTGGCAATTTATTTTTTAATAAAAATAATGGACAAGAGACTGAATTAGAGGAAAATGATTTTAATATTTGGTTTCCTTTTTATGAAAATGATTTTGTAAAGATTGAAGCAATGGAAATTATTCCTGAAGATGAATTTAATAATAGTAGATGGCATGGACCAACATTGCTTAAATTTCAATCATTGCCTGGTATTCCTTTATTTGAATCAACTTATTTTAAAGACGAAACTTTTATCTTTTGTAATACATTAATTGTTTGTTTGGTAGATAAAGACTTAAAAATAAGAGAGTCTAAAATTTTTCAAGTAGATTTAATTACTTTAGAGGTTAAAGGTATTGCTGTATTAGACGAATTTTACCAAATTTCATTCGAATTAATTGATGTAAATAAATTGAAATTGATTTGTAATAGAAATAAAAAGATTGAAATAATAATCACAAACGAAGTAGAATAAGTTTAACAAAAAAGCCGACTTAAAAATAATTTCTAAGTCGGCTTGTTATTTTAAATCCGAATAAATTACTTCACTAGCTTAATGCTATTATTGTAATTTGTACCAGCAATATTTATAAAATAAATGCCTTTAGTTAAACCATTCAATTCACTTAAACTAATTGTGTTTTCACCCATGTTACAACCAACTGTTTTACTCAAAATTTGTCTGCCACTTAAGTTAAATACTGAAATTACAAATTCTTCATTTTCAGTAGTATTAATTGTTAATGCAGTAGTTTCAGTTAATGGATTTGGATAAACCGAAACTAAAGTTTGATTGGCCTTATTTTGGCTTACAGTTACTGTTTTCGCATATTCAAACGTACCATCATTGTCAATCATTTTTAGTCTGTAATACAATATTTTAGCATTTAGTTGTTCAAATGCATTTTGGTGGAAATAACTATAATTGGTTAATGTGTTTGAATTGCCTTTGGCTTTAGTGGTATTTATTTTAGTAAAAATAGTTCCGTTCTCACTAACTTCTAATTCATACCTACTTGCATTTATTTCTTGGCTGCTTACCCAATTAACCAACACATTTTTTTGGTTGTTTTTAGCATCAAAACTTACCAGTTTTACAGGTAAAGGATTGGTATTACTGGTTCCTGTAAAATTAGCAGGTAATGTGCTTGCAATTAAAGATGTGCCGCCAATTAGTGCTAAATTACTAACACTATAATTACTACTACTTTCTAAGTTCCAAACAGTTGGTTGGTAGTAAGCAATTTTAGCAGTTGCCGAGCCATTTGTGTTTCCAAACATGGCAGAATCGAAAGTAAAAGTTGGTAAATAATCGTATGAAATACCGCTGGTAGGAGTAACAGTGTAATAACCATTAAATTGTGTTTTTGAGCTTAATAAATTTGGTGCATTTACTCCTGAATAAAACCTAACAGCTACCGAAGTAGGCGTTAAACCTAAAGAACCCCAAGTAATACTAGCTACTTTTCTGCTTCCAAATATATAATCGGTAGTGGTATTATTATTAGGTGCAGCTGATTCGGTAGCTATTGGTGGAATTGTGGTTGTAGTAAACTCATCTGCACCAATATCAACAGTTCCTGTTGCAATGGTAGTACTTCTATTTTGATTTTGAATATCTACTGTATTATTTACTATGGCAATCCCTTTTCCATGCGCATACCAACATAAAGCATTGGTTGAATCTATTGTTAAATCGCCATTGGTTAAGTTTTTAAACAATGAATTTGCAGGAACAATGGTTGATGTTTCAGCCCAACTGCTTAAATCGCCTAATGAGCTGGTTTGCCATTGTGCTAAAGTTTGAGGTGTAAATGTACTTCCCCAAGCTCCAACCGATGAAGCATTTGCTGATAATAATAAATTATAGTTTGATGTATTGTTTGTCCAATTAGTAGTTGGCGCAGCAGGTATATTTCCAATAGCAGCATGTATTCCAGTTCCACCTGTTCTTGCATTGTAAAATAAATTATTTCTCAAACTAATCAAGTTTGCTGCTCTGCGTTCAAAAGCAAACGAGTTTAATGCACCTGAACTAGCCGTTCCTCCAATATAAACTGTGTTGTTAAAGTAGTTGGTAATATTTCCAGCTGCGTTATCCGAAATTCCTCTTATAATTATTGCATTGGTATTGGTTCCATTGGTAATAGAAATAGTGTTGTTTCTAAAAATCCAGTTTTTAACTGAACCAACTATGTAAATGCCATGTATAAAGGCACTTGCACCAGTTGAAGGGCAAGTAATATTGTAAACAATATTCCCTTCTACAATTCCGTTATTGGTACTATTATCTACCACAATTCCAGTGGGAACTACATTAGCAGTGGTGTTTAAAGCACTCAAATTATAAACTTTATTGTATCCAATATACGATTGACCAGTTTCGGCAGACGAAACCAAACCAATACCCATTAAGGTAGTTGTTATAGGTCCAACTTGAGCTCCAGCCGATGATATGTTATAAATTAAATTATTATAAATGTATGGAGATGCTCCACCACCTTGAAAGCTAATTGCTCTTACTCCCGAACTAGTTAAAACGCCAGTTCCTGCTATATTTGCTATGGTATTATTGCTAACAATAATTTCTCCATAACCACCTACAAATCCGTAAATGCAAAGTGTTAAACGCATGTTGTTTATAATGCTATTTGCATTGGTGGGGTGGCCAATTAAATTTCCAGTAACTACAGCTCTGCCAGATTCAATTCTTATCCCTGCAAAATCAAATGCTCCTGTTGAGGTTAAGTTAATGTTTTGAATTACATTATTTTGAACAGTAGTTCCAGATGAAATGCTGGTGTTTATATTCATAATTACAAAGTTTACTCCGTTGGCATTTAATAAAGCACTACCACCACACAGTGGGCTTTGTCCGCCAAAATAGTTGCCAATAATTTGGTTATTACTTGCATTTACTCCTGGTATTAACATGATTGAAACTACATCGCCTGCTGCTACATTGGTTGTTGCGTTATAGTAAAAACTGTTAGATAATATTCTCCAATTTCCGCCATTTCCAGTTGTTGCAATAAACACAGCTGAACGTCTGTAATTAAATAAATTGCTATTGCTTATGGTAATATTGCTATTGGTTAAATTAGCAGAACCAGCTGAATAAAATAAAATTGTTGGAATACCTACTGAATCGCTTCTATCTCTTACATCATTATTGGTAAATAATAAATCGCGCACACCAGTTGATGAGTTTACCGATGTTCCAAAATTAATCACACCAATATTGAGTAAATTATTAGCACCTTCAATGATACAATTTTGAATGGTATCTAAGCGAGCTCCATTAATGTAACTAAATGTTGATGCATTGCTTTCTTTATTTAAAAATCTTAAATATTTACCTGTTCCACTAATTGGCCCTTTACCATCAATAACTACATTTTGTGAACCATTAAATTCTATAAGTGAATTTAGAAAGCGGCCAGTAATGTTTCTTAACACATCAGCAGAGGGCACGATTTTTACATTGAATCCATTTTGCGATATATATGATAATGAGGCAATGGCTGTATCTTCAATATCGGAAATAATACTTAAAGTTAAATTTCCACTTAAACCATTGGCATTTATATCTTTAAATGCATCGCTTAAATAATTGTAATTACCTGTTGTTCCTACAGTTTTGGTTCCTAATAAACCTTCAGAAATTGTTCTTGAACCTAGTGGAGCTGTGGTGTTTGGAACAACACCTATACTATTAACAGTTAGTAAATTACATTCAGCATCAATGGTATTTAAAGCAGTAGCACCGCTGCTTATATTATAAGTTAACCAAAAGTAGTTGGTGTCTTTTAAAAGATTTTGAGAGCCTGTAACAATAAAAGAACCATTTGGAGATGAAACTGTGCTACCGAATTGATTAACAGCCGAAAACACGCCATTATTTCCAGTGTAAAATACTTTAGCTTGTGTTAAATTACTATTGTTGGTTGTTCCTAATGTGCTTAAGTTTAACTGAGTAAGTGCAATTGGGTTTAGCTCACCGCTGGTAACCACTGTTATTTTTAATATTTCTTCATTGCTACTACCCTTAGGTACATTTTTAATACTTGCTAATTCAGTATTTGACGAAACATAAACCATATTAGCTTTATTGTATGGAGTAAATGTAATAAAGTTGTTATCAGTAAAGGCAGCAACATTAGTAGTTCTTGTAATGTATTGATTTAAATATTGGTTAGCAGTGGTTTGGTTTAATTGCAAACCTACTGTAGTTGTAATAGTTGGAGTAGCTGCGCTTACCGAAAATTGGCCTTCTACTAAATAAATTTTATTGGTAGTTTCCTCTAAAACACACGAAAAGGTAGCATTTGAAATAGATGGGGCACCTAATTCATACGAAACCCATTTTACCCATAATTGTCTGTTTGGTGCTGTTCCTGCAATTTTCCAAACCACAAAATCGTTGGTATTAGTTGGAGGGTTGGTTGTAAACGCATCCCAAAAACAGGCAATAGTACTGTCAGGTAATGATGAACTTGGTAAATCGCTGTTATCGTTTGGCAAAGAAGTTGTGTTTGAAAAAGTTACCAAACCGTTAGAACTAGCACGTAGTGATGTTACTACATTTCCATAATAATTAAATGTAAAAGGAATAGTAACGGCAGTTGACCATTGGTTAGAAGCTGCTGAGGCAGCAACTATGGTATTCCAACCAGTTATAATGTCATCATTATCAGTATTAACTAATCCTGGGTTACCACCACCAATAGTATAATTAACAGTGTAACTCGTTTGAGCAATGCCTAATAAACTTAGCATTGCAAAGCAAAAACCTAAATAAATTTTCTTCATTTTTATGTTTTAAAAAGTCGGCAAATATAGTTTTGAATTTAACTAAATGAATAAAAATGAGTAAAAAATCAATCTACGTAAATTTAGATTATATTCTGAATTGTGTAATTAGGAAAATTGCTTAAATGGTAGTGTAGATTTATGGAAATACTTGATTGTTTAATGGACTGGGTTATTTCATAAAAAAAAGCCTACATGCTAAATTTGCATGCAGGCTTTCATTTTTGGCTAAATAAAAACTAGTCTTTTTTTCTATTGGCTAACTGTTTTAAAAGTTCGCGTTTAAAATCATTTTCAGCTTTAAAAAGTAAAACTACTTTTTTTACAGGCAAAACTTTTTTGAATTCAGCTGCATATTTTTTCAAAAGTTCAGCTTCATTTATTTTAAAATTTACCATGTCGGCCAATACTTTTTCGGCTTCTGCATCCGTCATGTTAGGCATGTCGGCCATTTCTTCGGTAATTTTACCTTTGGTGCTTTGGCGTAATTTCTTTAGCTCTTCGGTAAACTTATTATAAACTGGCCAAAAAACCTTGGCTTCTTCGGCAGTTAAATTGAGGCGTTCAGTTATAAACCCAATTTTCATGGCTTCCAAACGTTCGCCTTTTTGGGCTAATAAATTGCTAGTAAATGCAATTAATAAACTAAAAATTAAAATATACTTTTTCATAATTTGTTTTTTTTATAATTCATCTAATAAAGCTTGCTCGTCAGCATGTTCTATCAAATATTGTTCTACTTCCTTGGTATTGTTCTCTTCTTTATTTTCTATTTGATTAATTGGTTTTACCTCGTTAATCCATTCAATTTTTACATCATTATTGGCTAAGTATTCAATCATTTCTTCTTCGCTCACTTTGTTTAAGTTAGCATTTAAATTATTTGAATTACTGTTATTTATAAAAATAGTCAATCCAACAATAGCAATTAATAATGCTGCTATTCCGCTTACAGTTTTCCAATTAAATAAGCTTATTTTTTTAGCCTCGGGCTTTTGTATTTTACTTAAAATAGCATTTTTATTTTGTTCAAAATAATTATTTGGAACTGTAAATCCGCCCTCATTACCACTAATATTTAAATTAGGCTCTTGGTTTATTTTATTTAAAATACTGTTTTTCGATTTTTCAAAATAAGCCTCTGGAGCAGTTAAACCGCCTTGATTGCCCAAGTTTTTTAAAAACCCATCGTCAATATTTTCAAACTCGTTTTTCATATTGTTTTTAAGTAGATGCCGTTGAATCTAAATGGTTTAATTTAACTATAAAAATTTAACCATTTTCTTTTTTTATGTTTCCTAAAACGTATTTATTGGTTATTTCAAACTGAGTTAAAAGCCAAACTAAAGTGCTGGTTAACAATACGGTAATTCCAAAAATAATAAAGCCAGTTAAATTATCTGTTTGATTCATTTTTGGATCGTCTAAATATTCATAAGCTATAAAAATAAACATGGGGTGATACAAGTAAATACCCAACGATTGGTTATTTAAGAAATGAATAAAAGCATTGTCAGTCCAGTTTTGTGATGAAGTATAGATAATGGTAAAAAATATCAAACTGATGTTTAATATTAAATAAGGAATAACAAAAAAGTTAAAAAACTGCTGACCTTTAAAAATAATGCCAACAATTCCAACAAATGATAAACCAATTAAAAACAATAGAAAAAGTGCATTTGGCCTAAGTTCGATAATGCTATTGCGCAAAGCAAAACCTATATAAAAAAATAGGAGGTAAGAATAAAATCGTTTTTCGCCTAAAAAATACAAAGGCAGTTCATTAATTGGTAATTTTGGGTCACGGTAAATTAAAAACCAAGCTACTGTAATACAGGCAGTTAATATCAAAACTAAAAAACTAGGAATTTTAAATTTTATAACCCAATAACACATTATTACAGCTAAAATATAAGCAGGCACATACCATAAATGAAAAAATGGATGTATGAAATCGTAAACCGAAATTGTTAAAATAGAACGATGGTAAAAAGCAAAAGGTAAATAAACCACAAAAGCTATTAACCAAGGAATAATGGCCCTATTAACCAATTTTTTTAAAAATGGAAAAATGCCTTTATCATAAGCCGATTTTTTAACTAAAAATCCGCTGATCGATAAAAACAAAGGCATGTGAAAAAAGAAAATTACAAATAAAGCCAAGCCTAAAGGCAAAGCGTGCGAAAGTATTACCAATAAAACCAAAAGACCTTTAACGGTATTTAATCCAGGGCTATAGCTTTGCAGTTCTGCATGTTGTAAAGTTTTAAATTGTTGTAAATATTTTAACATATGGGTTATAAAATAATTATCTCGTATTGGGTTTCTTTAAGTATTCTTCAATTTTTTTTACGGCATGAAAATAAGAAGCCTTTAGCGCGCCTACACTAGTTTCTAGCACTTGTTGCATTTCTTCGTATTTCATGTTTTCGTAATACTTCATGTTAAATACCAACCTCTGTTTATGAGGCAAAGTTAATATTGCTTGCTGCAATTTTAACTCTATTTGGTTACCATCAAAATAATTATCGGCAGTAAGTTTATTGCTTAAATATTCAGCATTTTCATCATCAAGCGAGGTGTTAAAATTTTGTTTCTTTTTTTGAATAAATTGTAATGCTTCGTTGGTGGCTATGCGATAAATCCAAGTGTACAGCTTACTATCTTCCCTAAATTTACTTAAGTTTTCCCAAACCTTAATAAAAGTATTTTGTAAAATATCATCTGCATCATCATGGTCAATTACAATTCTGCGAATATGCCAATACGTTTGTTTTTGGTACTTATTTAAAATAAGTTCAAAAGCAGCAGTTTTGGTTTGCTCATTTGCAAATTTTGCAATTATTTCACTATCAGCTATTTCTATTTTCAATTAAGGTGTTGGTTAGTAAATATTGTGGCTTTGATGGTTTTTTTGTTAAATGGTTTAAAAATTATCGTTATCAGCAAAACTATAATATTTGTCGTTTCCCACTATTATATGGTCAACTATGTCAATATCAAGTACTTTTCCTGCGTTTTTTAGGTTTTTTGTAATTTGCACATCGGCTGCACTTGGCTGTAAATTGCCCGAGGGGTGATTATGGCAAAGCACAATATAACTGGCCAAATGTTCAATGGCATGTTTAAAAATAATTTTGGTGTCAACCACAGTTCCTGCTACTCCACCTTCACTAATTTTTTTACGAGCAATTACTTTTCGGTTTCGTGCTAAAAGTAAAATCCAAAATTCTTCGTGAGGTAAATCTGCCAGCAAGGGCTCAAAATAATTAAATGCCTCGCGCGAGTTTTTTATAATTTCAATTTGTTTGGCATCTTCGTCTTTTCGCCTACGGCCAAGTTCTAGCGCTGCTGCTATGGTTATGGCTTTTGCTTCACCAATTCCTTTTACTTTTTTTAGGTCGTTAATGGTAAGTTTGGCTAGTTCGTTAATATTTTCGGAAGTTAATTGTAAAATTTTTCTGGCTAAATCAACAGCAGATTCATTTTTAGTACCTGTGGCAATTAAAATGGCCAAAAGCTCGGCATTACTTAACGATTGTTTCCCTTTCAACAAGAATTTTTCTCTTGGTCTGTCATCTTCGGCCCAAGCTTTAATACCCGTAAATTTATCTAAACTTTCTTCCATTTACTCAATTTTGTAATGGCAAAATAGTGTAAATAGCTAAAAACAAAAAAAAGCTTACCCATAATTTATGAGTAAGCTTTTAATAATAATACTTTATTTAAGACAAATTGCTGATTAAGCAGCTTTTTTCTTAGTTGTTTTGGTAGCTTTTTTAGGAGCAGTTCCAATTTTGCTAACTAATTTTGCTAATTTAGATTTTTGGTTAGCAGCTTTATTTTTGTGAATAATGCTACGTTTAGCCAATTTGTCTAACATACTAGCTACTTTTTTAAATAATTCTGAAGCTGCAGCTTTATCTTCAGATAAGCGTAGTTCTTTAATAGCACTACGAGTTGATTTTGCTTGATAACGGTTACGTAAACGCTTAGTTGCGTTACTTCTGTTACGTTTTATTGCTGATTTATGATTAGCCATCTTTGTTTATAATTTATCTCGTTAAAAATATTAGTTATTTGTTGATAACTAATAAAGGGCTGCAAATATACTTTTTTGATTTAAAAATCAAACACTCCACAAAAAAAATGTTTATACAGAAAAACTTTCTCCGCAACTGCATGTGCGTGAGGCATTTGGATTGTTAAACGTAAAGCCTTTTCCGTTTAATCCGTCTGTAAAATCTAGTTCAGTACCAAATAAATACAGAACACTGCGTTTATCTGTAACTATTTCAACACCATTATCTCCAAATTTTTCATCACCCGGTTTTAATTCGTTGTCAAAATCTAATTTGTACGAAAGTCCTGAACATCCTCCACTTTCAACTCCTACTCTTAAAAAATGAGATGGAGTGTAGTTTTGTTCAACTTTTAATTCTGCTATACGTTTTTTTGCTTTTTCGCTTACTGTAATCATGGTTTTGTATTTTTTTATTAAATAAATACTACTGCAAAAGTAAATTTTAATACATATAGAACAATAAAAATTTGTGTTTTGTTTCAGTCATTCTATTGGTTTTCAACCAAAGTAACTTCTACCATGGCATGTACGCGGTATTTTTTGCCTGTTAAAGTTTCGCATAAAATATAAGTTCTTAACTTTTCAATTTTACGTAATGTATCAATATATCCTTTCATTTTAAATAGAGTACCATTTGGTAAATCGGCTAAAACTGTGGTATTGGCTTTGCGTTCATCGTATTTTTTTAACACTTGCAGCAATTTTACATCAGCCGAATGCGTATATTTAGGATTGCGCATGTGTTTGGCAATGGCCGCTTTTAAATCGTATGGAAATAAACTTTCGTGTTCAAAAAATGGAATCATATTTTTTTGAAACTCATGTTTCCATTCTTCGCCATGTGGATCGTGGTGGTGTCCATATTTTACATAAGCAGTATGGTGCGAAAGTTCATGAATGAAGGTTATTAAAAAATCAAACTTACTTAAGTTAAAGTTGATACTTATTCTACTTCCTTTTCCATTATGATGGCTGTAATCGCCATATTTACTTTTTCTTTCATTTTCTACATGCAGGTGTAAGTGGTGAAATATAATTAACTCGGCACAATATTCAACTGCTTCTTTTGGAATAAACCTAGCTAATACATTACAAAATTCCTGTTTCCGCTTTAACTGTTCTTCCGTTAATTGGTTAAATAATTTATACTTTTCGTTCAATTTTTAATTGTTTATAACAAAAAGAACACGCTTTTGGCGTGTTCTTTTTTAAATGTATTGGATTGAATATTATTCTTTAGTAATCAGTTTATTACCGGTAAAGGTGGCAGTGCTATATTTTATAACATAAATTCCTTTGGGTAAATGTGCTATATCAATAGTTTGTTCTTCTTTATTATTAAAGTTAACTGTTTGTGTAAGTACATTTTTACCTAAAATATCAAATACTTTTACATCTAAATTGTTTAATGAATTTCCTAAATATTTAATGGTTAGGAAATTATTTGCAGGGTTAGGATATAAAACAATCTCTTTATTTAGTGAAATATTTTGAACACTTACGTTCCAAATTCCTACTGGGTAAATTTTAGTAGCTCCATTACAGCCGTTAACACCTTTTTCAGTTACTTGAACATTACCTGTGTTTCCAGTATTCCATTTTACCACTATGGTATTGGTATTCTGACCACTTTGTATAGTACCGCCACTAACAGCCCATGTAAAGGTAGATGTTCCTAAACCTGTAACGGAATAAGTTGCTGTATCGTTTTTGTATGCATTTCTACTTGCTACAATTTCAGTAGTTTGTGGTTTTGATAATTTGCTAATTGTTAAAGGCGCTGACAATGAAAAACACCCTCCATTTGAAACCTTTACTGTAAATGTACCGGAATCGTTATAGTTTAATGAAGTATTAGTTTGGTTTGCTAATTCTACTCCGCTTCTAATCCATTGGTTAGCACTTGGTGCGCTAGATGTTAAAATAAATGAGCCTCCTTCGCAGAACACATTTCCGGTTAATGATTTAGTAATTGTTGCCACTGGTGGTTTACTACCTGTGGTAAAATTATATAAATCGCTTTGTGCTGCACATCCATTAGTGGCAAAAGTTCTAACAGCCACTTTTCCGGCTAGTTTATTATAAAATGAAGTGTTTATTTCTCCGTTAATTGCTACACTATCTCTATACCATTGTAAATTATTCCCACTAGTTGTTAAGAGCGTTGAATCAATATCGCAAATAGTAAGTGCACCATTAACTGTAACTAAAGGTTTAGCTGGGCTTGGTTTTACCTCAAAAGCATTAACTACAGTTATACTATCAGTTCCAGTAATATTGCTAACTTTTAGTTTTACGCTGTAAAATCCTGGTGTACTTAAGTTAAGAACTGGATTTTGTGATGAGAATGATAAATTTTGAGGCCCATTGATGGTCCATTCCCAATTGCTTGGATTATTTTTTGAAGTATCGGCTAATGTAAAGTTTTGGTTAGCACAAACTAAGCTAGGAACAGTAAAACCAGCTTTAGGGCTAAATGGTGTGCCAGTAACATTTACGTTATCTAAAAATAAATTATTTCCTCCAGCAAAATATGCTTCAAATCGGATAATGATATTGTTAAGACCAATATATGAATTTAAATTAATGTTATTACAAGGGCTTCCGTTTACATCAGTTCCGCACCAATCAGCTGCCTTTGTCGGTATAAATGTTGTGGTAGATGTTTGAGCAACTCCTCCGTTTTCGGTAAAAGTAGCCATTCTAGCACCATTATTTGGTCTGGTTTCTGTTAAACCTAAAAGTCTAGTCCAATTTGTTCCGCAGTTTGTACTAATACTCACAATTAATGAATCTCTATCGGATGTAGCATATCTTGTATAAGCATGTTGAAAAGCCAAATTAGCATTTTGCATTCCTCTAAAATCAAGTATAGGTGTTTGTAGTTGGTAACGTCTGGTAGTGTTTACATTGTCCCAAAAATTTAAACCATAAACAGTATTTCCTGGGGTTGTGCCAACAGTATTTGTCCATTTACGCCATCCTAAAGTATCGTTTGCATAATTGTTGGTAACCTTCCATAAATTAGCTGTGGTTGAATTGTTTTCAAATGTTTCAATTAATGGCAATGTTAAACCGCCAATTTTTATAAAATTATTAAAGTAAATAGAATCTTCGCCAGCTAAACCAGTAACTTTTAAAGCCACAGGATAATTACCAGCAACAGCATAAGTAACTACAGGGTTATTAGCAGTAGAAGTTGATGGAGTTCCGCCAGGGAAATACCAAATACGCGATGTACTTGAAACTGAGGTGTTGGTAAATGTTATTTGGCTTCCTACACACGACATTTTAGTAGATGCTGTAAAATTAGCAGCTGGTTTTGGCGATATACCACTTATAATTAATGAAAAAGACTGAGCTACGTTATTGGCCAAAGCTTTTTTGCTGGTAACTCTTACAGTGTAAGTGCCAGCAGTTGGAGCTGCCAAAACTATTTGTTCTACATTATCTCTTGTATTGTCACCTGTTGTTGCAGCAGCATTTGGTGCCGATGGGTTTAATACATAAGGTAAATATTCTTGGTTATCGCTTACTCTAATTAAACGTACATCTAAATCATTCACTAGCTTACTTGTAGCTTCATCTAAAACTGTTCCTGATGCTGCGTTTGCCGCAACATCTGTCCAGCAAAGTGTTATTTTTATTGGAGAACCGCCAGAAACAATGGTTTTAGTGTAAGGAGTTAAAGCTGTTGGCATAGTTGCTTCAATAATATTATTGCTTCCACTATCGGTTATGGCTTGCACTGCTTTTGCTGTATTCATTAATCCCCAACCAAATGTATAATCAGGACCAGTTGTGGTGCCTGCCTCATCGGCAGTTTGTATTATTAAGCCCTTTAAAGTAGAAGCGCGTAAAAATTTAGCTTTTAAATTATTATAATGTTGTTGAATTAGCAAAGCCGAACCGCTTGCACTTGGAGTGGCCATTGAAGTTCCACTAATAGTTGCATAAGCAGTATTTGAAGTTGAATAACTTGAAGTTAAATTTACGCCAGCTGCACACACATCTGGTTTTATACGTCCATCATCGGTTGGACCCCAGCCACTAAAGCTACTCATAACTACTGAGCTTGCACTTGTCCATCCATTGTTAATTTTATTTACTGCACCAATGGTCATAATATTTTTGGCAGTTCCGTAAGTAGAAATACAATCATACTGTCCATCGGCAGGAGGCAAGGTTCCTGTAAATGGCACCCAACTGAATGTATTGTCGTCAAAATAAGTTTTAGGACTTGAACCCGAAGGTTGGTCTCCCCTGTCGTTACCTGCTGCTTTAAAAGGCAAGTAAAAAGGATTATTGTACACAATTTGATCCCATTGTTGGGCTTCACTGTCATACATACCAAATTTAAAATCCTCAGTTGCACTTATACTTAGGTCTCCATGCCATCTCCACTCAGCATTTGTTTCATTATATTCCCAACCACACACATTTCCATAACTATGGTTTGAAATTAACATACCTGCAGCGGCAGCAGTGCTCATTTCAGAATTATCATTTGTCCAATCATAACATTTAATTGGAGCTTGAAATGCCATTCCTTTGGCATTGGTTTGAACACCGCCAGCTACCATTGTTCCTGCTACGTGCGTAGCGTGGTCACTTAAGTTACTAGCAGCACCATCAATTTGAATAGCTCTGCCTTGAAATTCTTGATGTGTGGTTCTAACACCTCCGCCATCCCAAACGCCTAAGCGATTGGTTAAACCGGTTCCTGTTAAGTTAAGACCCAATGTCCCTCCTGGATGAACTTTGTCTGTTGCAATGGTTTTTGCAGCACCAACATTATAAGTTTTTACATATCGAGGTATGCCATTTTGCGAAACACCAACTAATTGAACTACAGTTCCGTCCATTAAAAATGTAGGTTCTAAACTGAGTCCTAACACATTTTTAGCATACTCAAGCTCTGCTTCAATATTTTGATAATAAATGGCTTGTAGTTCCTCAGCATTTTTTGCTTCTAATAAACTTCTGTGAGGCACTTTAGTTCGGGTTTGTGCATTAGTTTGGCCAATCAATAAAATTGTGGCAGCTATACTAAGTAGTTTTTTATACATATTATTATTTTGAGCTATTTTTTAAAATGTTTTTACAGTTTGTTTTGGAGTGGGAATTACTTTTAAAATAGAGGTGATGCTAATTCGCTCTTTTTTATTTTTTACCATTCCCGAAAAAATAAGTTCATATTCTTTAGAATCTTTTTTACATTTTATCAAAACTTGTACATTGGTGTTTGATAAGTATGTAATATTATTTTTATTATCAATTAGCACTATTTGAGGTGACTTTGAAGTAAAACGAGCACCACATTTAAATTGACTTTCTGATAAGTTATTTAATTGTAAGTGCAACTCATTATCGGTAACTATACTAATACTTATTTTTCCATTTATGTTTTCATAAGTAGCTTTTTCAGAGCAATTTATGGTATTTAGTTTACCTTTTCTACTCAACGTTATTTTGTTTTGAGCACACAAGCCCAACGAAATAAAAATTAATGTTATGAATGTAAGCGATTTAAGCATTAAATAATTTAAATTAGAACTTCAAAATTATAAGGATATGCCATAAAAGCAACTTAATTATTATCTGCGTTTTGTCAAATAATTAAATATCTAATACTTTGCAAAAGTTTTAAAACAAAAATATATGAAAAAACACGTTCCAAATGCCCTTACCTCATTCAATTTATTGTTTGGGTGTTTATCAATAATTTCGAGTTTGGTAGATAATGATTTAGAAAGAGCAGCCTATTTTATTGGAGCTGCGGCTATTTTAGATTTTTTTGATGGTTTTGTGGCTCGTGCTTTAAAAGTAGGCTCCGAAATGGGTAAACAGCTCGATTCATTGGCCGATTGTGTAAGTTTTGGGGTAGCACCGGGTTTTATTTTTTATAAAATAACCAATATTCCAATTGATTTTAACCATTTTGATATTCATTCATATTTGCCATTTTTAATTCCTGTTTTTTCAGCAATTAGATTGGCTAAATTTAATATTGACACGCGCCAAACCGATTCATTTATTGGAGTACCTACTCCAGCTAATTCATTGTTTATTGCTGCTATCCCATTTGTAATTAGTGCCAATACTTTTGGTTTAGGTGCTATTTTTCAAAATATTTGGTTCTTGGCAATTTTTCCTTTTGTAAGTGCTTATTTGCTTGTGGCTGAGCTACCTTTATTTGCTTTAAAGTTTAAAAGTTTTGCATGGCAAGTAAATCAACTGCGATATATCTTTTTAATATGCTGTTTGATTAGTTTATTTGCATTTGGATATTTAGGAATAAACATCAGCATTATTTTATATATACTTTTTTCAATTTATAATAACTTTCAAACTAAAAAATGAAATACGCAGCCCACATAAACATTATGCCTCATAAGGCTTTATTAGATCCTCAAGGAAAAGCAGTTACTGGTTCTATGCCAAATATTGGTTTACCTTCGGTATCGAATGTAAGAATTGGAAAACACATTACACTAGAGCTTGAAGCAGCTAACGAAACCGAAGCAAAACAAATGGTAGAAACTGCTTGTACTAAATTATTAGCTAACCTTATTATGGAAAGCTACGAGTACACTTTAGTGGCACTTTAATTTTATTATTTTTAATAAATGAAAAATCCTTAGAGTTAGTTTTTACTGCTTCGAAGGATTTTTTTTGTAATAAACTTTTTAAAAATATGAGTTTTAAACTAAAAAGTAAGTTGTTTTCAAAATTATTTTTGTCAGTATTTTTATTGCCTTTGGCAATAAATGCACAAAATAAAGAATATGCAAAGCAAGTAATCGAAAAATTATGCTCAGATGATTTTTCAGGTAGGGGATATGTAAATGATGGTGATAAAAAAGCTGCAAAATACATAGCTGAAACTTTTAGAAAGAACAGACTGGGTTCTCCTACAGTAGATTACATGCAATATTTTGGTTTTCAGGTAATGGTTTTCCCTGGCGAAACCCGTTTAAAAGTGGATGGAATAGACCTTGAACCTGGCCGCGATTTTATAGTGGATGCAGGCTGCCCAAATACCAAAGGCACTTTTAAAATTGTGTATATTGATTCTGCTACTATTGATAATAAATTTGCTTACGAAACTTTTGTAAAAAAATTAAACAGAAGAACTTTTATTGTTGCCACCAGCATTAAAGGTAAAACTTTTTTAAACCAAGATAGAGCAAAAAATATTTTAACAAATACTGTTGGTGCCAAAGGTTTAATTTTTGATAAACAAGATAAATTTACTTGGAGTGTATCGTTACAAAAAGACGAATTTCCAATAATTTTTATTCAAAAAGATGCTATAAAAAGCACCATGCTTGAATTGGAAATTGAAATAGAATCAATTCCTAATAACCATCAAACTCAAAATGTTTTAGCAAGTGTTAAGGGTAAACTTTATCCTGATTCGTTTATAGTAATTACTGCTCATTACGACCATTTAGGAAAATTTGGTCCTGCTATTTTTCCTGGTGCTAACGATAATGCAAGTGGTATAGCTATGATGCTTGATTTAGCTTCAAATATTGCAAAAAATCCTTTAGATTATTCAGTATTATTTATAGCCTTTGCAGGCGAAGAGGCTGGTTTATTAGGTTCTTATTATTACACTCAAAATGCCTTGGTTCCTTTAAATAAAATGGCCTTGTTAATTAACCTTGATTTGATGGCAACTGGCGATAAAGGCCTTACTGCTGTTAATGCCACAGAATTTCCTGACGAGTTTAAATTGTTACAATTTGTAAATGAACAAGGCAGTTATTTACCAAATATCAATCCAAGGGGAAAAGCAGCTAATAGCGATCATTATTATTTTACTGAAGCTGGTGTCAAATCTTTCTTTTTTTATTTAATGGGCGAATATCATTTTTACCACGATATAGATGATAAAGCAGAGGCTGTAACTTTAAGTAAATACAACGAGGCGTATAAATTGGTTTATGATTTTACAAATGCTTACATAAAACAAAGCATTGCTAATTTTAAAAATACCGAAGAGCAGAAAGATAAATGAGTTCTATTAAAAAATTAGCTGGACAAACCGCTGTTTATGGTTTAAGTACCATTTTAGGTAGATTTCTTAATTACTTGTTGGTTCCATTGCACACCGCTTTATTCTCAAGGGCCGATTTTGGAACAGTAGCTGAAATGTATGGTTATGTTTCGTTTTTAAATGTAATTTTGATGTATGGCATGGAAACTGCTTATTTTAGATTTTCGAACAGCAATAAAGATAATCCAAAAGTTTTCTCTACAGCATTAATCTCTATACTAGCTACTTCTATAGTTTTTATGGTTGGAACAGTTTTATTTGCTCAGCCTATAGCCAATTTAATCAGGTATCCGGAACATACAGAATATGTGCGTTATTTTGCTCTCATCATAGGCTTAGATGCACTTACATTTTTGCCGTTTGCTTTATTGCGCCAACAAAATAAGCCGTTAAAATTTGCCTTAGTAAAAAACATCAATATTTTTAGCAATATTCTTTTCAATTTATACTTTTTAATACTTTGCCCATATCTTCAAAATAAAGGTGTTGATATGCCTTTGTATGATGGACAAGTTGGTATAAAATATGTATTTATAAGCAACTTAATTGCTAGCATTATAACCATTCCTCTGCTTTTAGTTGAGTTTAAAGCAATAAAACAAGGTTTTGATAAAATACTTTGGAAACAAATGATTACTTATGGCGCCCCATTAATTATTGTAGGTTTTGCGGGAATGATTAATGAAACTTTAGATAGGGTTTTAATAAAATATTTGTATCCTGATAGTAGCTTGGCTAACGAAATGAATGGCGTTTATGCGGCTAATTACAAACTTTCTATTTTGATGACACTTTTTATACAAGCATTTAAATTTGCTGCCGAGCCGTTCTTTTTTAGTCATTCAAAAAATTCAGATAAACGAACCATTTACGCTGTGGTTATGGATTATTTTGTGATTATTTGTTTGTGTTTGTTTTTAGTGGTTACTTTATTTATTGATTTCTTTAAACATTTTATTGATGCTAAGTTTTATGAGGGTTTGCATGTGGTGCCTATTTTATTGTTGGCCAATATGTTCCTTGGTATTTATTATAATTTATCTATTTGGTACAAGTTAAGCGATAACAATAAAAAAGGAGCTAATATATCGTTAATGGGGGCGGCTATAACATTGGTTTTAAATTTTGTCTGGATTCCGATTTACGGTTATACTGGTTCTGCTTGGACTACTTTTATTTGCTATTTCACCATGATGGTAGTTTGTTATTTAATGGGGAAAAAGTATTATCCAATTGAATATAATATTGGGAAGTTTTTTGGTTATACTTTAACCGCCATTGCCTTATTTTTTATTGGTAAAATGGTAAACAATTTATTTCCAGAACCAATTATTTTGTATAGTATAAATGCCTTGTTATTATTGGTATTTATTGCAATTGCTTTTGTAACAGAAAAGCGTTTTAAAACCTTGTTTAATCACTAATTTTATGAAAATAAAAATAATTAATAGTTCAAATAATGAGCTACCAGCTTACGAAACAGCGCACGCAGCTGGAATGGACTTGCGCGCATTTGTAAGCGAATCTGTTGTTTTAAGTCCTAATGCAAAAGCATTAATCCCAACGGGTTTATTTATGGAAATTCCGGTTGGTTACGAGGCACAAGTTAGACCAAGAAGCGGTTTGGCATTTAAGCATGGTATAACTGTTTTAAATAGTCCTGGAACTATTGATGCAGATTATAGGGGTGAGGTAAAAGTACTTTTAATTAATCATGGAACAGAGCCTTTTGAAATAAAAAATGGAGAGCGCATAGCTCAATTAGTTATAGCGAAACACGAAACAGCTCTTTGGGAAATTACTACTGAATTAAGTGAAACTGGCAGAGGTGCAGGTGGATACGGAAGTACTGGAAAGCAGTAATCTTTATAATATAAAAAAGCCCGATTATCAAATGATAATCGGGCTTTTTATTGTTGGCTAGTAATTAAATACTATCTGGTTTTTATAAATTTATTACTAAATAAAATATTACCATCGGCTGTTATATTAATAATATATGCGCCACTGTTAAGTTCGCCTAAATTATCAATAGTGAATTTATTGATGCCTTCGTTTACATTTAATACAGTTTCTTTTACTTTTTTACCTGCTAAATCGGTAATAATTAATTTAGCTGAAGTATTAGTAAATGATTCCATTTCAATGTTCAACACATCATTAATTGGGTTAGGGTAAACTACAATATTTGTATTGTTTGCTTTTTCGCTGTTAATAGTAATGGTTTTGGTGTATTCAAATTTACCGTCCATATCTACTTGCTTCAATCTGTAATATACAGTTTTATTATTTGCAAATACTTCTCTATCAGTATAGCTGTATTTTTGAGTAATATTTGAATTAATGACTCCTTTTACAAAATCAATGGTGGTAAAAGTTTTACCATCAAATGAGCGTTCCACTTCAAAACCTGCATTGTTAGTTTCATTTGCTGTTGACCATAATAATAATGCATCAGCATTTTTAGCAGTTCCATTAAATGAAATCATCTTAACTGGCAATGGATTATTAACTGCTCCAACACTCCACTGATTATTGAATATATTTAAAGAAGTGGTATTAAATACAACATTTTGAGTGAAAAAATCTACCGATGAAGCTGGATTACTAACCAAACTCCATGCCCCATTAGATGTATTTGCTCTATTAAATAAACTTAATTGCGAAGCCGTAACAGTTGATAATAAATTTCCAGTACCTAAATTAAAACCTGCATCTACACTTGTATAACTTGTACTTCCATATTTATAAACAATCCAATATCTTTTGTGAACTGCTGTTACACCAGTTGGAATTGAATCTTTAGGTAAACCATTAAATTGATGCACTGTAATAGTATCTTGACCACTAAAGCCATTTAAAGCTAAAGTTAAGCCGGTTCCTGTAAAGCTAACAGGTGAGTTACTAAAAATAACTTGTGAATTAACAGCAGGTGTTCCTAATGCTAATTTAGATGCAGCAAATGTTGGTAAAGTTGTTCCAGCTAATGTTAATGCGTTGCAATTTCCTGATGCATCTACCACTGTATTGCTAGCTCCTCCTTCGTCAAATCTATAATAAGCAACTAAGTTTGCACTGCTAGAGTTGGCTAAACGTGTGTGTAACGAATTTCTTATTTGTAATGATGTTCTTGATGTATTCCAAATTTTCAATTCATCAATTTCTCCGTTATAGAAACTATTTGCAGAAATTCCTCTTCCTACTTCTAGGTTTGCTGTATTTGAAACAATGTTTCCTGTTTGAGCTCCTGTTCCAATTTCGCGGCCATTCAAATATAGAGTTATTAATGACCCATTATAAGTTGCAGCTATATGTCTCCAATCACCAGGTTGTATTGCAGTGTTTGAAGTTACAGACACTGATCCGTTTGATGTAGTTAGTTCAAAAACAAGATTATTGGTAAACGTTTCTAAGCTCAAAGCATATTTAGCAGTTGTTCCATTACTTTTATGTAAAATTGTTTCTTTATTTGAAGTGTACGCAGTTGGTTTAACCCATGCTTCAATTGATAATTGACTGCCATTAATATCTAATGAACTTGAGTGATTTGCAACTAAATTACCTAATCCAGTAAACTGCATTGAGTTTAATGCCGAATCACCCAAGTTAGTATTAACAATTGTAAAGGTAGTTTGTATTGTATCATTAAATCTATCATTGTCGTTTGCTAAAGAAGTCCAAGCTTTTATTGTGTAAACACCTACCGTATTTGGGTTAAAGGTAGTGGTCAAATTAATAATTGAATTTGCACTAGAAGAAATACTAGTAATAGTGCCAGTTCCTGTATAGTTTACTGGTCCTGTAATTTGTACTGAAACTGGAACTGAACTTTGTGAGTTTAATCCAGAGTTATTTACAGTAATTTGAGGAGCAAAAGCGCCAATACCTTGTATAATACTCTTACATGGATTGTTAATTGAGGTAATTCTTAAATCGTTACTATCATTAATGAATCTAATGTTATCAATATCCACAACTGCATCATTTGTGGTTCCAAACCAATCGAATACCATTTTTGCAGTTACATCATTTCCAATAAATCCATTTAATGGAATTGAAACAGTAGCATAGTTGGTGCTTGGTATATGGTTTTGTCCGTTGATTAAATTTACTAAAGTATAACTATTTCCACAATCAGTTGAAATCATTATTTTAATACTATCTGTATTAATTAAAGTTGCACTGGTGCCTCCTAAATTGTTTATTATTTTGTAATCAAATCTTAAAACAGAACGTGAAGTAATATTGCTAATTTTAGGACTTGTAATAGTAGCATTAGCTGCAAAAGGAGTGGTATTAAATAAGTTTACGCGAATACTATTAGTAGCACTGGTTCCATTTCCTGCTGATATAAAAAATCTGTTGGTTTGCCAAGTATTAGGAAAAGTAGCAGCATTAAAGGTTTGAATCAATGGCAAGGTTGACGTAACACTAATATTTCTAATAATAGCTGGTAAGGTATCATTTACATTATTTGCATCTGGTGTAAAAACAGTCCATGCTCTTAAAGAATAATTACCTACAGTATCAAAATTGAATGAAGAAAATGCTAAAATACTTGTTGTGTCACCAGCATTTAGTGTTCCTGTGGTTCTTAAAATTGGGCCAAAAGGTATAATAGTTCCATTTGGTTTGGTTATAGTTCCAAAAAGTTTTAAGGTATCAATAGCAAAGTTTTGATTCAATAGACCTAAGTTTTGAACAGTAAACCTAACTGGTTGATTACCTAGATTTATACAGCCTGTGCCTGGCTGTTTTACATCAATAACACCTAAATCATCGTTAATACTTAGTCTTGGTTCAATCATAAACCTAAATTGATTATTAGGATTAACCGCAAAATCATTCCAAGCAGAAATTAAATAACTAGTTCCTTGGCGGAAGTAAAAAGTTCTATTTCTGATTGGGTTCTCATTTTGATAAGCAAAGCCAATATTATTAGCAGAAGTTTGACGAACTCCAATAAAGAAGTTACCTGTTATTGGAATTGATGGAATTTGTAAGTTAAATACGCCATTTATAGTATTTTGTACTGCAGATACCCAAAGAGGATTGAATTTTGGTCCCGAAGTAGCTCCAGAATCTTCGTATATTACTATTTGGAACGGAAATGGTCCATTAAAAAATGCGTTAGTAAAGTTTACATTTACTTGATTTAAAAAATTTGGAACAGGTGTATAAAACTTAGCAACAATCTCGCCTTCTGGATTGGTTCCTACATTTCCTGTTTGTGCCAAAGTAGTATTTGCATACGAAAGTGCGTTTAATGTATTTTGTCTTACCCAAACTGACGTATCGTTTGTGGTTTTTTGGTCAGGATTTCCATTAACTGTTAATGTATCGTTTCCTAATGTGAAAGGAGTGTAAGGAACTAAGTTAATTGTTGTTTCGCCTGCCGAAGGTATAGTTACATTAACAGAACCAATAATTCCATTAATACTACTACGTAAATAAATTGGTACACCCGAAACAGCTAAAGCACCTTGGTTTCTTACAACAGCTCTAATAGTATCATCTGTACCGATAGGAATCTTTCCATAAGTGTATAATATAACTGTTTGCAAATCAAATGTATCCACTGGTAGTGTTGATTCGTACGCTCCTCTGTATGGGCGCAAAGAACTTCTTGGAGTTCCATAGTAATCAGTAGTTACACTTGCTAAAGGGGTTCCTGCTAATTTGGCTCCGGTGTTGTTCAAACTAGCCATGTTTAATATTGGTTCTGTTGTGTTAATAAAATCAACAATTCCAAATGAAGAGTTTTGTTCTAGTGTTAAAGCAGCTGCTCTGTAAGCTGTAATGCTTGAGTGAAACGTTCCTATCCAAGCATTAATAAATGTACCAACACCCATGTATGTATTAAAATCTATATTATTAACTCCAGTTGTTGGTGTGCTATAAAATGCAGCAACATGTTGATTTGCACTCCCAGTTCTTGTATTCATTACAATATTGTTTCTACAAGTAAAAACAGTAGAAATACTGGTATTTGTTTTTAATATTCCAACTGTAGTTGGGTTGCCATTTGCAGTAATGTGTGTTCCTCCAATTCTAAAAGTGTTATGTTCAACAGTTACAGTGGATTGAGCTGCTCCACCAAACAATAAGCATCTAATAATTTGGCTTAATGTATTTGGTAAAATGGCGCTGGCAATTGAAATACTATTGTTTCTAATAATAAGTGTACCAGAGGCTATTGCTGGGCTAAAAATAATACCTTGTAAAAAGTTTCCAGCAGTAGTATTTAAATTATAAACTCTGTTTCTTGAAACAGTAACAGTAGCCGCTGGATCAATTAAAGTAATGTTCATAAATTGGTAACCACCTGTTGTAGTAGCTACGTTGTGGAAATTGTCGTTTGAATCAATTAACAATGAACCAATACCAGCTGTTAAACGAATTGCGGTAGCTTTTTGATCAATAAAATTGTTTGATTTTATGGTGTTATTATTAGCTGGAAATGTGTTACTACCGTTAATTTCTAATCCTAAATTTCCTCCAGTAATATTGCAATATTCGACAGTATTATTTGAGTTTGATGTAGCACTTAATGCAGTAGAAATTTGTATATTACTAGCAGCTATAGTTCCTATAGCACCATTTAAACTTGTCATATATTTAAAAGTGTTAAATGTTGCATCATTGGCTAATCTTATTGTATGAGAACCAGCGGTGTTTGATGTATGAGAAAAGGTAAGAAGTTTAGCATTTGTTAATGCTCCGACAGGTCTGCCATCAAAAGAAATGTTATCAGCGCCATCTAATAAAATTAATGGGACACCTGCTGCCGTAGCTGTAATTGTTTTTACAACCGTAGCTGTGTCATCAGGTCTAATATTTATAGCAGTATAACTAGCTGATCCAGTTCCCGAAGCTACAAATGTACACGTTCCAGTTTCTGTGGTATTTCCACTAAACTTAATGGTAATACTTCCTGTGTGCGTACCTGAGCTAATTGCGGTACAAGCTCCTCCTAATGTGGTGTAACTTGCGGTACTGGTTCCACCTGTACTCGTTACGTTTACTTGTGCCTCTAGTTTATTGGCAAAAATTACCAATAATACCAATAATGTTTTGTAGAGTTTGTGCATATATGTAGATTTTTTTCTACTGCAACATACTTATTTTTTCAATAAAAAAATAAGTTTAATTTTTTTACAACATATAAACTGTAAACATTTCGTTTATCTAGGTTAAATTTAGTTAATATTTGTGCTGTTAAAAATCAGCCTCTTGGTTTATTTTACAAGGATTTTTAATTAAAATATCTATCTATTTAAGGTTTAATTTGTAGTATTTTTTCTATTTTTAAGAAGTTAAAAATAAAAAATTAATCCAGAATATAATTTTATATATTGATGTAAAGCAGTATTTTGTGCTATTTGAGTTTGTTTTTGTTTGCTCAAAACGGGTTTTTGTAAATTGATTTTCCAAAAAATCAAATTAAATTTGTTAATACAGAATAAATTATTTAGTTGCGTCTTTTAATTCAGTAAAACTATGATAAAAAATCTACAATTAACAATGTTATTAGTACTGATGCTTTTTTGTTTTTCTAACAAAATAAAAGCAGTTCAGCTATCAGGTTCTTACACTATCGACTCAACACAAACGCCAAGTGTCACTGTGTTCCGTAATTTACAATCTGCTATTACTTATTTAACTAGTGCTGATGCAAGAAGTGATGGGGGCCCATCAAATTCTGCACCTTTTGGTGTTAGTGGTCCTGTAACATTTACATTTGTTGCTGGAACAGTTAACTATGTAGGTCAAGTAGTTATTCCTAATATTATTGGTGCTAATAATACCAATAGGGTAGTTATTAATGGAAATGGAAATGTATTGCAAGCTTTATGCACAGCTGCTGCGCCTGCCATCATTCGGTTTTCAAATGCAGATTATGTAACACTTCAAAATTTAACTATTCGATCGTTGGATGTTACCAATGCTTGGGGCATCCATTTTACCTTAGGATCCGACTCAAATATTGTTGAAAACTGTAATATTGAAATTACCTCTGTAACCAGCACTTCTTCAACAAGCAGCGCAGGTATAGTGTTTTCTAATAGTAATACTTCGCCCACAACTTCAGGGGCTAATGGTTATAGAAATATTATTAGAAATAATACCATAAAGGGGCATCCAACTTCAGGTGGTATGTATTACGGTATAGTGGGTTTCCCAGCTACATCAGGAACCATTATTTCGCGTAATCAATTTATTAATAACACCATTGAAAATTTTTTTAATACTGGCATTTACTGGGGTAATTCTAATGGTACACTGTTTAGAAAAAACATGTTAAGACGTCCAACAAAAACAACCTTAACAACTACTTATGCATTTAACCTAAATAACTCAAGTAGAAACGATACATTTGATAATAATACCATCACCAATTTATTCGGTGGCTCTCCAACAAATGCAAATACTATGTATGCATTTTGGATGATCAACTATAATGGTACTACTACAGAACCTAATATATTTTATAATAATTTGGTTTACGATAATAAAGGTAATGGTCCTCAAAATGGGGTGTATATTTTATCATCATTTAATTGCAGATTTTACAACAACACATTTAGTTTTGATAATACTGCAAATACATCTACCACTTCTACAATTTATGGAGTTTATCTTAGTTCAGGTACTTCAACCTCAAGTTTATTTGACTTCCGAAATAATATTATTTCGATAACAGCTGGTGGTATTGGTCCAAAATTTAGTATGTTTAATGCAGGTAGTTTTTTATCAGGAGCAACTATAAATAAAAACGATTATTATTCAAACTCGCTTAATTATAATATGATTAGTCATAGTGGTGTTGTATATCCAACTTATGCTACTTGGAAATCTTTTATTGGAACTATTGATCAAAATAGTAGCGATGTTGCACCTTTATTTACCAATACAGCTACTGTTGATTTAAGACCAAGAGATGCTTGGTTTGATGGTAATGGAGATAATTTTGCATTTATAACTACCGATTATACTAACACTCCAAGAACAACACCTTTTGATATTGGTGCATTTGAAGCAAATCCTATACCTTTAGATGTGGCATTTAATTCGGTAAATGTTCCTGCTGCTCCATATTTGGCAGGTGCACAGACTATAACAGCAACAATAAGAAATGCAGGCTCCACTGTTATTACTAGTGCTACTATTAACTGGTCAATTAATGGTGTGCCTCAAACACCTGTTCCTTTTACAGGGTCTTTAGGAGCTGGTGCTGTTTCTACCCCAATATCATTGGGTACATTAACGGTTGCTCAAGGAACTATTTATAATATAAGTGCCTCGGTAAGTAATCCAAATTCGGGTGTTGATGCTTTTACTACAAATAATAGTGCATCTGCCAGAACAGCAAGTGCTCTTCCGGGCGGTATTTATACCATTAATTCAGCAGGAACAGGAGTAAACAATTTTACTTCAGTAGTAAGTTTTGCAGATTTAATAAGCTTAGGAGGAATTACTGGTGCAATTACAGCTAATATTGTTCCTAATAGTGGTCCATATACTGGGCAGGTTTTATTTACAAAAGCTTTGGGGTCGAGCAACACTAATACTATTACTATTAATGGAAACGGTAATACTATTCAAGCAAATCCAACTGCTACTGATTTTTATGTGATGATGTTAAATGGAGCTGATTATATGCGCCTAAATAATTTTACCATCAGAACATTAAATATCAGCCAAGCTATTGGGTTGCATTTTATGAATAGGGCAGATAGTAATATAGTAGATAGTGTTATAGTAGATTTTGGAAATACAATTTTATCTTCGCAAACTGCACATATTGCATTTTCAGGTTCTTCAAACAGTGCCACAACCTCTAATTCCGCTCACAACGGAATAAGAAATATTATCAGAAATTGCAGGTTGCTTTCGAATCCTACAGGAGGTCCTTTCTATTCATTTAGCATTTATGGAGGTAGCACTGATGCTTCGATACTACCTTCTGCCAACCAATTTATTAACAATGAAATAATTGATCCTTATACTTATGGATTCTTTTGTCAATATACTGGAAGGGATATTATAAGAAATAATAGAATTTCTCAACCAAATAGAACAAGTACTACTACTTTTTATGGTATTTATAACCAAATAAGTTATTTTGCTGATACTATTGAAAATAATCAAATTTTTGATATTTTTAAATCTGCCCCTACTACAACAAATCAAGCTTTTGGAATATATTTTAATTCAGCGTTTTTAACATCTTCGGCACCAGGTGTGGTGAGAAATAACCTCATTTATAATTTTAATGGGGCTGGTGTTTGGTATGGTATTTATTCAGGCTTTACTTATAATTTACATTGTTATAACAATACTATTTCGTTTATTAATCCTACTTCTATAGCTACAGGTATAACTTATGGTTTTTATAACACAACTGCCAATACAACGCATAATTATAACGTAAGAAATAACATATTTGCAATTAATAGAGGTGGTACTGCTAACAAGTTCGGTATTTGGATAAACACTGCCGTTACAACTTCACCAACCACTTTTGTTTTCAATAATAATGCTTATTTTTTAAGTGGAACCAACACATTTGTAGGAAATTACCTTACTACTACTTTTCCAACTTTGGCCAATTGGAAAACAGCCAATTCAAGTGCTTTTGACCAAGCTAGTGTATTTGCCAATCCTAACTTTAGGAATGGTTCTAACCCATCGCTTCTACAACCAAGTAATGATACTTTAGATAATGTAGGTTTCAGCTTACCTACTTTAGTACCAATGGATATTACAGGAGCTTTACGTTCTTCAACACCAGATATTGGTGCTTTTGAATTCATAGTTCCAGGAGCAGATGCAGGAATAGTTAGATTATTAAATCCAACTACTACACGAATTACAGCATTTACTTCTATTCCAATTGATGTAACTATTAAAAACTTTGGTAAATCTGTTTTGACAAATGCAAATATTGGGTGGAGAGTGGATACTACAACTCAAACTCCAACGTCTTATTTTGGATCTCTTAACACTGGCGATACAGCAGTACAATCAGTAGGATTTTTTACTGCTCCTGCTAATGGAGTGTATGCAGTAAAAGTTTGGACAGAAGCTCCAAATGGGGTAATAGATAGTTTAAGAGATAATGACACCATTAATTTTACATTGTGTACACCTATTTCTGGAACTGTAAGTATTAACCCTGCTTTACCTGCTAGTGCAAGTAATTATAAAACATTTAATGCTTTAATGCAGGTATTGCAAAATTGTGGTGTTGATGGCCCATTAACCGTTACGGTAGCCCCTGGAATATATAACGAGCAGGTAACATTAACATCTATTTTAGGTGCAGGTTTAGCAAGTAAAGTTACATTTTTAGGTTCCGATTCAGCAACATGTAGGATAGTTCATAATGGAAGTGTTCAAAGAGCTACTTTATTATTAAATGGTGCTAAAAATGTGGAGTTTAAAAATTTAACTTTTGAGGGAACAAATAGTGCTGGTGCTACTGCTGTACAATTAATAAATGGTGCTGATAGTAATTCGTTTACTAAATGTACTTTTAGAGTGCCAATAGTTAACTCTACGGCTGTAAATGCTTTTGTAGCATCGGCTTCAATAATTTCAAATACTACATTAGGTAATAGTGCTAACTATACCTTGATTGACAGTTGTACTTCGGTTGGTGGTAATTACGGTATTACTTTCTTTGGAAATCTTACTCCTAAATTAGCAGGAAATACCATTAGAAATTCCACCATTACCAATGCCTCTAATTATGGTATTTATATGGGTTACCAAAACGGATGTAAAGTTACCCGAAATAATGTTAATAATACAGGTATTGTTAGCAATGTAATTAGTCCGTTTGCTATTTATTTAGGCAATAGTGATAATGCTAATCGTATTGAAGGAAACAATATTTCAGCTCAATTAGGTGGTTATGGTATATATGCACTTAATAATTTGGGTTCAACCACAAGCACTATGGCCTTAGCAAATAACATGATTCAAATTGGCGCTGCTGCTAATACTACTTATGGAGTTGCCGAAATAAATAACAAAGAATGCGATATTGCTTATAATACTGTTAGGTTAACCACAGCAGAAGCCAACTATGCTGGTGCGGCATTTTATAGTAGCATTAACAATACTGCGTTGTATAATAATGTTCGAATTTTCAATAATATTTTCACATCGCCTTTAGGTGCATTGTCGGTTTATTTTGTTAATGGAGCAAATTTATCGCCTGGTTTATATTCAATGAATAATAATGTTTATTTCTCTACCTCAGGGTTTCCTTTTAGAATAGGTGGATTTATTACTGCTTCTTTGTTAACTTTTGTAACAGGAACCCCAAATATGTTGGGTACCTTTTTACCTGGAAGTAATGCCAATAGTCAGTTTGTAAATCCTATATTTTTCTCTGCTTCAAATTTACGTTCTATTGATCCTGTATTAAGTAATGGTGGTAGTCCACTAGCTAATGTAATTGACGATATTGATGGAAAATTAAGAAATGCAACCACTCCAGATATAGGTGTTTCTGAATTTGAAATTCCTGCTAACGATGCAGGTGTAGTTACTATATTATCGCCACAACAGCCTTTAGTACCTGGGTTAAATGATATAAAAGTACTAATAAAAAACTTTGGTACTGCAAATCTAACCAATGTAAATGTTAACTATAAAGTTGGAACTTCAACAACTGTAACGTTACCTTACTCTGGTTTCTTAGCTCCTAACGCAGTTGATACAGTTACTTTCACTGCTACTAGTGGTGTTGGATCTACAAGTCAACAATACAATTTTGTGGGTACAACTGAAACAATTAAATCATGGACTTCTTCACCAAATTCTGTTTTAGATTCTGTTCCAATGAATGATTCGGCACAAACTACATTATGTGGTGGCCTAGCAGGTGTTTATACAATTAATCCAACTGGTACTGGAACATCTAATTTCACTTCTTTCCAAGCGGTTGTAGATAAACTAACTTGTGGTGGTGTATTTGGTCCTGTTGTGTTTAATATTGCTCCGGGAACTTATACTGGTCAAATAAACTTACCCGTTATTGTTGGTACCAGTGCTATTAATACTATCACTTTCCAATCAAGTACTGGTTTGGCTTCTAGTGTTATAATTACTTCGGCTACAGCAACTGCATCTGCTAATTATACCATACAAACTACAGGAACTCAATTTGTTTCATTTAAGAATATTACCATTCAAAACACAAATACATCATTTGGTAGGGTAATTAGTTTAATAAAATTTGCTGCAAATAATACTAATACTAATAATATTGAGGTACGCAATTGTATATTAAATGGCGTTTTAACTACCAGTACTTCTGATGTATTTAGTATTGTATTTAGCCCAGCAGGCGAATATGCAACTTTCTTAAGTTTTGTTGGTAATACATTTAATAATGGATCTATGGGTGTTAGTTTAGGAGGACAAAATATTGTTAACTTAGCTACTCCTAATTTAATTATTGATTCTAATTTGTTTAATAACCAATACTATATTGGAATTAATTTAAGCAATAGGGCAGTTTATAAAATAAGAAATAATCGCATTTTATTGGCTACCGGAAATACCTTTAACTATGGTATTAATAGTGTTACTTCACAAAATGATTGCGAAATTTTAAGAAATACCATAATCAATCCAACTGGTACTTATGGAATTTCAATAAATCAACATGCATATTATGCAGCATCGGGACCTATGGTTATTTCTAACAACGCAGTGCATTTACAAGCATCAGCCAATACAACTTATGGCACTTATGTAGTAAATTCATCTTCTGTATTTTTATTTAACAATACATTCCGCTCTAATAGTTCATTAACCAACTATGGGGTATATATGCAAGGTAATGCTTCGTTTGTTAACGGAACAACTACATATCCAGCAAGTAATAATCTGCGTTTAATGAATAATGTTTTATCAGTAAGTGCGGGTATTCCTTTATTCATGGATGCTATAGCTAAAACAGGAACAAGCACTTGTGATAATAACTTATACTTTACTACTGGCGCAACTATAGCAACTATCAGTGCTGTAAATTATGCAACTTTTGCTTCCATGAAAGGAATGGTTTACGTAAATAGTGATGCTAAATCGTTAAGTACTAATATTGCATTTTCAACTATTGATGGTTTAAGACCTGATACTACATCAGCATCTAGCTGGTATGTTAACGGACGTGGTGGTTTTATTCCTACATTCTTAAATATTCCTTCTTTCGATATAACGGGAAAACCTATTAGTACAGCTGTTAATACTGGAGCTACTGATATTGGTGCGTATCAAATCACACCAACCTCACTTCCACCGTTAACTACAGTTACTGGTAGTATTGGTTTTGGTAATACACAGTATTTTATTGATATGTTAGATACCGTTGGTAGTATTTATTGGGATTTTTCAGGTTTGTTACCTACTTCAATAGCTGCTCGTTATTATACTGGTTCATTAATTAATAACCCAACTGCTTATGGAATATTTGGTCCTGCTAGTTATTTAGACGAACATTGGAATATTACAGCAACTGGTGGGTCTGGTTATTCTTACAATGTAAACTTTAAATACGAACCAAATAGATTAGGTACTGTTCCTTCTGAAACGGATATTAAATTAGCTAAAAAAGATGATGCCTCATCACCATGGATGCACTATAGTTTTACAACTGCTTTGGATACTTTAGTAAAAACTTTTGGTGCTAGTGCGTTTAGTACATCTGCTAATTTTACTGGTACTTACGATTTATCGCCATTACCTGTTAAAATGGTTTCATTTAATGCTTTAAGAAAAGATAACAATGCTCTTTTAACATGGACTACTGTTCAAGAGCGCAATGCTTCTGTATTCGAAATTCAACGTTCGGTTGATAATAAGAAGTTTGTAAAAATTGGTGTTGTAAACGCTGTTGGCAATAGCAATAAATTGGTAAACTATAGCTTTATTGATAAAGATGTAGTAACAAGTGCTGGAGCAAAAGTGGTTTATTATCGTTTAAAAACAATTGATGTGGATGCAAGTAGCGAAACTTCAATTGTAAAAGTAGTGAACTTTAATAGCGATGCTAAAGGCAGCATAGCAACTTATCCTAATCCATTTACTAATGAGTTAAATATTACCATTAATGCTGCTACAGCAGGTACTGCTGATGTGTTATTATACGATTTGTTTGGTAAAATAGTTTACCAAAAACAAATGCAAGTTGACAACGGTGATACTAACCTAAAAGTAGATGAATTGAGTAATTTACCTAAAGGATTTTATGTAATAAAAGTATTGGTTAATGACAATGAGTTTGTTGAAAAACTAATTAAAGAATAATCAAAATTTAAAAAGTAAAAAGCCTCTTAATCATTTTGATTAAGAGGCTTTTTTTATTCTAATACTACAATATCATTCATGGCAGGAATTGTTATATGTTTAAATCCTGCATCTAATAAATGTTCTTTATAGTGAACCTGCGTTGGGTATTCTCCATGTACTAAAAAAATGTTTCTAACTTTACTTTTATTTTGGCAACTTAAATATTGAATCATTTCCTGATAATCGCCATGAGCACTGTAAGAATCCATGATAACCACATCGGCATAAACTTGGTGTTCTTCGCCAAAAATTCTAATTGTTTTATCTCCATTGCGTAGCTTACCTCCGGTAGAATGCGGCTCTGCATAACCTACTATTAAAATGGTGTTCTTAGGATTGCCAATATTATTAGCCACATGGTGTTTTATGCGCCCTGCTTCTATCATGCCCGATGCAGATATGATAATACAAGGTCCTTTTACTTCATTCAGTTTTTTTGAATCCTCCACACTCTGAACATAAATAAGATTATTAAATCCAAACGGATCATCATCTTTTTTCATGTAAGCTAATATGTCTTCATTAAAACATTCTTCATGTTCACGCATAATGTTGGTAGCGTTTATGGATAATGGACTATCCACATACACATTTATTTTGGGTAGTTTTTTAAGTGTAGCCAATTGATCAAGTGCATATACTATTTCTTGCGTTCTACCAAGGCTAAAAGCAGGAATAATAAGTTTACCTTTTTTAACTACGCATGTATTATGAACCACTTCTAAAAGTTGCTCTTCGCTCATAGTATTATTGCTATGTAATCTATCGCCATAGGTTGATTCAGCTATGATATAATCTGCTTGAGGAAAAGGTTGAGGATCTTTTAAAATAGAACCGTTATAACGGCCAATATCTCCAGTAAAGGTTAAATGTCTAGTTTTATGTCCTTCTTTGTATTTTAAGTTAATTGCAGCACTTCCTAAAATATGGCCAGAGTCTGTAAATGTAACCCAAACATTTTTGCATACTTCATATTCTTGACCATAAGGCACACAAACAATTTGTTTTAAAGCTTGCTCCACATCATCAATATCATAAAGTGGTTCAAGTGGTTCTTCTCCACGCTTTATTCTTCTTTTGTTTACAAACTTTAAGTCGTTTATTTGTATATGAGCACTATCCGAAAGCATTATTTTGCACAAATCTGCTGTTGCAGGTGTGCAAATAATGGGTCCTGAAAAACCTTGTTTTACCAAGTTTGGAATATTACCCGAATGGTCAATATGCGCATGTGATAGTATTAGATAATCAACCTTGCTTGCATCAAAACCTAAAATTCGGTTTTTATCGCCTTCGCCACTTCCTTTACCTTGAAATAAACCACAGTCTAATAAAATATTTTTATTATCAATAGTAGTAAGCAAATGCTTGCTGCCTGTAACGTTTTGTGCTGCGCCTAGAAATTGTATTTTCATTATAACAAATGTAACAATTTGAGCAAATAGTGAGAGTTAAATTTTATTGATTGGAACAATGAAAAAAAATGACGTGCATTATTTTAAAAAGTAGCTACATATTATAGTTATATTTGCTATTGATTTTTTTAAAACATGACAGAACCTCAAAAAAACAATCCATTGCATGGTTATACCTTAGAAACTATTATAACTTATTTGCAACTATATTATGGTTGGGAAAAGTTGTATGAACAAATACCTGCTAATTGTTTTAAAATAAATCCTTCAATTAAATCAGCGCTTACCTTTATGCGCAAAACACCTTGGGCGCGCACCAAAGCCGAAAACACTTTTATTTATTTAACTCGAAAAGGTTTGGATGAGCGCTATCTGGTTATAAAGGAAAAGAAACCAAAACTTTAGTTCTTTGAATATGAAACGTATTTTTAAAAAATTACTTTTAGGTAGTAATGCTAAAACAAAATCGGCTATTAGTCCTGTTCAAAAAAGGATTAATAACATAAATTCCATTTGGCATAACCATCATCAAGATGATAATGGCATTGAAAAAATAATTAGATTAATACTTTCTTGTTCACAGCTTTTTTTTCCAGGTATTTATATTAAGCAATTAGCAAGCAAAAAGGGGCACGAGTATCAAGAACTTTATTTGGACTTATATGTGCTATCAAAAGTTGTTTTTCCAATAATTATTTTGAGTAATAATTTGTTAATGCACAAATGGTTTATTTATATAATGATTTATTTATTAGCAGAAACAGTGCTTTATGTTCCCACCTTAATTTTTGCGTCTGATTCGTTTTCAAGGCCAAGATCGTATAAAAGGTCAATGATGTTGTTATTTTTAAACTACCTCGAAATTATTTTTGCCTATGCTGTTTTGTATTCGCTAGGTAATTATTTGAATAAGCCTTTCAATCATTGGTTTGATGCGGTTTATTTTAGTACTATAACGTCTTCTTCAATTGGTTATGGTGATTTTTTTCCAGCCACCACTTGGGGTAAATTATTGGTAAGCACGCAAGCTTTTCTGTTTCTTTTTTTTATTGTCTTGTTTTTGAATTTTTTTACCACTAACATCAAATCGCGTGGTTATTTTGATCATGAAAATAAGGACTAGTTTTTATCTTATTGAATATTAGCAAGGTATAAAAAATATTTTGCTTATGGTTTATTTATCGTAATATTGCAATATTGTAATTAATAGAATGGGAGCGAGTAAAACAGAACATTTTTCAGACAAACAAAATCAAATAGCAGCTATGGCAAAAGCCATTGGCCATCCTGCGCGTGTAGCTATTATAGAATATTTACTTTCAGTTGATACTTGTATTTGTGGCGACATAGTAAATGTTTTGCCTTTGGCTCAGCCAACAGTTTCGCAGCATTTAAAAGAGCTGAAAAATGCCGGAATTATTAAAGGAAGCATTGAAGGAACTGCCATTTGTTACTGTTTAAATCCTGATGCGCTCAGTGTTTTGGAGGCTTTTTTTGCTCACATTACTATTAATATAAATACCAAAAAAACTAACTGTTGTTAGTGAAGTATCAAAGTTTTAAAAAAATAATAAGATGAAATTATCAGAAGTAAAGGAAAAATTAAATTCAATATCAGAGGTAAGTTTTGTATTACCTAATGGCACTCATGTTCCTGCTCATTTTCATGTAACCGAAGTGGGCGAAATAACTAAACATTTTATTGATTGTGGCGGAACTGTAAGAATAGAAAAAGTGGTTAATTTTCAGTTATGGGAAGCCAACGATTTTGACCATAGATTAGCTCCTCAAAAATTGTTAAACATTATCCAATTGTCGGAAAAGGTATTGAACATTGGTGATTATGAAGTAGAGGTAGAGTATCAAACCGAAACCATTGGCAAGTTCAATATTGATTTTAACGGAAGCCATTTTTTATTGGCAAATAAACAAACCAATTGTTTAGCGCAAGATAAATGTGGAATACCAACAGAAAAATTGAAAGTTAATTTAAAAGATATAAATAAAACCGAAAGTTGCTGCACACCTGGTGGAGGTTGTTGCTAGATAACTGACAGAACAAGTCCACTTTTCTGTTATCAGAAGGAATCTCCTTTCCATGGCAACCAAATTTAAATTACAAAGTTGATTAAAAACTAAGGGGAAGCGCTGCTTGACGGAGCGTTATTGCGAGGCACGAAGCAATCTCACAATAATTTCGCTTCGTACCTCGCAATGACGAATCATACAAACGATACATAAACAATGAATAAAAACACATCAATAGGCAAACAAAAACGATTAGGTTTTTTAGACCAATATTTAACTTTATGGATATTTTTAGCCATGGCAGTGGGTGTGTTTATTGGTTATTATATTCCTAATTCTGCTAATTTTATCAATTCATTTTCGAACGGAACTACCAATATCCCCTTGGCAATTGGATTGATTTTAATGATGTATCCACCACTTACCAAAGTAAAATTTGAAAAAATTCCATCACTATTTGCCAATAAAAAACTACTCTTCGTTTCCTTATTTATTACTTGGATTATTGGACCTTTTTTGATGTTTTTATTGGCTACTTTTTTCTTAAAAAATCATCCTGATTACATGACAGGCTTAATAATTATTGGACTTGCGCCATGTATTGCTATGGTTATAGTTTGGAACGAGTTAGCTGGAGGAAATAGAGAATATGTGGCTGGATTAGTGGGAATAAACAGTATTTTACAAGTACTGTTTTTTAGTTTATATGCCTTCTTTTATTTAGAAATTATGCTGCCATTATTTGGGATAAAAGCTTTAAGCATAAATATTACCATTGCTGAAATAGCCAAAACTGTTGGTGTTTATTTAGGAATTCCATTTGCCTTAGCAGTAATTAGCAAATTAGTTTTAACCAAAACAAAAGGCGAGGAGTGGTTCAACAGAAAGTTTATTCCTTACATTTCACCCATAACTTTAATTGCGTTATTATTTACTATTGTCATTATGTTTAGCCTAAAAGGGCAAATGATAGTTTCAATCCCTTTTGATGTAATAAGAATTGGCATCCCTTTGGTAATTTTCTTTGCCATAATGTTTACACTTACCTTTTTGGTGGCCAAGTTTGTTGGGGCTAATTATGAAGAGAATGCAGCTATTTCATTTACTGCTTCAGGCAATAATTTTGAACTTGCAATTGCTGTATCTATTGGCGTTTTTGGCATTAACAGCGGGCAAGCATTTGCTGGAGTTATTGGCCCTTTGGTAGAAGTTCCAGCATTGATTTTATTGGTAAAATTTGCTTATTATTTAAAACAAAAATTATATAAAAATGAACTTGTATAATAATTTACATCAAGCTATTGCCAAACTTGAACTTGAGTTTGATTTAATTTCGGAAAGTCGAAAGCAAGAATTAAAGAACATAGCTTTAATTATAAAAGAGAGTTTGGTATTATTTGGCAGAGCCGATTTAACTGTTATTTGCACCCATAATTCGCGAAGAAGCCAATTAGGGCAATTGTGGATAAAAGTGGCAGCTTTGTATTATGGTATTGAAAACATACATACTTTTTCAGGAGGAACAGAGGCCACAGCATTTAATATACGAATGGTTAATGCATTGAAAGATTTTGGATTTAATATAAAAGCTTTGGATGAAACTTTGAACCCTAAATACCATATTAAATTGGCTGAAGATGATGATACTTTGGATATTTTATATTCAAAAGTATATAACGAAAGTTATAATCCTCAACAAAATTTTATTGCCATAATGGTTTGTAATTCGGCCGACCAAGGCTGCCCAATTGTAGCAGGAGCTTTTAAAAGAGTTTCATTGCCCTACCTTGACCCAAAAGCTTTTGATGACACCGACTTAGAAAAACAAAAATATTTAGAAAAAGTAAGCGAAATTGGAAGAGAGATGTTGTTCATTTTGAAGTATTTTGGAAATTAATTTTACTATTTTCCAAAAATTTTGTGTAAAAATTTTGTTTATAACATGTTAAATGCGACATTTGGTTTACCAATGAACAAAAAACCATGACAAAAACTTTACTTACCATTTGCATTATTTTTAGCGCCATTTGCATAACAAGGGCTGCATCAATTACTATTTTACCAAGCACTGATGTAGTGATTCAAGCCAATAGCTATTACCAAAGTTTTAATGGACAAACAAGAAATATTTCAGCGGGAAGCAGCTTACAAGTTTATAATACTTTATATGTAAATATTGGGGCTGGCGATACTTTACTGTTAGATGCAACTAATACTTCAAATGGATTTTTTGTAAGAAATCCGGTGCAATTTAGGGGTTTGGTTGGTACCACTAATTTGCCAATTATAATCAAAAATAAATCGAATAAAAAAATACAGATAAGCCAATTAAATGCTAATAGCAGCTATGGTTTAAACTTTCATTTTTGCAATAATATAAAAGTTTCTGGGTTAGAGAATGGAAACAGTTTCATGCTTAGCATTGCCAATTTTGTTAGTTCAGCTAGTGCAGGTATTTCGTTTGATAGAGGCACCAAAAATGTAGAAGTTGAACATGTAGAAATAAGTAATATTGGTGCACAAGCTATCATGTTTAAATCTGCTGAACCCTATAATGGTTCAAAAGTTGTTACAGACACCGCGTATTTTAGAACTTATGCTTTAGCTAATACGCTTGGCAAAGGTGAATTTCATGATAATTATATTCATAATGTAGGTAACGAAGGTTTTTTTATTGGTTCAACAGTTTTTGATATTGGTAATCCAATTAACATATCTATTAATGCAACTTTTGCCGCTAGTTTACCCATTAATAATGTGCTTAAAAATGTAAACGGTACTTGGCAGTTCACGCCTCATTTTGCCGATAGTATTTTAATTTATAATAACAAAACTGATACAACCGGTTACGATGGAATGCAAATTTCAATGGCTAAGTTTTACAGAGTTTATAATAACCAAATTCAAAATTGGGCTACCAAAAAATTAAGTGGACAAATTGCTGGAATTATGATTGGTACGCCAAGTAAAGGCGAAACATATAATAACTGGATAAAAAATGGCAATGGAAGTGCCATTCAATGTTTTGGAGTTCATAATAGATTTTTTAATAATATAATTGTTCATCCTAATTTAGATAGCAAAGAACCTAATTGGTATAATATCAGTGCTATATATTTTAATGATAAAGCTTGTACCAACAATACCCTTACATTATTAGGAATAAATTACTCGCAAACCTTATTTGAAGCCATTCACAATACCATTATTTTAGATAAAAATGATTCAGGAAGAGCAGTATTTTTTGTGCAAAATTTTCAAGGTAATAGCATTGCAAAATGTTATAATAATTTGGCTGTTCGCGACCCTAATCCAGTTGCTGTGAATACTCAAAACTATATTTTAGCAAATCCTTTGTATAGTGCTAATCCTATTCAAAGTAATTTTAGTAGTACCAGTAATTTTTCTGGTACTGATTTACAAACTATTGGTTTTGTGAATGCTGAAGCAGGCAATTATGAGTTAGTTCCAAATTGCACAGCATGCAGAAATGCACAGCCTTTAAGTGGGCATATTCCTCAAGAAACAATTGCTATTAACAATGTTTCGCGCACCTACGACAATAAAACAAATACCAATATAACCAACCCAAGTTATGGAAGTTATGAAAGTAATTCGTTTGCAAGCATTGTTATTCCCACTACTACTGAAGTTGTGGTGCAGGCTACTAGTTATTATCAAAGTTACAATCAGCAAACTATTCAAATTGCTCCAGGAAGTAGTTTGCAGGTTTATAATTATTTGTATGTAAATACTTCGGCTGGCGATACATTGCAAATTGATGCCTCAAATTTAGTAAATGGAATTTATACAAGAATGCCTTTAACATTTTTAAATTTGTTAGGAAGTGATTTGAATCCAATTGTTATAAAAAATAAAAATGGAAAAAAGGTACAAATTACTCAAGCTAGTGCCCAAAGCAGTTTTGGTATAACATTTAAATTTTGCGAAAATATAAAAGTTACTGGTTTAGATAATGGCCAAAGCTATCAACTTAAAGTTAATGGTATTTCAAGTGCTGCGGGAATGGGTATTACTTTTGATAGAGGAACTAAAAATGTTGAGCTTTCGCATGTTGAAATTGCAAACACAGGCGCACAAGCTGTTCAGTTTAAATCTCCTGAACCTTATAACGGTTCTAAAACGGTAACCGATACAACCTATTTCAGACAATATGTAAATTTAACGACCTTAGGAAAGGGTGTTTTTTATAATAATTATATTCACGATGTTGGAAGTGAAGGCTTTTATATTGGTTCTACCTCATACGATGTAGGTGATGGTTTGGCATTAACTATTAACCAAAATTTTGCAGTTAGTTTGCCAAGCAATGGTATTTTAACTTATACCAATGGAGCATGGCGTTTTTTACCACATTTGGCCGAAAGTATTTTAGTTTATAATAATATAGTTGAAAACACAGGTTGGGATGGAATTCAGGTGGCAAGTGCTAAAAACTATAAAGTATATAATAACCAAGTAAAAAATTATGGTTTAAGTAAAGAAAAAAGTCAAATGTTTGGAATTATAATTGGTTCACCATGTAAAGGTGAAGTTTATAATAATACCATCAATACAGGAAATGGAAGCGCTATACAATGTTTTGGCATTCAAAATAGGTTTTATAATAATTTAATTATTAATCCAAATATGGATAGTAAAGAAGCAACTTGGTGGGCTATAAATGCTGTTTATTTGTCAGATAAATCTTGCACACCTCAAGTACTTAGCCGCATGGGTTTAACATATAGCCAAACCTTATTTGAAGCCATGCACAATACTGTTATTTTAGATAAAAACGATTCAGGAAGAGCTATTTTCTTTTTTCAAACCAATGCCAATACAGTTGGTAAATGTTATAATAATTTAGCCGTTCGCGATCCTAATCCTGAAAACTTAAATACACAAAACTATACTTTGGCCAATGCCTTATTTATAGCGAATCCTATACAATCTAATTTTAGTGTAACCAATAATTTTCAAGGAACCGATATTCAAACCATAGGTTTTGTAAATCCAACAGCTTTAAACTTTGATTTAAATACCAATTGTTTGGTTTGTAGAAATGCCCAGCCTTTAACACAAGCTGCTAGCGATTTAGTAAACTGGGATTTTAACAATACTTCGCGTAAGGTTGATGCTGTTACAAATACCCCTTTTACTAACCCAAGTTATGGCTGCTATGAAACTACAAATACTGCTAATTTAATACTAACCCCAAAGGCCGATAACCATGTTTCAGTGGCTACTTTTCCTAATCCAATATTTGGAAACGAAATGGAAGCAATGGTTATAACTATTAACAATGAGCCAAATAATTTAGATATTACCGATTTAAAATTACAGCTAATTGATATGGTAGGAAAAACATATACATTTAACCTTGTAAAGGCCGATACCAAAGAGGGTTATAAATTAGATACAAGCACAGTTAATTACTTAAATGCAGGTGTTTATTTTGGTAATATTTTAGCACAGAATAAAACCATTAATACCATAAGAATTTTAGTGAAATAACTAAACTATAACTTAAACTAAAAAAGCTGCTTAATTTTGAAATTAGGCAGCTTTTTTTTGTTATTGAATAATAAATAATTTAACTAAATGTGATTGTAATATCTCAGAGTGCTATATAAACTTGCTTCAATCGAATTATAAATAAAATGTTTTCAGTCAAAATTTAAACCACATAGAACATAGAAGCATAGGTTATAAACTTTGTTTCTATATTCTATGAGGTTATTCTTTAATTTTCGTACAAAACAATTAATACCTTTTTATAATAGCCTCAAAAATATTCTACTTTAACGGATAATTTATTGTTTTTTACTTTCTAAAAACGACACAAAACTATTGATATGTCTGTCTTTTTTAGTAGGATAAATATCGTCAATGGTAACCATAATTCCTGTTTCTTCTACATAACCAAAATGACTGTTTACCGCAGTTCCAAACGTTTTCATGGTTGGACTTAAATTCATGTAATTGTTAAATAAAGGCGGAATATATTCGCCTAACGAACGAACGGTTTTATTTAAATACAAATGTCCTTCTTTGAACGGAAGTCCTTTTATGTTCTTTAAAAATTCGGTGCAATCAGTTTCAGTTTTAAGTGGATTTGGAATATTGATTAACCCTTCATTTTCTGGGAAATAATAATCCATAAAGGCTAAAATATAATCCCTTGCTTCTTTACTAAAATGCTGATAATTGGTAACCTTACCGAAAAAATATTTTATTTGAGGGTGCAACACAGTTAAAGCACCTAATCCATCCCATAAATTATCTAAACTAAAAAGCCCTTTTCTGTTATCTAACGAAGGTTGGTATTGTGGTTGAACAAAACTTCTTCCTAACTCTATGGTATAGGGAAAATAGTCACGTTTTAACTTTTCGCTGTATTCAAAAATTTCGGCAGTTGAAAGGTGGTAAATGCCATTTTCATCTTCTACATCGCTGCAAATTGCATAACGATAACCACCTACTATTTCTTCATCATCAGGGTTCCAAACTATTAGTTGTTTGTAAATGTATTTACCCGTGTCATGTTCATCAATATCAGCACTTTTGCCTGATCCTCCGCCTGCCTCTCTAAACGATACTTCGCGCAGTCTTCCTACTTCAAGCATTAAGTTAGGCGCACTATTACCGTCAAAAATGTAAATTTCATTGGTAATATTATTAGTAGGCCTTACAAATCTTTCGGCTGTAAGTTCACTTTTAAGGAGGGTTCTTTCTATTTTATCAACTATCGGCTGCATCAAATCGTATAATAGTTGCAAGATGTAAAAAAATATTTGCAATTGGTAAGCAAAACCCAAAAAAATAAAAAAATAAGTTGCTAAATGAGTATGTTATTTAATAGACTAATTTGTATTTGTTTGTAATTAAGCCAAATAGGTAAATATAGGTATTTTAGATACTTTTATTACTTTTCAAAAATGGCTTTTGGATTTTCCTGTAGTTTATAAATAAACTTTTTTAAAGATTGAGCCCATTCATACACATTTTTGGTTTTGTTAAACGTAGTTGGCAAAATGGGTTGTCCAAAAGTAAATTTTATAGTTTTGCCTTTTTGTTTAAACATTTCATCTGCCAAAAAAAACATTTCGATATTGGCTTTTATACCAAGCTTTTTCCTGATATTGGCTAGGTTGTAAAAAAAATTACTGTTATAAGCATCAATAAAAGTTGGAACAATGGGCAAATTATGTTTTACAGCTTGGCTAATAAAACTTTTTTGCCAAGGTAAATCCATTATTGTTCCATCTTGTTTGCGGCTGCATAAACCTGCTGGAAATATTAAAATGCAATGTCCTTCGCCATAAAGTTGCTCAATGCGCTGCAAGTTTTGTTTGGTATTGGTTCCATGTTTGTTTACGGGCACAAAAACACCTTCCAATTTTTTAAATTGCATCAACAAATCGTTTACAATAAACTTTAAATCGCTGCGTACTTTTCCTACTTCGCCAATAAAAGCCAAACCATCGGCACCGCCTATTGGATGATTAGCAGCTATAATTACCCCACCAGTTTTTGGAATATTTTCTAATCCAATTGATTCAGCTTTAGCACCAAGCGCAGTGACAGCATTTGCTCCAAATTGGATAGCAGTACCGCTTTCACTTGCTATTACAAATTGGTTTATTTCTTCTTGATGAACAATTCGTTTTATCCAATTTATAAAAAAGCCTGGCAATAATTTATATAGCCTTGGGTTTTTATCGTTAAATGCTTTGTCTATATCAATCATGTTTATACTTTTTATCCCGCAGATTTCGCAGATTTACTCAGATTTTTTCTGCGTAAATTAGCGCAATCTGCGGGAGATATTATTTGTTGTTGCCAATTGCTTATTGCCAAATATACAGTCAGTTCGAGCGTAGTCCGATAGCTATCGGACTACGTTCGAACTGACCGCTCGATATATATTATTAAGCTAGCTGCCAGAGGCCAGAAGCTAGCCGCCTTTTACACATTCATCAAATCTTCAATATGATCCACTTCTATTGGAATATGGCTCATTAAATCCAAACAACCATTTTCGGTAATTAATATTTCGTTTTCTAACCTAATTCCAATGGCTTCTTCTTTAATATAAATACCCGGTTCACAGCTAAATGTCATGCCTGCTTTCATTGGTTCGTAACGCATGCCTACATCATGCACATCTATACCCAAAAAGTGACTGGTTCCATGCATAAAATACCTTTTGTATGCTGGCCAATTTGGGTTTTGTTTTGCAATATCGTCAGCAGTAAGTAAGCCCAATTTCACCAATTGTTCTTCCATTATTAAACCCACTTGTGCTTGGTATTCCATTAGCATAACACCTGGTTTCAATAGTTTTTTTGCTTCGTTCATTACATGCAATACTGCATTGTAAACTTGCTTTTGTCGAGCGGTAAACTTGCCATTTACTGGAATTACCCTAGTCATATCGCTGGCATAATTGGCATAATCTGCACCACTATCAATGAGTATGATATCGCCATCTTTACATTGTTGGTTATTATCGTTGTAATGTAAAATACATGAGTTTTGCCCGCTAGCTACAATAGGTTGAAACGAGTGTCCGTTAGCACGATTACTAATATATGAATGAATAATTTCGGCTTCAATTTCGTACTCCCAAACGCCCGGTTTTACAAATTTGAACAAACGGTTAATCATTTTTTCGCTGATGCCAACAGCCACGTTCATTAACTCTAATTCGTATTTAGATTTAATAGCACGCAAACGTTGTACAATGGGCGCAGCACGTTCAAAGTTATGTAAAGGATATTTTTCGCGCATGGTTTGTGCAAAACGCAAATCTTTATAAGGAGTAGTTACAGTGCTGCGGTCATTTTCGTTTAAACTTAAATAAATGTTTTGCGCGTAATTGATAGCTTGACGAATTTTTGCTTCAAAATCATCTAACCAAAACACATTGGCTATTCCGCTTACTTCTTGTGCTTGTGCTTGCGTAAGTTTATAACCATTCCAAGTTACCATTAAATCGCTGGTTTGTTTAATAAATAATGCTTCACGCAGTTCAGGAGTTGGGCTATCAGGATAAATTACCAAAATGCTTTCCTCTTGGTCAATGCCACTTAGGTAAAAAATATCGCTGTTTTGTTTAAATTTATGGGTAGCATCGCCATTCCATGGATGCTCATCGTTTGAGTTAAAAATAGCAATGCTATTGGCTTTTAATTGTTTTACAAAATTGGCACGATTTAACTTAAAAAGTTCGTTGTTTATAGGGCTGTATTTATACATAATCAAAGTAAAATTGTAATTGCGAATTTATTTTAATTTTTGGAAACCACACATTTCATTTTTTGAGTGGTTATTATTTGATATTTTTTATTTTGCAAAAAAATTTATTATTATGCATAGATTATTAAAACCTTTTTTTCTTTTACTGCTTACGAGTTGCTCATTAAATATTAATGCTCAAGATAAAAATTATAATTTAGGTTCTATTCAGAACTTAAATTTTTTAACGCAAGAAGCTTACCAACGTATGAAAATCGAAATTAATGGTAGCCATATTTTATTATTTTGCAACGAAAATGCAAGCCCTGCTGATACTTTAGCAGCTTATAACAAGTTATTAGATATTAGAAAACGTGCTTTAAAAGGCGAAAACTTTGATTCGTTAGCAAGCAAATATTCAGAAGATCCATCAGCTAAAAAAATGGGTGCTAAATTAGGTTG
>JAIXSO010000053.1 GCA_027484685.1 Bacteroidota bacterium
ATTACCACTTTGAAAATTTGTGCAACAGGAGAAAAACGAAGGTGGCTGGATGCTCTTTTTGATACGGTACCTAAAACAACTGCTCCTTATATCTTTTCTAATGCATAATTTGGGTTTATGATATGTAATAAAGACTTTATAAATCTAAAAAGTAATGAAGTATATAGCGTTCTGATACAAAGAAGAAGTCATTTTGATGATAAACCAAAGGAAAAAGAATTGATATTCTTCTTGAAACTGCAATAAATTAGTCCAAGCATTTTCAATAAAGAGGTTTTTATATTCACAATTCTTTTTATTTATAAAATAGCATACAAGTAAATTTTGAGATTTTGGGTCGGTAATAGTTGCTAAGCTAAAACCAATTTTTTTATCAAAGCTATTTGGCCTAAATGGTAATGAGTATGTTCAATAATTCCATGAATGTTTCGGTAATAAATGCCATATTTTTCGTCAGCTATATTTTGCCAAAGTTTTTCTTCGGGTAATTGTTCAATTAATAAAACAAACTCCTCAGCTTGGCTAAAAGCCTTATTTACTAGCGCTTGCCAATCTTCTTCAGTATTAATAGTTGGTGTATCGAAACTAAATTTATCATGGGCATTTAGCGCTTCGCCATGCAATACTTTTATTACTGCATCTACATAATAATTGGTATGAAAAACCAATGTGGCTATGCTATTAAAACCATGTACTTGCTTAATAGCTTGTTGCCAAGTTATACCCGCCAAGGTATCTTTTAAATTGGCTCCTGTCCAGTTGCCTCCAAAGTGTAATTCTTTAAAATGTTTGGCTATTTGTTTTGATAAACTCATATTAAACAATCAATTTTAAAAGTTAAAGACTTATCCTTACCAAAGAAATGTTTGGCTTGTTTTACAATTTCAGCTTTCCTTTTTTCAAGTGTCATAAGTACTTTAATTTCTAGTAAGGTAAATAAATCACAGCGATTTAATTCCAAATACCATTCATTTCAGTAAGTATAATTGGCTCATGATCAGTTACCACTATAGTGTGCTCATGTTGAGCCATATAGCCCCCTTTATTGCCCACCATAGTCCAACCATCTTGCAATGTTTCGGCATAGGTAGATGTAGTTGCTATAAATGTTTCAATAGCCACCACGCTGTTTTTTTTAAACCTAGTTAAGTTAAATCTGTCTTTGTAATTAGCTATTTCGTGTGGTTCTTCGTGCAAGCTGCGGCCTACTCCATGTCCGGTTAAGTTTTTTATTACTTTATAGCCTCGTTTTTTTGCTTCGGTTTCCATTACAAAACCAATATCTGCTATGCGTACGCCACCTTTAATATTGTAAATGGCCTTATGTAAAATTTGTTTAGAGGCTTCTATCAATTTTTGATGTTGGTTAATATCTTGCCCAATTACAAACGAACCTCCGTTATCTGACCAAAATCCATTTAACTCAGCCGACACGTCAATATTAATTAAATCGCCTTCCTGCAATATTTTTTGGTGAGATGGAATGCCATGGCAAAACTCATTATTAACGCTTATGCAGGTAAAACCCGGAAAACCATAAGTTACGTAAGGAGCCGATTTTGCTCCTAAATCGCTCAAAATTTGACCTCCAAAATCATCCAACTTTTTAGTAGAAATACCAGGTTTGGCATAATTGCGCATTTCTTTTAAAGCATAAGCCACAGCTTGGCTGGCCTTTTGCATTCCAATTAATTCGTACTCTTTGGTAATGGTCATGTTTGGGGTTTGGGTTAATTGCTTTGCAAAAGTAAGTATTTACTGCTATTCAAAATATTTGTCAATCTTAATTATATAAGCTGTAATGAATAAAAGCTGTATTTTTATTTCGTAATATATTTTAACAGACTTACATCTGTCAAAAAAAATAAAAAATGATTTGCACTATAGAGATAAACATTGTAAATTTGCATACTATAATTAGCTAATGTTACATAAAGATTTACGTCATATTCAATTCAAAAATATTGAAAAATGTATTCAAAATGAAGAGTTCTTTTCAGTTGAAAAATCTATCGCATTACTTGGCGATTCATTAGAAAAGATAAAACTACTTCCAGACTCTTCAATCTCTTTGATTTTAACTGATCCTCCTTACCATAGTACTAAAAAGGACAATATTGCCAATGATAAAGCATTTAATACGGATGATGAATTTATTTTTTGGATGAAGGAGTATTTTATCGAATGGAAAAGAATATTAAAGCCCAATGGTTCAATTTTTATGTTTTGTTCTTCTGCAATGTCAGCAAAATTGGAAGTTGCAATGTCCGAAAATTTCAATGTACTTTCTCATATTGTTTGGTCTAAACCAAATGATCCAGGTTTTGACGGTTGGAAAGGAAAAATGAAAAAAGAATCTTTAAGGCAATGGTACCCACATTCTGAAAGAATATTGTTTGCCGAGCCAGCAACAAATGGTAATTTGAAAAGATCTTGGTTTGGTAACTTTTTAAAAGAAATGAGGACAAAAGCAGAAATATCTGGTCATCAGCTTACTGAGTTGACTGGTTCATATGGCAAAGTTAATCACGGTGGTGCAGTTTCTAACTGGGAAACTGGCAGAAATATTCCAAGTCGTGAGCAATATGACAAAATTTGTGAAGTTTTAATAGGCACTGGCAAAATTAAAGATTTACCTGACTATGAAGATGTAATAAGAAAATTTGAAGTTAGTGCTGATATTCAATTTACAGATGTTTGGGATTTCAACTCAGTAAGACCTTACAATGGTAAACATCCAGCGGAAAAACCACTTGAAATGCTGGAACATTGCATAAACGCAACAACATTTGAAGATGATATTATTTTAGATTGCTTTGGTGGATCGGGTAGCACTTCAATTGCCGCTTTGAACTTAAACAGATATTCAATTAGTATAGAATTAGAAAAAGAGTGGTACGAGGTTATTAAAGTGCGTTTAGAAAATTATAGAGAAGTTCCTTTGAAAAGTAATGGCTCTAAATCATCATTAATGAAGGCCACTAAACAAACAAATAATAAACGTCAAGCTTCTTTATTTACTTAAAATTTTATTCCTTCTTTAAGGTTTTTATCTACAATTACTTTCATCCATTTTAAAGTGTCAATAATTCCAGAATCTTTACAAACAACATTACAGTGATGATGCCCCCAACCGAGATTATAAGGTTTATGATTAAAGAAACCTGTTCGCAGTTCTTTGATGTGAAACAGATTTATCTCAGTAACAGTTAAATCTGGCACAATTCTACCCTCTGCTTGTGCTAGTCTGCTTAAAAATCCAATACCTTTCAATTTTTCTAAACATAGTGGGCATACCGTATTACCATCGTTGTCTATTATTCTATTTTCTTTAAGTAGAAAATGGTTTGCAAGTTTTCTATCTTTGCAAATACCTTCAATATGAGATTTCCTTAATTCAATGCTTTCCAATGTCATTCCAGCCTCCAACGCTACCTGTTTAGAGTCAATACAAAGCCAAAAAAGATACTCAAGTTGATTTTGACAATCTTTCATTACTTCTTTACTTGCATATTCATAAACACGAATTCCAGCACCCTTTAATTTACTAATATTGAAGCCATAACTAATCTTTTTATCGCCAGAAGAAGTAGTGGAGGGAACTCTAGCAACAAAGCTTCCTCCAAGAGGTTGAGTTCTTTTAGTTGCAGGTTTCAGCTTTCGACTAATTGGGTTATAATCATTCCACTGGTGCCTGGTTTCATAAAATAGTAGAGCATTTTTACCCAGTTTCAATCCTTTAGAAAGCATTTCATTTTCAAAATTTTCTTTACTAAAATATTCTAAAGGATTTATTAATACAATGAAGCCATTTTCAAATTTCCCTTTATTTCCAAGGGCTTCATTTATTGAAATATAGAAGTCGTAAGGAATTAAAACAGTGCTATTTCGATTAACTCTATTCTGAAAAATTACATCATCATCTGCACCACGTGTTTGACCAGTTTTGTAAATTTTACTTTTCAATAATTGTGGTAAGCTCGGAATTCTTTTTTTACTCATTAAATAACTCTTTTATGTTTACATTGAGTGCATTAGCAATTTTTTCAATGTTAGCTAGAGTTATATTCTTTTCAGCTCTTTCTATCATACCAATATATGTTCGGTGCAGGTCTGCTTTGAATGAAAGTTCTTCTTGAGAAAGTCCCTTGTCTTTTCTAAGTTCCCTAACTTTTTCTCCAAATACAATAAGAATTTTCTTTTTTGTCATACCTAACATTGAAAATGCAAAGCTATTTTTAGTATGCAATGCTTGCCACATACTATAATTAGCATTTTGTAATTTTAGAAATTAGTTTTGTTTGTAAAAGCCATTCACAAACATATCCATTCAATCAGCAAAAACAAGAAAGAATTTAACCACTTGTTAATTTTCAAAAAACAAGTATTTACTGCTATTCAAAATAAATTCCTTTATTTGTATATGCTATATTTTATTATTCAAGCTTTGCTAAAGGGAACGGTAAAAGTGTTTTTTAAAAACATTCAGTTTCATAATAAAAAAGCCATTCCTACTAATGGGCCGCTTATTATTTTGGCTAATCACCCAAGTACTTTTATGGACCCCATAGTAATAGCTAGTTTGGTAAACCGCAAAGTATATTTTTTAGGTAAAGGCGAGTTGTTTAAAGGCTTTTTGGCTAAATTTATTTTAAATAGTTTGCATGTAATACCTGTTTACCGTGCGCAAGACGACCCAACTCAACTGAATAAAAATACCGATACTTTTAGAAAATGTTATGAGCATTTAGAACAAGGACATGCCATTATTATTTTTCCTGAAGGAGTAAGTGTAACTGAACGAAAACTCAAACCAATAAAGGGCGGAGCGGCCCACATAGCCTTAGGCGCTGAAGGAAAAAACAATTTTACTTTAGGTGTAAAAATAGTAAACATAGGTTTGAATTACGAAAACCAACACCGCTTTAACCAAGATTTATTTATAAATACAGCTGATGCCATTGAGATAAAAGAATACCAAACTACTTACGAAACCGATAAACTAAAAGCCATTAAAACCTTAACTGACACTATCAAAAATCAGTTGGAAAGTTTGGTTATATCTATAAAAGATAGGCAAGCCGATGAGTTTGTTAAAAACATTGAACAGCTTTATTTAAGTCAATTGGTTACCGAAAGCGAAGCGGAAACCACAGAAGCCGAAAAGGAATTTTTGTATACTAAAAACATAGCAAAAACAGTAAATTATTATGCTGAAACCAATCCTGAAGTATATAATAACATACGCATTAGGGTTCATAATTATTTGCAAAACATCAATCACCTTCAGCTTAACGATGATGCCATTAAAAACAAACAAAGCACCAGTATTTTTGTGGCTTTGGTTAAATTAATCATTGGCTTTCCTATTTATATTTATGGACTAATAAACAATGTTTTGGCTTATGAAATTCCATCGTGGTTAGCTACCAAAATAGTTAAAAGCAAAGATTACAAGGGCGCCATAGGAATGGTACTGGGTATGTTTAGTTTTATAATATTTTATTACTTCCAAATTTCGTTTTTTTATCAATTTACCCAACACCAACTTTACACTTTACTTTATGGCTTAAGCCTTCCATTTACTGGCTTTTTTGCGTATTACTATTGGCAATATTTTATAAAAATAAAAGGCAATTGGCAGTATTTAAAATTAGCCAAAAACAAAAGTAAATTAATTGAAAATTTACAGTTAGAACGAGCAACCATTATGCTTGAATTTGAAAAAGCCAAAGCAGTTTTCTTTGAGCAATTTTCTGACTAAATTATTGATAAATATGGTTTAACTCAAATAGAATTTATACCTAAATTACCAAAAGAACATGAAAAGAAAACACACTACTATTTGATTTACTCTAAATTGACCAAAATGTAATCTGGCTTACAAAACCAAATGCTTTTAAAATACGTTAGTATAAATAAGGTGCACATTTGCATACCTAAAATTAACTACCAAAATGAAAACTTTAAAAACTATTTTTTACTTACAAACTTTATTAATTTTGAGTATAACCAGTTGTGCTCAAAACAATAACAAACAAACTAAACAAACTCCCAAAAAAATGACGATAGAAAATAACGACACCCTTTCAACTGCCGTGTTTGGCGCAGGTTGCTTTTGGTGTGTAGAAGCTGTTTTCCAACAAGTTAATGGCGTTGAAAAAATAGAAAGCGGCTATAGCAATGGCGATGTAAAAAACCCAACTTACCGCGAGGTATGTTATGGTAAAACCGGCCATGCCGAAGTATGCAAAATTTGGTTCGATTCTACCAAAGTAAGTTATGCTACTTTATTATCTATTTTTTGGCAAACCCACGACCCAACAACATTAAACCAACAAGGAAACGATATAGGAACCCAATACCGTTCGGCAGTATTTTATAATTCAGATTATCAAAAAGAATTAGCCGAAAAGTATAAAAACGAGTTGGATAAATCTGGTGCATTTAGCAAGCCAATAGTTACTGAAATTACAGCCTTAAACAATTATTATACAGCCGAAGATTACCATCAAAACTATTACAACCAAAACTCACAACAGCCTTACTGCCAGTTTGTAATTGCTCCTAAATTGGAGAAATTTAAAAAAGTATTTGGCGATAAGTTTAGTAAAAAATAATGCTTAAAATAAAAGGGTAAACATTTAATAAATGTTTACCCTTTTTTACGCTTTATCGACTTTATATAAAACTTATTTAAACATCACATAAAGTATAGGTTTTAAAAAGTATTTTGATTATAATTAATTAGGTTATGACAAAAAAAATTAAAACACTGAAGATAATTAATTATCTAAAAATAAGCACATTAATTGCAATCATTCTATCACTACTACCGTGGGATGTTTGGTTTAATTTTGAAGCAAGATCAGAGTTTATTGCCTCAGTTTTTTCATACAGACTAACAACAAACTTAATATCTTTCTTACTCATTTTATTCTTTGTAAGAACCATTTTGAATTGGAAAACATGGGAATCATTTATTTATCTTATACCAATTGTTTCGATATTTTATCTAAATTTACTCTTGGGAATGTTTGCCTTTCCTACAATTTGGGACGATGAGTATTTATATTCAAAAAATAATAGTTCAAAGGTATTAATTATACAAAAATTCTCATTTGGAATTGCTGGAAATGGGATTCCAAGATTTAGATGTGTAATTACTAAGAGAGAATCTTTGCATAATAGTGTAAGATTCATAACAATAACAAGCAATTCTATCGTTCCAATTCTTTTGAACGAAAATTCATGGTTAGTATTAAAAGACTCACTACCTCAAAATATAATTTACCAAAAAGACACTTTCACTTTAGATAATCATTATTTAAACAGATAACAATTAAATTAGTTATCAGCCTTTAAATGATAATCCATCAATGGTTGTTTCCAATTTCTTTGGCCTGTTTTTACTTTAGCACCTAGCACATTTAAAATACTATAAATACCAAAATAAGTACGGTTAATGTATAAGGCATGTTGCGAACCCCTACCCTCTTTGCTCTCGCGCAATTCTTTCATATTGGTAACTTCTTCGCCTAATGCGTAAATTTTATCAATATAATCGTTATTGCTAAAGTCAAATTCATCGGTAACAAATGGTGTACTCAATAAAGTGGTCATTCTAATAAACGCATCTGTAATTACATCTTGTGTGCGTTTATCATCTTTTTCGCTTACAATTTGTTGTTGTAGCATAATACGCTTAATACTTTCTTGACTCTTTAAAATTTCAGGAACCAATAAAGCAAAATAGTTATAATAAAAATCTTCTGGAATTTCCTTTACACAACCAAAGTCAATTACGCCCAAACTACCATCAGCTTGCATCAAAAAGTTACCGGGATGAGGATCGGCATGCACCGCTTTTTGTTCATGCACTTGCATATCGTAAAAATCCCACATGGCTTGACCAATTTGGTTTCTTATTTCTTGGCTAGGATTGGTTTTTAAAAACTCTTCTAAATGCAATCCTTCCAACCAATTCATCACCAATACTTTATTACTTGAGTATTCAGGATAATATTTGGTAAATTTAATATTCGGAATATTGGCACAAAGTCTCGAAATTTCTTGACTGCGCTGCAATTCTAAATCGTAATTGGTTTCTTCCAACAGTTTGCTTTCTACTTCTATGATATATTTTTCAAACTCCTTTTCGCTTAAACCAATTAACCTAAAGGCAATAGGTTTTACCAATTTCAAATCGCTTTTTATGCTTTCAGCAACTCCAGGATATTGGATTTTTACTGCCAATTTCTGACCATCTTTTGTTGCTTCGTGTACTTGACCAATACTGGCAGCACGCGTTGATTGCATGTTAAAGGTATCAAAAATTTGCTGTGGGGTTTTACCAAATTGTTTAACGAAAGTTTGTACAATAAGCGGACCCGAAAGCGGTGGAGCAGAATATTGCGCCAGTGCAAACTTATTAACATAAGCCCTTGGCAATACATTTTTTTCCATGCTTAACATTTGTGCCACCTTTAAAGCTGAACCTTTTAGCTCGCTTAAAGCATTGTACACATCTTCCGCATTATCCTCGTGCAATTGCTCTTTGGTCATGCTTGGATCAAGCATTTTTTTTGAATAATGTTTGATATAGTTTCCACCAATTTGCGCACCTGTTTTTACAAAACGCATGGCACGCTCTACTTTGGTTGAAGGAATTGAATTTTGTTCCATATATGATTTGAATGATACTGGTTTGCCACAGATTTCACTGAATGATTGTTCTATGTTATCTGTTTAATCAGCGTGTATTATTTGCCACAGATTACGCTGATTTTTTATTTCTTGCTTACTGAACTTTTCTCTAATAAAGCGAAAGATTTTACTTAAAGTACTAAAAGATTTTTTGCGTAATCTGTGCAATCTGTGGCTATTTACTACCTGTTTTGAAATAAGAATTTTCCAAAATCTAAGGCAGCATCTAAAGCCGATTTACCCATTAAATCGAACGCTAAATTAACCGAACGCTCTATTGATTCATCAGTTTTTTCAAAGCCCTTGCTGCTATCGTTTAACCAAAAAGTAATTACAAACAAAAAGTTAAGCCATAAACCGCTTACATATTTTTCGTCTAAGTACTTACGTTCTTGAATTTCGTTAGTTCCAACTGCTTCAGATAAAATAGGTTTCATGTTATCAACAAACACTTCGTGAAGTTCATTTAAATATTTAGGCCATCTTGGTAATTTTACCAAATCGCGGTTTTTTAAATACACTGCAAAACTGCGGTAGTTTTTAGCTTCTTCTATAAAGGCAAAAAACACTGCTAATACTTTTTCGCGAGCTGAATATTGTTCCCAAGGCTCAGCATCAGCACAAGTTTTATAGGCATTTTCAAACCAAATTTTATAAATATCGGCTTCTAAACCTTCCAAACTAGAGTAATGGTTATAAAACTCTTTTTCTTCCATATTTATTGCCTTGGCAAATAAGTAAACACTTTCGGGTGTTTTGTTATGCTCTAAAGTGTGGTTAATATATTGTTTTATTAAATCGTTGCTCATACTATTTAAGACAAGTGTTGGTTAATATAGTTTTGAAAGCTAACAAAAGTTTGGTAATTACTTATTAATCAAACCATTTTAGCTTGTTGTTTTTGTGTTAAATTAAATAGGTTTAGTTTCCTTTTATTAAAGTATAAACGGCCATATCGTAAAAAGAGTCATTGAATAAAATTCTATCTTTAAAATGAGCCTCTTTAACAAAACCTAATTTTTCCATTAAATAAATAGCACTTCTATTTTGAGGCGAAACTTTGGCTTCAATACTATGCAAATTCATGGTATTTAAGCCAAACTGAATAATGGCTTGAACAGCTTCAATAGCAATATTTTTACCCCAATATTCTGTAGCCATTTCTCCTCCAATTTCAGCTCTTAAATTATAGGTATCTATCATATTAAAACCGCATGTTCCAATTATTTCTTGGTTTTCTCGCAAAATACCTGCCCAGCCTATAGCTTGCTTATTGTTATAAGCATTAATGGTACGTTCGGCCAAGGCATTGGCATCTTCTTGGTTTTGCATATTTTGCCTTGCAATAAAAGTATTTACTCTTCCATTTGAACGCATATCAAAAATACGCTTGGCATCTGCTAACCTTATTTCCCTTAACGTGAGCCTATCGGTTTTAATTACCGGGAATGAACTAAAAACGTCATGATTAAATGTTTCCATACTTATTGTTTAGGCACAAATGGTCTAGTTATAATTCTAATGGCACGTTGGTAACTCACATAATTCCACATCCAATTTAAGAAAACCACCAGCCTATTTCTAAAGCCAACCAACAGCATTAAGTGAATAAACATCCAACCTAACCAAGCTATATAACCTTGCATTTTTATTCCAAATATTTCAAACACAGCTTTGTGCCTGCCAATAGTTGCCATGCTGCCAAGGTTAAAGTATTTATAAGGTTTGGGCTGTTGGTTATTTATTATTTTCAATAAATTATTTCCTAACAATTTGCCTTGCTGTTGCGCTACAGTTCCCACCATTGGATGTCCGTTTGGAAAAGCTTCATCTGAGGTCATATAAGCTATATCGCCAATGGCAAATACATTGTTTAAGGTTTCAATTCTATTATATGCATCTACTTTGTATCTATTGCCACGCACTACTAAATCGGCTGGAATACCCGGAATGGTTTTACCTTTAACACCTGCACTCCAAATTACCGTATCGGTTTTTAAAATTTGGCCATTGCTTAAAATTAAGTTTCCTGTTTTGGCATCGTAACTTTGCACTGCGGTATTGGTTTGCACATGCACGCCTAATTCTTCTAAAAACTGTTGTGCTTTTTTGGATGAAATTTCGCTCATGGCAGCTAACACCCTTGGGGCAGCTTCAATTAAATGCACTTGCATTTTATTGGCATCTATTTCTTTGTAATCAGCAGGAATTACATTCTTTTTTATTTCGGCCAATGAGCCCGCAGTTTCTACTCCTGTAGGACCACCGCCTACTACCACAAAGTTTAAAAACCTTTCAATATCGCCTGTTTTACTTTCGCTCAAAGCTTTTTCAAACTCTTGTAAAATATCGCTTCTTAAATCCAAAGCATCAGGAATTGATTTTAACTGCATGCAATGTTTTTCTAACTCGGTATTACCAAAAAAATTGGTTTGTGCTCCAGTAGCTATGCATAAATAATCGTAAGTAAAATTGCCAATATTGGTAATCACTTCATTTTGAGCAGTGCTTACTTCTTTTACTTCGGCCATTCTAAAGGCCACATTGGGCATACTGCCAATAATTTTGCGGAGTGGATATGCTATGGCATCAGGACCTAAACCGCCCGAAGCCACTTGATACATTAAAGGTTGAAAATTGAAATAATTGTTTTTATCTAAAACGGTAATTTTTATGGGTTTGTTGTTTAACTTTTTAATCAGTTCTAACCCAGCAAAACCGCCACCTATTACTATTAAATGTGGGGCTTGTATGCTTTGATATTGATGCTTCATATTGCTATGCAATAATTAATTGTGCACTGCAAAGTATAGTAATAAAAATGACCTTACCTATCTAAATAAATTAATATTTATCAAGTAAAGTCAAAGCTGCTTTTAATCAATAATAATGGGGTATTTTAACAATAAACCCGACAAGCCTGAGGAAGCAAAACGTGCATTTTTCACCTTGTTTACTTCTAGGTCAATTCCGTAATTATAGGCTTTTCTAAAATCTACTTTTTCTAAAGTACTTTGTTGGAAAACGGCCAATGTTAAATCGCATTCCACAAACCTAGATTCGGTTAAATCGGTCTCGTTAAAATCAACTTCTTTTATACTGCAATCTTTAAAAATGGTTTTCTTGATTTTCTTTTGATAAAACGAAGCAAAATCAAGGGTGCAGGTATCGAAATTAAACGATAATAAAAAGTCTTTACACCTACTAAAATCAATGCCTAACAACTTACAATTGATAAATTGCGCATTGTTAAATGCCGTATTATTTACCTTAACCAAACTCATATCGCAGGTTTTAAAAGTACAATCAATAAAGGCTACCCCCGATAAGTCGGCTTTGGAGAAATTACAATCAGCAAATAGCACCGAATCGTATTCCGCATTTGATAATTTGCCATTCGAAAAATCTTTTCCTTGTATTGTTTCCATGTTTTTTTAAAAGTGTTTAAGTGTTGGGGTGTTGAAGTGTTTAAGTGTTAAAGTTTAATTCTTAGTTTTTAGTACTTAGTTCATAACATCATCCACAGGCTAAAGCCATATGGCAATTCATTCATAATTTGCAATTCATCATTCATGCTTCGGCTTCGCTCAGCAACCATAATTCATCATTCAAAATCCAAAATTCATAATTCAAAAATCATAATTTCACAATGCGTCCATCTTCCATTTCAATAATGCGGTCGGTGCTGTTGGCAAATTCGTTATCGTGGGTTACAATTAACAATGTTTGCTTAAACTCTTGTGCCAGTTCTTGAAAAATATCGAATACAATTTTACCATTTTTTTTGTCCAAATTTCCTGTCGGTTCATCTCCCATAATTATCAGCGGATCATTAATCAAAGCGCGGGCTATGGCTACACGCTGTTTTTGTCCGCCCGAAAGTTGATTGGCCATTTTGTGGGCTTCATTTTCAATGCCTAAAATTTTCAGTTTTTGCATAGCTCTGTGTTCTACTTCTTCTTCCGAGTATTTGCCTAATTTTAAACCCGGCAACATCACATTGCGCAGCACACTGAACTCATTTAACAAATAATGAAACTGAAATACAAAACCTATTTTTTCATTCCGCACCAAAGCCAATTGACCTTCTTTTTTATTCCTAGTGCTTTCGCCATCTATCAATAACTCGCCTTCAAAATCGGTATCCATGGTTGATAAAATATAAAGCAAGGTGGACTTGCCACAACCTGATTTTCCTATAACCGACACAAACTCGCCTTTGTTAACAGTAAAGTTGATGTCTTTTAAAATTTGAATGGTAATAGGGTCGTGAAAACTCTTATTAATTCCCTTTGCTTGTAATACTATTGGGCTCATGTTATTTTCCTCTTATTATTACTACAGGGTCTATTTTACTGGCTTTGCGCGCAGGAAACAAACCAGCAAAGTAGGTGGTGATTAACGAAAAGGTAATACCTATGGTATAAAACTTAGGATTGTAATTAATAGGATAAGTTTTAATGGTAGGCAATGATGCTGTATTAAACGGAATTTGATCAATGACTGACGACAGCCCAAAACCAAACAAAAGCCCTACCAAACCACCAAAAAAACCAATGCTTAAAGCTATTACCACAAATATGGTATTTACATCTTTACCCGAAAAACCTGTGGCTTTTAAAATGGCAATAGAATCCATTTTTTCGTAAATCATCATGTTTAAAATATTGTAAATACCAAAACCGGCCACTATTAAAAGCGTTATTCCTACTGCATACGAAATCAATGTTCTAATTGAACTTCCGGTTTCAAACTGTGAGTTAGCTGTTTGAATATCTTCGGCATCTATTCCAAAAGTATTGGCATATTCTTTAGCCAATACAGGTGCGGTGGTCATATCGTTCAGTTTAATTTGAATATCGGTAATGTAATTACTCGACTTGCCTAATAATTTTTGGGTGGTAGCTAACGAGCAATAACTTTGTACTTTATCTAACTCAACTAATCCCGATTGGAAAAAGCCAACTACTTTCAATTGAATTCTATCGCCTTTAGGAGTAGTAATTTGTATTACATCGCCAATATTAGCCAACATTTTTTCGGCAGCTCCTTTACCTAAAATAATGCTATTGGGCACATTCAGTAAATCAATATAATTGCCCGCAGTTACATAATCGTTAAAGAAAAATAACTTGTTTTCGGCTTCTACATCTATGCCATTTATAACACCTGTAATATCAATAGCACCCACATTGTAAAACACTTGCGCAATTATTTTAGGTGCAATGCCTTTTACCCTTTTATCGCTGTGCAATGCTTTTAAAATGGCGCCATTATTATAAATTTCTTGCCTGGCATTACTTGGTTTTATAGAATGTATAAAATGATAACTGCTTTTGAATTTATCCGATAAATCAATAGGTTGGTCTTTGGTGGCTTTTATTTCGTTAAACAATTTGATATGAGCCGTTCGGTTTAAAATCAAACCATCCAATAAATCGTTAAGGCCGCTCATAAAACTAAGCAAAGTAATAAACATGGTGATGCTAAAAGTAACTCCAATGGCTGCTACCAATGTTTGTCGCCACCGCGCTAATAACAGCGATTTGGCTATGGTTAAAAGTAATTTGATGTTCATTATTTGGCAGGTACTATTAATTCGTCAGCTACTGAAACACCACTTAAAATTTCCACCATTTTGTAATCTTTCAAACCAATTTTCACCGCTATTTTATCGCCTTTGGCATTGGTTACAAAACCATCATCGCTTACTACATTGCGAGGCAGGGTAATTACATTTTTTTTAGTTTGAATTACAATATTGGCCTCGGCAGTAAGGTTTGGATATAGTGTTTGGGGCTTTTTGGTAAACTTAGCTTCTACTAAAAAAGTTTTGGTTCTTTCGTTCATAATGGGGTTAATTTTACTTACTGTAGCCTCATATACTTGGCCTTTGTAACTATCTAACGATATTAAAACCAATTGCCCTAATTGCACCTTTACTATGTCGTATTCATCTATTTGCAACTCCAATTTAAAATCGTTAGCCGAGCCAATAATGGCAATGGGTGTTTGGTTATTTACCATTTCGCCTTTTTCTTTTAAAATGCTATACACCTTACCTTCTATTTCGCTTTTAACCACAAAATCGTTCAATTGCTTTTGGGCAATGCTTAAGTTTTTTTGCGCCTGTTGCGATGTAAACTGTAACTGACGTTTTAAATCTTGGTACTTAATTAAAGCCGATAAATACATGGTTTTGGAGTTTTGAAAAGCCAATTCGCGTTGGTCTAAATCGTTTTGAGAGCCTACTTGCTGTTTCCATAAATTTTGCTGACGCACATATAACGATGAATCGGTTAAAAACTTAGCCTTGGTTAAATCAATGGTGTTTTTTAAATCGTTTAGCTTGCTTTGGTTAGCGCTAAAATCGTTAAAGCCTGCTGCAAGTTTGGCATTTTCTGAATTTAATCTAGAGGTTTCGTTTTGAACCGAAACCAAAGGCGTGTTTAGTTGTACCAAACTACCTTCAGTTACCATTATTTGGTTGATAATGCCATTAACCGCAGCATAAACTTGGTATTGATTTTCGGCCTTAATGGTGCCCGATGCATAAACCGATTCTGTAATGTCTTGTTGAATTGGTTTAATCTTTTCAACCTTTTTTTTGCAAGCCGTAAAAACGGAAACTATAACTATTGCAAATACCCATTTTTTCATAGTTCAAATGTATAGTTTAGTTTTATATAGCAGTATGATGTGGGTCAGTAAAAAAGAGTATGTTGGTTTTTGAGTTACGGGTTGAAGAGTTGCGAGTTTTGTTTGATTGTTAATAGACCATGGACGATGGACCATTGACGATGGTCAACGAAAATGGAATTAATTAACGGTCGCTGAGCATGTCGAAGGCTTTGCTTAATTGGTTAACTGATTAATTGTTGTCCCGATAAATCGGGGGTTGGAAGGCTTATTACTTTTTGCTTATTGCCCTTTGCCTATTGCTTATTCCCGCCCAGTCATGCCGAAGGCATCTTCCTTAACAAGGAATAATCATTGCTTTCGCATTTAGTTTCCTGCCGTTGTTCGGTCGCTTAGCGAAGTCCGATAGCTATCGCGCCAACAACACTTTGATACTATAACATTCCTTCATTTAACTGAATTCATATTCCGCATTCTACATTCCGAAATCCACATTCCGTATCGGTAATTCAACTACTTCGTAGTTGCGTTTTTTGCTTGTTTCATTGTACCACGAATTTCATTCGTGGCTATTAATATTAAACCCTTTCAGGGTTTTGACAACTTGTTTTTATTCATTTACAACTGAATTCATATTCCGTATTCTACATTCCGAACTCCGCATTACGTTTATTCTTTTTATTACCATAAAAGCCAAATTCCATTTAAAACCACGCAAGTGTGCTTAAATAAAAATTAAAATTAACTTGTTTTAATGCGTGTAATAAATATGTTTGTATTTGAAAAAAGTCATTGTTATGAGACCTATCTGACCAAATAGAGGAGATAGGTCTTATAAAATGAGACATATATATTAGTTAGCTGCAACCATAAAAAGGACACAATGGAAACTATAGACAATCACTATTACAAGTCATTTGACCAACTTGGAAAAGCGTTTTACGATTGGGAAAGACATTTAATAAACATAGGGTGTAGTACAACTGACTTTAACTTAAATCAAGGACAGAACTTAACAGAAAAGGGCAGCTTAGAAAGTTCAAAGTTTGTACACGAGTACATACACTTTTTGCAAAACTTTGCCACAAGCTGGGGAACACCAGTGTTTACTGACTTGACTTTAGCTGTTATGAAAATTGGTGCATCATCAGCTACTTCAGACGAAAAACTGATACTACCAATTGACAAAAGTTTAGTAACCAATAGACTTTTACTTGACGGAATAGAACTCCGTGAAACTGTCATAAATAGAATAAACAAACACAATAATTGGAGCTTTAACGAAAACGACATATTGCCCATAAAAAATGTAACAGATTCAGACGATTGTATCAAGTTATCAAATAATCGAATAGTTACAGAATTAGGAATAAAACTCATAAGAGAGCATATGGCTCATCTCGGAACTCAACTATACTTGAAAAAATCTGATGAAGAAATACACTCTTACAACAAAAATATATTTACGAACAAAGACTCTATTTTTTCAAGAGACCCAGAATATTGGATTTTATTTGAGTATGTTTTTGAAACAGGAACATTCTCGAATATAGCCCGTGGTATTTTTCATTTGACGCAGAATAACCTTATAACTTTAAATCCAGAAAAAGCTCTTCTTAGGTTTATAAAGTGGTTTGAAGTAAATAAAACAACATTCAAAAAAGGTATTGATTTTTATGACGTTGTTGAGTCTTGGTTAATGTCGAATGATGAAGGGAATTATCTTTACGTTGGACTTACAGAATCAATAAAACATTGCGAAAAGATTTTGACAATGACACAAAAGCACCAATCCACAAATGATTTGTTTGCTTTCACCTCAAATATTACTGATTATGCATTAGCAAACATAAAGAAGAATAAAGGCGGTAGATTTTTGTTTAATAGAAATGACGATTTTACGAATGTGGAATTTTGGAAAGGGAAAGTACTTGAATATGGGACAGGAATTCTAAGGTATCTTGACAACGTAATTATTCAAGGTTCTGAAACACATATTAGTAAAATGAATGAAAGTTTCTATATGCTTCTATCAACCAGCCTTGTTCTAAAAAGAATTTTTGAAAATAGTAAAGGTAACTGTCCATTCTTAGATGAAATTCCTATTTGTGAAGCAGATATTAGGGAATCTGACAATTGCTTTAAAAATCCATATTTAATGCTTATTCCAGAAAAAGAAAAACAATGCTTATTTGGTAATGGAGTTCTTTTGACAGGAATGGGGAAACGACTAAAGTTATGAAAAGAACGGCAGCAGCCAACAGCACCTACCCAAAAGTGGCGGCTCAGTGCTTAAATCAAGCTTTGTGCTTCGTATCAATTTCAGTGGTGGCAGACAGTTTAGTGCTCTATTTCCAAACACAGCCCAAAACTCGAAACCAATAAAAGCTATTTTAAGGCACAATAACTACAATGAAAAGACAAACAATTATATTGGCTTTGACCTTTTTGCTATTAACATCTTTTAGTGAACAGCAAAAAGACGAATTATACTTAAATTATGTCGCAGCAATAAAAAACAATGGAACCTTTCAATACTTTTTAGTTGTCAAAGTAAAAAACCTAAACAATGGCATAACAAGAGAATACTGCTCAAAAGGTAATTTTCTACAAGGTGCAATACATAGAGAATATAAAATTGACTTTGACAAAAAGGGAATGTTAGAAATAGACTCTATTGCCATTGGAAACAAAGACAGATATTTTGAATTTAAAAATGACAGTGCCATTTGGAATATTGGTGGAGTTTGGACATATTCAGTGAACGACTTGGCTAAACTTGAAAAGAAAATTAACTTTGACATTCTTGCCGTTCAAATTCGTAAAAAAGGTAGATGGAGTAAAGAAATATTTGATTCAAAGTTAATGAAAATGTACGCACACGCTTTGTTTAACAGAGGAATTCTGACTGGAGAGAACAATTGTTTTGGAGGAACACTAATTTACGTTGACAGAAATAAAAAAATGGAATAGCTTATCATAAATACAATCATCCAAATGAAAGAATTTAATTTTGAATATACCGACACCAAATATTTAATGAAACTATTTGGGATTAGTTGGTTGGTATTTGTAGGAATGATAATAATAGTAGCTCAAAACAAAGAATCCATATCAATTATTTGGGCTATAATTTTGATACTTGGAATTCCATTTGCGATATATTTTTTTAACAAGAAAAAAATAACAAAATTAGGTACAGCTTGCATTACTGATGATTCTGTAACATTTCAACTAGCAGAGGTAACACAAACCATAACCTTTGAACAGATTGCAACTTATCAAGTAGAACAATACAGCGGAACAAACTTAAGATTAAAACTAAAAGACGGCACCAAATTCAAAATTTTTGCAAGTTCTAATTTTTGCAATGCGGACCAATTTGATACATTTTGCCAAGAATTTGAACAAACAATTTTACAATTTAAAACAACCAACAATTCAGCAATAACAAGGAAGAAAACCATTTTTGAACAAGCATGGATGTTGCCTTTTTTAGTTGTACTTAGTGTTGGATTGGTTGGCATAAGTATATTTGCCATAGCTAACGATAAAAATATTCCAGCTTCATTTTTCACTGCTGCTGCTCTTCTTATCCCTATGTGGATTGCCTATTTTAATGCAAAAAGAAAAAAAGAGATGAATTAAAGTATTATTCAATATTGACAAGATAACTCAATACAAAACGAAGCATCAAACCCCGCTGTTATAAATAATTTATATGAGACCTTATTTGCTAATCTTGGTTTTATTATTTTGGGTAAACAAAGTCCAATCGCAAACCAATAATATTTTCTTTTCTACCACGGGAGATACTGTATTATGCTTTAGGGGAGCCACAGCAAAATGTATGCACATGGATACTTTAGACTGGAATATGTTAACGCTTGCAAAAAACGTAAACAAGCTTGATACCATTTCAGCTTTCAAAATACGAACGTATAACCAAAATTTGAAACCATTTTCTAAACTAAACAATGATACCATATCAAAATACAACTTAGCACCTGATGGTGTGCTAGTAAGTTGGGAAGATATTGAAACGGTATGCAAAACCAATAATGTAAAAATGGTTGGTGTTACTACTAATAAGCACCTAAAATGTTACATGGCTAAACTAGCTATTAAAGTAAAGTATAAAACCAAAGTGATTGGAACATTACATACTTATATTTTATTTAAAGCTAAAAATAAAACAGATATTGACCTTGAAAATATTTGCAATACTTCCATTTGGAAAAAGGAAACGAAAGACAAGTTTTTCGTTTATTTTAGAATCAAATCATTTAGTTGTAAGAACATTACTTTTGCCGAATGCTCTCCCTATGAGGAGCATATTATGATGCTTTATTAAATTAAACAATTATTTCCACTTTGTTTTTCTGGGTTTTATCAAGATGTTTACAGAAGTTTATTATCTCGCATTTTAAATTTTAACTAACCTTATAACACTTAAAAAATGGAAACGGAAAAAACAGTCAAGGCACAAATTTTATCAAACAAGTTTGTCCCTTTAATTTTAATAGGATTCAATATTTACTTCTTCTTTTATCTACTCCCTATTGATATTGCAGAAGCTTATTCTATTGTATTGGCTATAGTTGGTGGTGTGGTAACATTGGTTTTATCGTTTTGGATGGTTTTTACTTGGATAAAATCTGATGAATTACTAGACAAAATAGGTGTGCCATTTTATTTAGCGTCCATTGCTTCTCTTTTTGTTTTTGGGTATTTTTTCATTGTTAAAACATCCAATTTTGCTTCTGATGAATTGGCCCAAAGTGGAGTTTATACCGAAGCTGTAATAACTGATAAAACCCAAATTTATGGAAAAAGAGGAAGAACTACACAAAATATAGATGTTCGATTTGTTACCCAAAATAATGAACAAGTTAATGCAAACATTTTGCTAGATGTAAGGTATTATGAATATTTAAACATAGGCATGACCATTCCAATTTTATATTCGTCAAAATATCCTAAAATAACAGCCATAGATTATAAAAAATTTAGACTTGAATAATGTAAAACAAAAATGGGATTTGAATACAAACTAAAAGTAAAACTAACCACCAAGCAAACAGAAGAAATTCAAGATTTATTGATTAAAAACATTGCTTTTGAGAAAAAATATAACTTAGAAGGTAAGGCATATTTTTATTTTAAAAAGGCTGAAAACAATAGTGAAATGCCTAATATTAATATCATGTTTGAGGAAGATGGAATTTATATTTGTCAATATAATTCGGCTAACTTATGGGCAGACATTAGCCTATTGAAAAATTATTTGGAAGGCAACAATATAAACTTTGAAATAATGGAGTATTAAGCTATAGGTTTGTGAATAGCATACTGTATACATAGAATACTTCTTAAATAAATCTCAATAACGTAAATGAATGAAGCAAAAACATCAATTATAACAAATTAAATAATGAGCAATAAAGAAAACATAATAACTTCATTAAAAATTTGGTTTTTTACTTCCATTTTAGGGGGACTCATTATGGGTATTTTTTCAATTTTTATTGTTGGACCTATGGCTTTCGTTGTATTCTTAATGATTAGTGTTTATGGGCTCATATTTTCTTTTACTTCCATACCACTTCTTTTTTTAACTTTTAAACTTATAAATAGGATTAGTAACAATAAAAAAGTTGTATTGATATTGGCAGCAGGAATAATAGCAATAACACATTTTGCTATATTTCAAAAGTTTATGAATAAAGATAGTAATTTAACAGAAGTAATGTTTGGCTATTCGGAAAACATAATGACACTTATAGTTTATATTATAACAGCAATAATTACAACAGTAGTATTAACAAGAAACCAATGAACCCCAAAACCTCCATTATAAAACTAGTAATATCCTTTTTATTTTTATCTGTTTTGGCTTCGTGCACTACCATTCATTTTGCTACAAATTATAATTTGCCAAACGAAACAAACCCCAATTATATTAGCACTTACGAGGTTTCGATAAGAGATTGGATTACTTACCTGGCATCAACAAGTGTAGCCGAAAACGATCATGCTATTTTCTTAGGCGAACATTTGGAAAAAATCAATTCAAAATTACCTGACCTAGAAATGGACGGATGGTGCAGTTATACCTTAAAGGCGTTTTTGCGAAAAGATAAAAACATGACCGTTCAAAAAATTCTCGTTGCTTGACCTACCCATAGTTGGCATTACTTACGAGCAAGCCCTTCAATATTTGGCATATAAGCAAAACATTGCCAATGCTTGCAGCTTTTCTCCTAACAGTAACAAATACCGCTATGCCTGTTTTCTTCCTACACCTCAACAATTTGATTCCATTCAAACCGTTATTGACAGTATGAACATTAAAGGTTGCAATTTATTTAATTATAAAAATAGTATTTGCCCCGATTGTCCAAATGGAAAAACTTATAAAAACCACCCCGTACTAAGCAAAACCGGTAAGGAGCCAACTTATGTAAATGACTATTTTACAGACAATTTGAGCTTAATGAATTTTAAAGGTAATGTAGCCGAAATGACTTCCATTAAAGGCATAGCTAAAGGAGGTAGTTGTTGTCATTATGCATCAGAAGCATTTGGAGGCAAAAGCCAAACCTATCTAACACCAACTATATGGCTTGGGTTTAGGGTTTGGTATAAAGTATATGCTCCATAATGAATTTAGGGAATTTTTCTCCTGTTGAGTAATGTAACAAAGTGCCACCAACAAGAACGAAAATGTAAACTTCGCATTCGCACCTGTGCAATATTATTAAGTCAAGGAAATGACTCCAACGGAGTCAAATGTTTATAGAAAATATTTGCCGTAAAACATACGACCCCATCGGGGTCGCACCCACCAATCAATTTATGATTGCTATAAATATTTGACCTTTTCAAGGTCAGAAATTCTTTAACTTAATGTCATTCACTCCCATCTTGCAAGTGAGCGTTTCAGTAAGCATCTGGCTTGTATAAATCTTAATCGTTTTAGCCAAAACCAAAACGGTTTTTTTTATGCAAAAAAGTAATTATTTTTACTTTGTTTTTTTAGGTATTATGTAGATGTTACGACAAGTTTGTAATCACTATAAATAAAATTTTAAGCAAGAATTTAAAAGGATGTTTTTCAAAAAAAAGAAACTAACAGAAACAGAATTTGCAAAAAAATTTGCAGATCAATTAACTGAATCAATAAGCGGTTTACAAATTATTTCAATTAACGAACTTGAGGTAAAAACCGAATTCAATGAGTCGGAAGAAATTACCCATTACTTAGACAATTGTTACAGTGAATATGTAAATGACCCAAAAGATATAAAAGACATAATGAATAGGTATTTAAATGGTGCTAAGTCGCTTTATTTACCTAAGGAACCAACAAATATTGACAGAATTGTACCTGTTATAAAAGACCATGAATTTGTACGCCAGTTAAAAGAATTAAATTCAGAATTTGATGACAACCATGTTTATGAAAAATACAATTCTGAATTGTACCTATTTTATGCAGAAGATAAAGAACATAGTATAAGTTACATCACTCAAGACGATTTTAAAGCGCTTGGAGTATCTTATGAAAATTTGAAATTAAAGGCCATTGAAAATTTGGAAAATATGGTTTCAATAGAATGTCATGGAGAAGATGGTTATTATATGTTGGTAGCAGGCGGAAACTATGAAGCAAGTTTAATTTTATTAAACATTTGGGATAAAGATAATTTTGATGTGAAAGGTGAAATAATTATTGGCATTCCATCTCGCGATTTATTAATTATTACTGGTAAAGATGATACTGAAAACTTGGAAAAACTGCAAAACATCATTACCGAAATTCACGAAACTGGAGACCATTTGGTATCGAAAGAAATATTTGAATACAAAAATTGAAAATTTGAAAAAGTATAAAAAATACTAGCATAAGTGTTAGCTTATGGTGCTCATGTTTGACAATAAATTTCAATAGCTATTACAGCATAAATGCTATCATTTATTTTTACTTTATTATTAGATTGAAATGCATACATTAGCGGTTAATTAATTGCAAAAGTTTAATATTCCGAACTGCGAAAAAATATTATTAAGCAACTATGAAAAGAACAATTTCAAAATGGTTTATGGCGATAATTTTAATACTTTCATTATCGCAATGCACTAAGGATGGCTGCATTGAAAATAACAAGAATTGCAACTGCACCAAACAATATGATCCTGTTTGTGGTTGCAACGGCAAAACGTATGGCAATTCGTGCGAAGCTGAATGTAAAGGAATAACCAATTATACACAAGGAGCCTGCAAATAAAAATATTTAACATATCAGTTCAATCCTAACTCGCTCACATCTTACAAGTTCGAACCTTTTCCTTTAATAACTCAATAAACAGATGCAGCCATTGATAACTAAAATTGGCATGAAAAAATATTTCTCCTCCATTCAAATTTTTACTTTTTGTGCTTTATTGGTTTTTGTCATAGCTTGTAACGGACCAGTTAAAAAAAATCTGCATCAAGAAAATGAACATCCTAAATTGATAAAAACCATTGGTGACCCAAAATATGGCAGTGTTCAATGTATTTTGGAAGATAAAGCAGGTAACCTTTGGTTTGGCACTACCGAAAATGGACTTTATAAATTTGATGGAAAAATATTTAGTAGGTATTTAATGGATGATGGCCTTAACAGCAATAATATTTCGTATATGTTAGAGGATAAAGAAGGGAAAATTTGGATAGGTACACACGTAGGACTTTGTATTTACAATCCTTCTGCTTCCATAAAAAAAGGTGATAAACTATTTACTGAAATAAAGATCCCTTTACCCAAAGACCAGCCAATTAACAAGAATGAATTGTATCGCAACTCGCATTGGGTATTTAATATGATGCAAGCAAAAAATGGAAAAATTTGGTTTGCAACCATAGATGGCGTTTTTATATACGATGGCAAAACTTTTATTCCATTTAACATTAGTAAAATATCAGGTGGCTTTTTGAGCAGTAATAACAATGCAGAACGCATACTGGAAGATAATGCAGGTAATATTTGGTTTGGTGGCCGAGGTACTGAAGGTGTATTTTGTTACGATGGTAAAACCATCACCAACTTTAAACTAGAAGCATTATTTCAAGATGGGCCAAAGCCAAAACCGAATACTTGGGCTTGGCCTCAATTACAAGATAAAAACGGTAATATTTGGTTTAGCAATTGGGGTGGTGTTTACCGCTATAATCCTTCGGTTTCAGTAAATAAAGATACTAAACCATTTACCAGTTTTACTAAAAAAGATGGATTACGTGGTGGTGTTACCAAAATAATGGAAGACAAAAACGGAAACCTCTGGCTTGGTGGAGATGCTGGCTCTGGCCTTAGCCGTTTTGATGGAAAATCTTTTACTCAGTTTACTAAAAAAGAGGGTTTGCTTAATAACAGCATTTGGTCTATTTTGGAAGATAAAAGTGGAAATATTTGGGTGGGTACAAGAGAAACAGGTTTATACCTTTTTGACGGAAAATCATTTATTACTTATTCGGAATATAAACAGTAAGGATTGACAACTTAACTTTTAAGAAAAAAAATTCGAACTAACATATATTTAAAATTAACTTGTTGAACAAACAAACATTTAAATAAACAACTATGAAATTCCCAGCAGCAAATGTTTCCATAAGCAATTGGAACAAAAATGAAGACTATTTACTTTATGTTCTTGAAAATGAAATTATATATAACCCCGATAACGAATTATATCAAAAATATTTTTTAAATAATTTATTTGTTGACTCAAATGGCGATATTTATAAACTAATTGATAGAAAATTACCTTCGAAAATTATTCAACTATTTAGTTTTATACCAAACTTATGTAAAGTGGAATTTATTTTTAATAAGACCGAAGAAAAAATGACTCTTGAACAAGTAAGACAACACATGCTTAACCAAATTGAGCAGTTAGCTGATGACCAAAATAAAGTTGATTGGCTTAATACCATAAAAAATGCAACCACATTCAAAGAAGTAATTTTGGGTAAATAAAACCCGTAAGACAGTTGCTAGGAAACTGAGTTCGGGTAATAAGCCAATAAGTTCAGTGATGATGAATTATGAAGTATAAAATTGTCAAAATTTAATGTGTACAAATTATCAAAATAGCCTCTTAGAGGCGAACTTATGGTAGCTTCATAGACAACCAAGGCATATTAAAGTCCCATCGGGACGAGCCAATTTGTTTGACCGTAAACAGGTTGAAGTTAGCTAAAGGGTAGCGTTTTTATTCGGAATTTAGGCAAGTCAACTGTATACAATAAAAGCCATTTTCTTAATTAAAGCCATTATCTATTTGCTTTATTCTTAACCATTCATTTTTATCTATTTCATTGGTATCAATTGGAGTTGCATACCTAAAATAAGGCGTAAAATTATTTACTTTAAAAATACCTGGTTTTGAAGGACCGCTATCGGTAGCACCGCATCCAAAACTTCGTTTTTCAATTTTAATAGTTGATTGCTGTTTATGTTCAAACAAAACTTTATCGGTAGTCCAAGCACACATTCCTCCAAACAACATCATAGTCATAATAACTAAAGAACCCAAACAAGCAAAAATGGTAAGGACTATTTTTGAAATTATCTCACCCCAAGATTCTTTCTTTTTTAAAGTTCCTGTTAAGGTAAAAATTATGGCAATTGGCACCCCATAAAACCTAATGGAATAATACGAATGTTCAACATTTTGCGAAGCAAATTCTAAAGGAACAAAATTGCTTAATACTGCTACACCTAACCAAAATATTAGCATAAATAAGGCTGTTCTATAAATTACTTTTAACAATAGCTGCATGGGTTAATTTTAAAGGACTAAATACGCTATTTCAAAAAAAGATTACCACAATAATCACTTTTTGTTTTGAACTCTTTTTTTCCTTTATATTTTGTTCAATAATAATAAAATTGGTTTTCATAAATCTATACTATATATTAGAATTGATTTGATAAACCAAAAATATTAAGAAAATGATTGAATAAATTTATTTTTGTTTCACATGCATAAAAAATCATTTTATACAAATTAGCTTTAAATAATAAAACACCATTGAAACAAATAACCTACCTATTATTAAGCCTATTTTTTATTGCTTGTAATACAAGTAGAGAACATAAAGAACTCACTATTGAACAAACACAAAAACTAAAGCTTAAACAGTTATTTATGGAATGGCTTAATAATGAGTTAGCCAAAGGAAATTTATGGGCTTCAGACAGTTGTAACCTTGAATGGATTACCAAACACCGTTTCGATGGAATGATAGAAAATATGCGGGGTTTACCCGACAGTTCAGATTTAAACTTTTCGTATGCTGACATTAACAGTGACGGACAATTAGACCAATTGGCAACTTTCACACCATCGCAATGTGACGGAGGTAATGCTTCTATGTGGGTTCAAATTGCGGTATTGACTATTTCAGAGAATGGAAAATATAAAACTACCACATCAATTGGTGACGGAATTTCATCTTCAATTAGCCAAGATACTAGCGGTTTTTATTGGTATGATAGTATTGGACCCAACATAATTTATGCTACATTTTATAATTTTAAATACAATGACGGACATTGTTGTCCTAGCATCAAAAAACCAGTCGCAATAATTTACGATTCAAAAAAAATAGTATTTACCAAAGACAAACAATAATTCAATCAGTAAAATTATATACAATTTCCAGATTTTTTCGCATTAGTTATTTTAAAATTACAGAGTAAATATTATTCTGCCTTTATCTAAAACAAAACCATTTCATTAAAACCTAACTATTTTTATTAATCAAAAACTCTTCCTGATATCACAATATAAAACAATTTCAATATCAGCAATTCAACAATTTAACAATACAACCATTCAATCACGCCTTGCGTAACAACCATCCAATCACGCCTTGCGTGACATACTTCAACACATCGAACTTCCAAACATTAACACATCTAACATCAACATTTAAAACTTCGAACTTTAACATGCCAAAAACCATTAACAATTTGGTTAAACTATATTAATGTATTAGTTACTTACTGTTAACCTTTCGGTTTTATTAAAACCCTCTTTTTGCAGTTCATAATTAACATAAAATATGAACAAATCTATTTACAAATTATTGGGCTTAATGCTGTTTTCGTTATGCAGCATTTTAACCAAAGCGCAAATCAATGCGCAATTTTTAGGTCGCTATTCTATTGGAACATATAACTCCAATGGTGGTGTTGCCGAAATCTCTGCTTACGATCCAAGTACAAAAAGAATGTATGTTGTCAATGGTCCTGATACTTCTTTCAGAATCGTTAACATGGCAAATCCTGCCAATCCTGTTTTAATTTCTACCATTTCTGTTAAGCCTTATGGTATTGATGTTACATCAATCGCTACAAACAAAAAAGGTTTGGTAGCCATTGCTGTTATTGACTCAAATGGTAAAACCAATTCCAGCAGCATTGTTTTTTTAGATGCGAATGGTAATTTTATTAGCAAAGTAAAAGCTGGTGCAAATACTGATCACATCATTTTTACTCCTGACGGAAAAAAATTATTATGTGCCAACGAAGGTGAACCAAATGTAGGTTACACTATTGATCCAGAAGGTTCTATTTCTATCATTGATGTATCAGGAGGTGCAAGTTCTTTAACACAAGCCAATGTTCAAACTGCTGGTTTCACGGCTTTTAATGCTCCAGCAAGCATTAATCCTAATATTAGAATAACAGGAAGAATACAATCAGGCGGAACTTTTTTACGTAATTCAACCGTTGCGGAAGATATAGAACCTGAATACATTGCTGTTTCAGACGATAACACAACAGCTTGGGTTACTTGCCAAGAAAATAATGCCCTAGCCGTTGTTAATATTAATACTGCTACTGTAACTTCTTTATTACCTCTTGGGTTTAAAAACCACAACTTATCTGGAAATGGATTAGATGCGTCAGATAGACTTTCAAGCTCAATTCCTGGTGTTATTAATATTAGAAACTTGCCTGTTTTTGGTATGTACCAGCCTGATGGAATATCTAGTTACCGTGTGGGTGGTCAAACTTATTTGGTTACCGCAAATGAAGGTGATGCCAGGGCAGATTGGGGAGCAGCTAATAACGAAGAAGTAAGGGTTAATAATGCTGCTTTTATTTTAGATACGGTTAAGTTTGGCGGAGCTGCAAATGTAGCTTTACTTAAATCTGATAGTATTTTAGGTAGGTTAAATGTAAGTAACCGTTGGGGTGATTTTAACAATGATGGTAAATTTGATAGTATATTCACTTTTGGAGCACGTTCATTCTCTATTTGGAATGGTGCAACAGGTGCTTTGGTTTGGGATAGCAAAGACGATTTTGAACAACGCACTGCGGCCCTATTCCCAAGCAATTTTAATGCAGGTCATACCACTAATGCATTGGATGATAGAAGTGATAACAAAGGCCCAGAGCCAGAAAGTGTAACCATTGGAAAAATATTAGATAGTACTTATGCATTTGTAGGGCTTGAGCGTATTGGAGGTTTTTTTGTTTATAACATAACTAACCCAAATGCTCCTTACTTTGTACAATATATAAATACCCGTAATTTTAGTGTAACTCCTAGTCAAGCTAATTTATCCGCAGTTGGCGATTTAGGCCCAGAAGGAATTGTATTCATTCCAAGAAACGAAAGTCCAAATGGCAAAGATTTAATCTTATTATCAAACGAAGTTTCGGGCACAGTTGCCATTTTCCAAATCAACTCACGCAGTGCATTCCAAATGCAAGTGTTACATTCATCAGATATGGAAAGTGGATTAGCTGCTGTTACAGATGCGCCTAATTTTGCTGCAGTTGTTGATGAGTTAGAAGAACGCCATGTTAATACATTGATTTTATCATCGGGTGATAACGTTCTTCCTGGGCCATTTATGTCATCAGGTGAAGATGCTTCATTGCAAACGCCTTTGCGCAATACTGCTTCAAGCTATTATACCGGAACACAGGCTTTAAGAGCAGCTATTGGTCGTCCAGATATTGCAATCATGAACATTATTGGTTACAATGCCTCTGCTATGGGTAACCATGAGTTTGATTTAGGAACATCAGAATTGAACAGCCAAATTGGTGTGGACATTAGAAGTAATGGTGCAGATAAACGTTGGATTGGAGCTCAGTTTCCTTTTGTATCATGCAATTTAAACTTTAGTAACGATATAAATTTAAACTATCTTTATACAAACCAAATATTACGTGATACTGCTTTCCGCACTCCTGTTGCTATTACTACCAATTCTCAAAAAAGAGGAATTGCACCATCTGTAATTATTGAACGCAGTGGCGAACTTATTGGTATTGTTGGTGCTACTACTCAAGTACTAGCTGCTATTTCGTCTCCTGGAGCTACATCGGTAACTGGCGGTTCTGTTGATAATATGCCTTTGCTTGCAAGTATCATTCAACCTGTGGTTGATTCACTAAGAGCTTTAGGTATTAACAAAATTGTTTTGCTTTCACACTTACAACAATTAGCAAATGAAAAAGCATTGGCACCACTTTTACGTCATGTTGATATTATCATATCTGGAGGTAACCATGCATTTACTGCTGATGGAAACGACAGATTAACTCCTGGCCATGTTGCTACGGAAAAATATCCAATTATGACAACAAATAATAATGGTCAACCTTTGGCTATCTTAAATACTACAAGCGAATGGAAATATGTAGGTCGTTTTGTATGCGATTTCGATACAGCTGGAGTATTGTTACCAAACTTATTAGATTCTGTTGTTAATGGTGCTTATGTTTCAGATACAGCAATGGTAACATCGCTTTGGGGAACATACTCAGCTGCATTTGCTCCTGGAACTAAAGGCGCAAATGTAAGAACATTAGCCTCTGCAATTGGTGGTGTTATTATTGCAAAAGATGGAAATAAATTTGGTAAATCAAATGTGTTTTTAGAAGGAAGAAGAAACTTAGTAAGAACAGAAGAAACTAATTTTGGAAACTTAACTGCAGATGCCAATTTATGGTATGCCCGTCAATACGACAACCAAGTGCGTATCTCAATTAAAAATGGCGGTGGTATTCGCTCAGCCATTGGATTTGTAAATGCAGTAGGATCGAATGTGATTTTAGAACAAACTCAAGCCAACCCAAGCGCAGGCAAAGTGCGTGGCGATATTTCACAATTAGATATAGAAAACTCTTTACGTTTTAACAATGGTTTAGTTATTGGAACAGTAAATGCTGCTGGTTTGAAAAGAATAATGGAACATGGTATTTCAGCTACAGTTCCTGGTGCTACTCCTGGTCAATTCCCACAAGTAGGTGGTATGCAGTTTAGTTATGATACCACAAGAGCAAGAGGTAACGAAATTTTATCATTAGTAATTACTGATTCTGCTTTAAATCGTATTGATACCATTGTAAGAAATGGATTATTAGTTGGTGATACTAGCAGGACATTTAAATTGGTTACTTTAAATTTCTTGTTCACTGGTGGTGATAGCTATCCGTTCCCTGCTAATGCCACTAACCGTGTAAATCTTGACACCGCTGTTAAGAACACAGGTATTGCAACATTTGCAGCAATTGGTAGCGAGCAAGATGCTTTTGCAGAATACATGGGAACTTTCCACAATATAAACCCATACAATACAAGAGATACTTCAATATTAGGCGATAGAAGAATTCAGTTAAGAAACGCCCGTCTTGAAAACATATTCCCTGAAACAAACCCAGCCATCACCATTACGCAGGCAAGGGCTGTAGCTGCTCCAAATTTGGTTAGGACAAGAGGTATTGTAACCCGCGCATGGGGCAGGTTTATCTATATTCAGGATGGCAATGCAGGAATTGGAGTTCGCCAATCATCGGGAGCTATGGTAGATGCTATCACTTCTGGCGCATTAAAAGAAGGAGATAGTGTAGAGGTAATAGCACCGCGTAACGACTTTAACAACTACCAACAAATTCAATTAGCTACTGGAAATTATACCAATACTAACACGGTAATTGTATTAGCTTCTAATAAAAATATTACACCTATAACACTAACTGTTAAACAAATAAACCAAAATGGCGAACAGTTTGAAAGCCGTTTGGTACGTATAGTAGGTTTAAGAACCAATGCAACTGCTGCCACTTTCCCTTCAAGTAGTAATAATACGGTTTGGGATGGACCAAATGCTGGAGATACAACTATATTAAGAATCATTGCTAGCCAAGATACTGAAATAGAAGATGTACCGGCATTAGCTATTCCAAAAGGCGAATTTATTTTTGAGGGAATTTTAGCACAATTCTGTTCATCGCCAGCTAGCGGATGTACTAATGGTTACCAAATATATGGTGTGCGCAAAAAAGACATAACTGAAATGCCTTTAACAGCTTTCAGTTTATTAAATCCTGCTACCAATGCTAAGGTAACAACTGATAGTTTAAGTACAGTCCCTATTCAAATTAATTGGACTAAATCTGCCAATGCTATAACTTACAAATGGATGCTAACTACTGAATCTGGTAATTTTACTACTCCATTATTAACTTTATTATCGAATAATGCTGGAGTTGATACAATACTAACTTTAACAAGCGGTGGAGTTGATGCTATTTTAGCTAGTTTAAATATTGCCAAAGGCGATTCAGTTAAAACCAAATGGACAGTTTTTGCTTACAAAGGTGTATCTGATTCATTACAAGCTTCGCAAGTATTTAACTTAACCTTGGCCAGAAACAAACCAGCTGTAATTACTTTAGGCACATTTAATTTAAATGCGCCTGCTAATAATGCTAGAGTAGAAGTTATAGAAGCAAGCAATGCTTTGGTTAACGTAAATTGGACTAAATCAACCAATGCAACTACTTACAGATGGTTTGCTACAACTGTTTCAGGTAGCTTTACCACTCCACTGTTAAGAGTAAATTCAAACAATGCTGGTGTAGATACAGTTTTAACTTTAACTAGTGGTGGAATTGATGCTATTTTAAATTCGTTGAATATAAAACGTACAGATTCTGTTACATTAAAATGGACTGTTTATGCTTATTTAGGTAGTGATTCATTAAAAGCAACGCAAGATTGGAATGTTAAATTAGTTCGTAAACGTATTTTAGGTGCATTCAATTTATCGAACCCAATTAACAATGCACGATTGGTAGTAACACCTAACAGCACCTCTCCTATTATTATTAATTGGATAGCAGCAGCTAATGCAGTTACTTATAGATGGAAAGCAGCTACAATAACAGGTAATTTTACCAATCCTTTATTAAACTTAGCTTCAGATAATGCTGGTGTTGATGCAAAATTAACTTTAACCCACAATGCATTAGATGCAGTTTTAGCTAGCAATGGTATTGCCAAAGGTGATTCAATTAATTTACAATGGACAGTGTACGCTTTTGAAACAACTGATTCATTAAAAGCGAACGAAACATTTAACATTACCTTGGTTCGTGGCGCAGGTGTTGGTGTAAATAATATTGATTTTAAAAATAATTTCAATGTATATCCAAATCCAGCACAAACTGAATTAAATATTCAAAGCAATGAATTAACTGGCAATTTGAGTATTAAGTTGTATTCAATTACCGGTAAATTATTAATTGATGAAAACATGGATGCATCAATCAATAACAAAATAAATGTTGGTAATTTACATGATGGAGTTTATATGTTATCAATTGAAGGCAATAATGGTAAAACCGCTACTATTAAAGTAGTTGTGGCTCACTAAAACTTGTACAATAAACCAATTAAAACGGGTAGGTATTTTAAATACCTATCCGTTTTTTTATTTAACAATTATACAATATTGTTATTTTTATAAAATTAGATAATATTTTTAATATTGTGTACCATCAATCCCAACAGTTTAAATGTTCAACTTGAAATTTATATTATTAATTATGTTTATTTTAACTGGAGTAATTTTAAAAGCTCAAAACGTGGTGATTAGTGAGTATTTTAATGAAGCTGATACTAGAGATGAATGGACTGAGTTATTAGTTATAGCTGATTATACAGATTTAAGAGGTTACAAATTAAGAGATAACAACACCAATCAAGATAATTGGCAAACAGAAATTACTTTTGCAAATGTTTCACTTTGGAACAATTTGCGGGCAGGCACAATTATTATTATTTGGCACAGAAAACGCTCCTCAACAGTTTCTTCAGATAGAATTGTTGATACCATAAATTCGGATGGTTACATAGAAGTTCATGCACAATTAAATGGATATTTTTCAGGAGGTAATTTTGGTACATCACCTAGTTGGGCAGGAAGTTCGCTAGCAATTGGAGGTAATGGAGAAATTATTCAATTATTAGATGCCAATAATAATCACATTTACGCTTTAGGTCATAAAAGTTCGGTTGGCTCTGATTTCACCTCTATATCCGGAACGAATAAACTAAATCATGCAGCTGGAATAACTGGTGGAGACAATGTTTATGTTTGTCCAGGAGCAAGTTTAAGCGACTTTAACCAAGGTGTGTCGGGCACTACATATACCAGTAAAGGCAATTCAAATATTACACAAGGTTTGCCAAATAGTTGCTTAGCATCCACTACAGCCAATCAAAACTACTGGAGAAGCTTAAGGCAACCAACTTACACCAATCCAACTCTTAATACCATAACTTCCAATAGCAATGGTACGCAATTTTATTTAAGTTGGTCAAGCAGCACCGACCCCAACCCAATCGATTCAACCACTGGATATTTAATATTAAGAAATACCACCAATTCATTTACCGACCCAACCGACAACGTCATTTATAATAATGGCAATACCATTGGCACAGCCACTGTTGTTACGCATATTAATTTTTCATCAACTCTTGCATTTACAGATAATTATAATTTAAATTGCGGAGATACATTGTATTATAAAATATATGCATTTAGGTATAAAGCAGATAATAACAATGTAAGCAACTTGGCACGAGGAAGAGCCTATAACGAAACAGGAACCAATGTTCAAAGTTTTTTTAAAAGCCAACCATTGAGCCAAAATATTTCAGCTAATTAATTAATAAACATATGAATATTTTTACAAAATTAAACTTCAAAATTATTGCACTAGTAGTAGGTTTTACTGCCTTTGGCAATGTATTATTTGCTCAAAACCAAAAAGCATGGTCGGGTAATACCAATGGTTTTAGAATTGACACAACAGTAAATTCAGGCTCGCAAGTAACCTGGAATTTAACATTAGGCTCAGGTAGTACCAGTAGTAAAGTAGATGGCGGTGGACGTAAGGGATTAACTACAGTTACTTGGGGAAATACTACTGCGGCTATGGTTAGAGATACCATTAAAGCTTTTGAAACATTAAATGGATGTACCAGTGGAATTGTAAATAAACCAATTGATGTTTATCCAAAACCTGTAGTTTCGGTTAGCATAAATGATACTTTGTGTATTGGAGCAAGTTTAGGAACCAAAACCTTAACAGTTAGCAATTATGCAGCCATTGGTGGAGCAAGTAATTTAGGTGAGTTCAATATTACTTTTGAATTACGCAGCGGCTCAACTTCAGGACCAAACGCACTTGGTATTCCTATTACATTACCAACTGTAGGCGGAAGCATTTCTATTTCATCAATTCCGGCAGCTAGTTTACCAGCAGGAACTTATTATTTAGTAATTACAGGCTTTGCATCAAATATTACAGCTACTGCATCAAACCCTGCACCTGGAAGTTATGCAGGTGGAAATGCTGCTGCAACTTTGGCGGCCATTCCAACAAATTACGCTATTCATATTCGTCCTGCTATTACTACACCTGCTATTCAAGCTTACTAATTTTTAAAAATCAATACTATATGAAAAAAATATTTAATTTAATTGTTGGTCTTATTTTATTAGGAACAACCAATGTTTTTGCACAATCGGATACAGTTTGTGCTGGTGCTAATAATAAAATTTACGATGTAAATCCATCGGCTGGTTCTACTTATAATTGGTCGTTTAAAAGTGGCTTAGGTACCATTAATACAGTGGCTGGCCGAAGTGATAGTATAAGAATTAATTATGGAACCACACCAGGAATTGACACATTACGTTTGGTTGAAATTGGCCCAGGTGGTTGTTTTGGCGATACTGTTAAAATGCGCATTGTAATTTTGCCAACAGTAAATGCTGTTATTAGCGGAACCGATTCAATTTGTGTAAACAACGCCAGTATTGGTAAACTAAATATAACTTTTACAGGTACTAGTCCGTGGAATGTAACCTATACCGATGGCACCACACCAGTAACTGTAAATGGTATTACAACTAGCCCTTACACATTTAACTCGCCAACTTATGGCACTGCTGGAATAAAAACATTTACCATAACCTCAGCCACTGGACTTGGAAGTTGCCCTGCCAATGCAAGCGGAAGTGCAAACATTACTGTGTTTCCAAAACCTGGAGCACTTACTATTTTAAAATATTAATTTAAACCTCAACCCCTAGTAAAGCCTGCATTTTTTAAATGTGGGCTTTTTTTATAAAAAAAATACTTGACAAATTGAATTTTAAAATTAGCTTTGCATTACAAAGTACTTTTAATATGAGTAATTCAAACCACAATTTAAACGACCTAGCACATATCCGTCAGTTAATGGAACGCAGCACCAAGTTTGTTTCGTTAAGCGGCCTTTCGGGAGTTTTTGCAGGAACATATGCGCTTATAGGAGCATTTGGAGTTTGGTTTTTTATCAATAAAATAGGTATCTCTAGCAGCAATTATCAAAATGAAGTTGGTAATCAATTATTTGGTTTAAACTTTCAAGAGTTTTGTTTTGTAGATGCCTTATTGGTACTTTTTTTATCGTTAAGCACCAGTTTTTGGTTAAGTTACAAAAAAGCAAAGAAATCAGGAGATAGCATTTGGAACAGCTTAACCAAACGTGTTTTTATAAACATGATGGTTCCTTTGGCTACTGGCGGTATTTTTTGTTTGTTATTAATTTACCATGGACAAAGTATTTTTATTGCGCCAGCTACTTTAATTTTTTATGGTTTGGCTTTGGTAAACGTAAGTAAATATACCTATAACGATATTTTTCAATTGGGCATTATTGAAATACTTATTGGTTTATTAGCCATGTTTTTCTTGGCCAACGGACTCCTTTTTTGGACCATTGGTTTTGGCTTAATGCACATTATTTATGGCATTGGCATGTACTTTAAATACGAACGTAAACAAGCTTAATTAGTCAATTTTTATAACCCAACCATAGTATGAAAATTGATATTGACAATTTAAACAAAGCTTTTGAAAACCGAATACGCTTAGGCATTATGAGCGTGTTAATGGTAAACGACAAAGTAGATTTTAACACCATGAAAGAATTACTGAACTTAACTGATGGCAACCTAGCAAGCCATATAACTGGCCTTGAAAAACAAGGTTATATAGCCATCAATAAACAATTTGTAGGCAAAAAACCCAATACCACTTTTGAGGCAACTTTAGGTGGAAAAACTGCGTTTAAAGCTCATTTAGATGCACTTGAAAAATTAATAAAAGGATAAACTATATTTTTTTGCTTATTCACTTTGAATTTAAAAGTACTTTTAAAAAATAAAATAATTAAATGATACTAGCCATACCATTCTTATTAATTCAACCAATATTCATTATTTGGTTATTCTACAAATTAATCAGATCAATTGTTACCGATTTAAAATCAAATGACTCATTATTTTTGAAAAATAATAATTGGTTATTGCTGCTTGTAGCAACAGCGGTTGTTGCGCCACTCTTAGGTTTTAATCTTCATGCCAGTGAAAATTACCAAAGTGCAGAATCGTGGGGCGGAGATGATATATTTAGGTTATTTGCTCCTAAATATTTAGCAGATATCGCTATTTTCTATTTTACCACATTTGGTATTGTGGTAATTTGTTCTCATTTTTCTAAAAACCAACTATTTATTGAGTTATTAAGAAACGGTTTAGTAATCAGTTTAATTATTTTAAGTATAATTAGTTCTATTCAACTTGGGCCAATCGGGCTATTACTAACAGCCATTCCTTTTATAGGTTTCCTACTTATTGCCCCAATCATCAATATATTCTTGTTTACTGCAATACTTATGTATTATTTAAAAAACACACCAAATAAATTCATAAGTATCAAATCAACTTTGCTGCTAAGTATTTTTATAGCTTTGGTTTATGTTATTCTTTTTCAGTTTGCACTTTCCTTTTTCAAGGCCGAAAACTATAGCTTAATCAAAGCTTTTACCGAATCTCACAATGGATTTATTCCTAAATTAATTAAAAACTAAAACATTAACATATAAACCATAACACATCATGAAAAACGGATTTATTATTTTCATTTCGTCAATTGTTTACACCTATTTATTAAACCAATATGGAATTAGTAAATATATTACTTCTCAACTTGGTATTATCACTGAGTTTGCTACCATTTAAAACTCATTATTTAAAAATTCAAATAAATAAAATTTATGAAACCAGTAATAATTCGATTCAAAAGAGAGCATTCCATAAGAGAGAAAATTCTGTTGTGGTTGTTGGGTGAAATAATACCAATTCACGCCAAATTTTATACTAAAAGAAAACCTTGGGGATTAAGGACTCAAAATTTACTTTCTTATCCTGAAAACACATTGGGAAAAGAATTAGGTAAATTTTTACAAAGTGAAAAGCTACAACCTATTCCAAGAGTGGAACGTCACGATGCCTTTCATATTTTGTTAGATTTTGACACGCATGTGAATAACGAAGCTGCGATGCAATTTTTTTTAATTGGAAATGGGAAAATTTCACCATTCACATTGGGAACAGCTGCTTTTGCAGGATTAATACTACCAGAACAATGGAATAATTTTAGAATACAATACAATCGAGGTAAAAAAGCGAGAAACATTGCAAAATGGGATTTCCAAGAATTACTCACTGAAAATTTTGAGGATTTGAAAAAGATAATTTTTCATTTACCAATACGCAATGGTAAACTTCTTGAAAAGATAGCTGCTTTCGAAAACTAATTTTAACACAATAAAAAAATCAACATCATGAAAAACGGATTTATTATTTTCATTTCGTCAATTGTTTACACCTATTTACTCTATATGCAAGGCATTGGTGCAAACGTGCTCCTTCTTAACCTTATTCTTATCACAGGTTTGTTTATTTCAAACCCTAATTATTTAAAAAACAAATTATCGTTGCTGTTTACTGCTGGAGCCATTTTAAGCTCAGTATTTGCTTTTGTGAACGGACATGTATTAACTGTAATTGCCAATATTTTGTCGCTTACGCTTTTATCCATTTCAGTAAGTTTAAAACAGCAATCCGTATTAACTAGTTTATTGCATATTTTTTACTCTTACATAACATCCATAGCGCAAATAGTACGCAGGTTTAAACAAAAGTATTTTTCCGAAAATGAACAAAATGGAAACTTACGCAAACGCATAATTATCTACTTAAGTAGCACTTTGGTATTTGTATTGTTTGTAATTTTATACCAAGCTTCTAACGCTGCTTTCAGTAGTTTTATCCAACAGTTTAGCTTAAAATTTTTAACGGCTAGGTTAATATTTTTTTATGCTACATCTTTTATAGTAATGTATGCCTTTTTCCGTCCGCGTATTTTAGCAGTATTGGCCATTTACGAAAAAATGATTCCTTTAAACATAACCTCCGATGGTTACCAAAGTTACTCGTTTTTAGGTAATGATGTGGAGGAGGAAACCGAGTTTAGAACAGGTGTAGTAATGCTCAGTTTATTAAATGGATTATTACTTTTAGTAAATGTAATTGACCTACAGTTTATGTTTGGGGGCGCGCTTTTACCAGCCAATATATCGTATGCCGATTATGTGCATCAAGGTATTTTTAGCTTAATACTTTCCATAGTAATTGCTATTGCCATTATACTTTGGTATTTTAGAGGAAGCCAAAATTTTGCACAGCAAAAAACCCTTAAAACATTGGCTTATTTATGGATTGCGCAAAACTTAATCATGTTATTGAGCGCAGCTTACAAAAATAATTTATACATCAACGAGTTTTCACTAACCTACAAACGCATTGGTGTTTACGCCTTTTTGCTTTGTACTATAGCGGGCTTAATTCTTACTTTTATAAAAATAGTAAACAAGCGAAGCAATTTTTATTTGGTAAAAGCCAATTCATTGGTTTGGTATGCAATTTTAGTAATGGCAGTGCCAATTGGTTGGGATAAAATGATAGCTGAATTTAACATTTATCAAGCCGAAAGCAAAGGCAAAGAACCCGATATAAATTACTTATCAAGCCTTTCGTATCAAGCTTTGCCAGTGTTGTTAAAATACCAATTAACCAAACAACCTGATACGTTTACCAATCCAGCAATAACTTATTATAACAACGGAACTTTTTCGCAGCAAAAGTTATTTAACAAACTGGTTGATTTTAGTATCAATGAAAACAGTTACAGTTGGCAATCATACAACGTGGCTCGTTGTAAAACCTATGACGAAATAGTGCCTTTACTTGACCAATACAGTCATTTATTGCAAATACACCCCATCAGCAATTTAAAAATTTATGCCAAATACAGAAACTTAAACTTTTAATAAAACATGAATAACAACCATCAAACCAACATGACCAAAACTATAGTTTGGCTTACAGCCTTTAGCATTGCCATGGGCTTTTTAGAAAGTGCGGTAGTAATTTATATCCGCGAAATGTATTACCCGGCAGGATTCAATTTTCCTTTGGTTGATATAAAACGAAATATTGTAGTTGTTGAACTTTGGCGCGAATTGGCCACCATTATTATGCTTGCAGCAATTGGCTATTTAACAGGAAAAACCAAAGCACAACGATTTGTATTTTTCTTATTTAGCTTTGGCGTTTGGGATATTTTTTACTACGTATTTTTAAAAATATTTTTAAACTGGCCAGCAAGTGTTTTCACTTGGGATATTTTATTTTTACTACCTGTGCCTTGGATTGGTCCAGTATTGGCGCCTTGTTTGGTATCGCTTAGCATGATAGCTTTAACATTTTTAGTACTATGGCTCGAAAGTAAAAACTATGAAGTACGCTTTAAAGTAAAACACCATTTAGTATTAGCCGGAGGTTGCCTCATTATAATTGGCACTTTTGTAATTGATTATTTGCAACTATTATTTTTAGGTAAAAACAATTTAGCACCTGAAAAAATGTTGGTAGTATTTAAACATTACGAACCCACACACTACAACTGGAGTTTTTTTTTAATTGGTTTTATAACCATAACATATGGAGGCTTTTTGCTTTGGAAGGATCATTTAAAAAAAGAAAAATTTAAAAGTTAACCTATTTTCTGAACGAATAAACCACTCTAAAATCAATAAAATTGGCAACTTGGGCATGGGCTAATAAATTTACACCCATGTTCAGGTTGCTTTTTGTTTTGTACAATAAACCCCATCGGTGGTATATATTACTAAAATAAGCAGACTCGTTAAAGGCATAATAACCCAATTGTTGCGAAAAAATAAAATTACCCAATAAAAATTCGTGCCCAAAGGTTAATCCATATCGTATATTGCTTTTATTGGAACCATCACGCCTCAGATTTTCTTTCAATGCATTATCAATGATAAGTTCATTACCCAAGGTTAATGCATTAATACGACCAATTTGATGACTATAATTTGCATTTACACCATAAATTAAAAACCGTTCTTTTTCGCCAATTGCAATGGTTTTAGAACTAACAAAAGTGCCAATATCCAGTCTTTTTTGTTTTAAGTAACTCGCATTCTTTTTAGTAAAATTGGGTAACTCATTATTAGTTGGATTATAAGTTAACCTAATATTTGCAGTTGGCCAATTAATGCCTTTGTTTGGGTCTTTAATTCCGCCATTTGAAATATGCAAGTAGTTACCAATTAGTGATAACTGAAATTGTTTGGTTAAAGCATATTGTACTCCAACCCCCAAACCAACGTAAATACTCACTGGCAAACTATAACTTCTATTGCTTGGATTTGAGTTAGCATTATAAGGATTACTTAAAAATGAAAGGCCTCCATAGGCATCAAAAAGTAATTTAGATTTTTTAGTAAGTTTAAATTGTGGTTCAAAATTGTAAAATACAGAAGCTGCTTTACCAAGAACAGCATTATCAAAATTAAAGTAATTAACTCCAAAACCAGTATTTAAAAAGCAATTGCAATTTTGCCAGGCTTTTTCAGTTAAATTTTGCGTAGTATAAATTAACTCTACCCCAAAAGGATTGGCACCTGCTGTATTTTGAACATCTTCGCTATGCGCAAAAATAAAACCATAATGTGAACCAAGCGTAAAACCTTTTAGTTCAAGCGGCTTATCTAACTGAGCAAATAGATTAAATACAGTTAGTAGAAATACAAATAAAATTTTCCATTTCATTCACCTTAAAACACCTATCATCAATTTTTGTTTTTTGGAGTTATTGTAATCATTTCTAATAAAGTAACTGACAGAATGCCTAAAGCATAAGCCAATAAATCGCTCCAAAGAAAGCCAGAACCTAATACCAAAGCACCTAGGGTAGTGTTTCTAATGTCATTAATCCAAGGTGCTTGGTATAGTTGGCTTAACTCAATTGCATAGCAAAATAACAAACTAAAAACTGCTATTTGTTTTGGTAATTTATGGGCAAATACAAATGCCATCATTACATAAATCATAGTGGCCCAAATAGCATCGCCCAAGTAAGTATTTATAATTTCAGGTAATAAGTAACTAAACTTTCGCGATAGTATGCCTAAACCCATTACAAAGGGAATTAAAAGTAAATATATCTTTCTATTGCGTTGCATAAACATCAAATGGTTTTGCATAAAAAAACGAGCTAAGGTTTCTTAGCTCGTTTTAAATTATTTTGAAATGATTAATTATTCAATCACTAATTTTTTAGTACTTGTTCCTTCGTTTGAAGTTACTTGAACAAAGTACATTCCTTTAGGTAAATCGGCAACCGAAAGTTCCATTACGTTTAGTCCAGAAACCAATTTATTATCCATTGATTTAACAATAGCGCCTTTAATATCAATAATATTTACTTGAGCATTATTGCTGCTTGTAGCATTTACCATTACCGAAACTTTGTCGCTTGCAGGATTTGGATAAACAACCATATTATTTGCTAATAAAGCTTTGGTTTCATTAACACTTAAAACTCTATCTCTTGTAAAGGCATCAATTTGACCATTGCTCCAAGCAATAAAGAAACCTAAATTTAAGTTGCTATCAGCAGCATATAATATAGAATCTTGTTTATTTACAGCAGTTTTAACGGTTTCTGTTCTTAATATTGAATCATTTCCAACTTTTTCATAATACTGTTTTTGAGTGAAAATTACACCTAAATTTAAATTAACACCCGAAGCAAATAACACACCACCTAAACCACTTTTTCCAACTAAATTAATTGAAAAATTAAATGCAGTTTTATTAGTAAGTGCATCGTACACAAAGTATGAAGCACCAGCATTTCCTTTTGTTGGCATGTATTTATAAACCGAACCATAAGAGTTATTTTTAGCTACAAATATTGGCTCTTGATCACCTTGCATATTGATTTTACCAACGTTAGCTGCACCATGGAAGAAAATAACCTCGTTAGTTGGGTTTGGAAATGATGAAGATAATTTAGCAGGGCTAATTACTTTTACATCAAAGGCAGTTGAAATAGACTCAGGATTTGCTCTGTAAGCAGCACCAGTGTATCCATGAGCAATTGCTACATTGAAGTTTGAATCTGGTAACAAGGTAGCCGACCAAATTGAATTAATTGTATCTAAAGCATCGCTGCGTGTTATATTAATTCTAACAGGAACATAAGCATCGCTAGATGAAATACCAGTACTTTTTCTAAAAGCCAAATCATCAACAATTTTAGTACCATTGGCATAAATATCAACTTTACGAATAGTGGTATCAGGCGAGTTATGAATAACTTGTAATCTATTTGTTAAACGTTGCAATGTTAAAACAGTTCCATTATTTAAAGCTACCATTACTCTAAAACTAGCTGCATTACTTGGATTGCCATTAGCACTAAAGAAACCTGAAGTAAACACAACACCACTTTGATTTAAATATGATGCAACGTTTAATAAATAAGCACCATTGAACTTTGATTTATCGGTACTACCAACATTAAATACTACATTCGAATTGTTTGTTCTTAAGGGAGTTAATTCGCCATACGATAAATCAACACCCACAACTGATTGATTTGTTACATTATTGAAGTTTAACGCTGGTGCATCGGGATTACCATTTGCTACCACGTATTGGAAAGCATTGTTTACCAACGAGCCTTCTGGCATACTATCGTAGCCAATAATATTAAACATTCTGCTTAACCCTTCAGGATTAGTTGCAAAACCTGTAGTATCTTTTAAACCTAAAGCCATGGCAAGATATGATTTGCCTGAAACCAAGCTGATACTTGGTATAAAAATTAAAGTATCGTTTTGATTGGCCGAACTCACTAAAACATCAAACACACCAGCATTTGACGTTAAAAATGGTGAAGCAGCTCTAAATGCCAAATTACTTACTACTTTATTTTGATTGAAATAAATATCTACATTACGTAAAGCAGAATCAGGAGCGTTATGTATAAATTGTATTCTGGTTGCCTCTGGCAATTCTATTACTGTTCCATTGGTATCTACCGCAAATAATCCAAAAGCTTTTCCATTTTGGTTAGCGCTAGGAGTAACAAAACCCGAAGCAAACACGGTAATCAATTGTTGATTAAACAAAGCTAAGTTTGCATTATAAGCTCTGATTACCGAACGAGTTCCAGTTAAACGAGCTTCTAAGTAAGTAGCATTACTATTAAAAAATAATGCTTGGGTACCTCCATTAGCCTCTCCAAAACGCAAATTAGTAGGTAAAGTACCTGTTGCAATATTTGGACGTGAAACAACATCAATTCCAGGTGCATCTGTTACACCATGAAAAATATTTGCCTGAACTCTATTAGCTGAAGCGGCCCAAGTGGTAATGGTTTTAGTAACCAATTTTACACCCGTATTTAATGCGTTTGGATTAACAGCAAAATTAGCAGCATTAGCCACACCTGTTACCATCATTACCGTATTAGAATTAGCTGCCACATTTTGGCTAAAACGAACCAAAACTAAATCGCTACTGTCTATACTATTTTTATCGTTAATATTAATTTTTACCGATGATGAAGCAGCTGTAATAATACCTGTTGCTTGTCTAAAAGCTACGTTATCTAGCTTATTTCCATCAATATAAATATCTACTGTATCCAAAATAGGATCAGCAGCATTATGAATTAATTGAAAGCGTGCCGTTTGAGCATTGGCAGAATAAAAAACTGCACTTGCCATCACAGCAAATAATGATTTCTTGATTATGTTAAAGTGTTTCATCTATTATATTTTAGTATTTATTTTTAAAATTACTTATTTATTAAAAATAAGGTTAGATATTGGCAAATATAACCTTTGCCTGAATAATTCAAATAGTAATATTTAATTGCAAAAAGGTTGCTTTCAGTACTTTATTTTTTTTCTAAAAATTGACCACTGATTTAAACCTCAAATATTTATGTATTTAAATCTAAATTCAAAAAATTAAACTCAAAAAAAAACCTCGACCCAAAAGGCCAAGGTTTTTATATATGTTTCAAAAATTATTTTAAAATTTCTCTCGAAATTACAATTTTTTGAACCTCGCTTGTTCCTTCGTAAATTTGGGTAATTTTAGCATCACGCATTAAACGCTCTACATGGTATTCTTTAACAAAACCATAACCACCATGAATTTGAACTGCTTCTACAGTAGTTTCCATAGCTACTTGCGATGCATATAATTTAGCCATTGAACTAACCAAAGCATAATCGCCATGGGTATCTTTTAAATAAGCCGCTTTTAAGCAAAGTAAACGAGCAGCTTCAATATTGGTAGCCATATCAGCTAATTTAAACTGAATAGCTTGGTGGTTCATAATTTCAGTACCAAATGCTTTGCGTTGTTTTGAATAAGCTAAAGCTAACTCATAAGCACCGCTTGCTATACCTAAAGCTTGCGCAGCTATACCAATACGTCCACCAGCTAATGTTTTCATGGCAAACTTAAATCCAAAACCATCTTCACCAATTCTGTTTTCTTTTGGCACTTTTACATCGGTAAACATAATAGAGTGTGTATCGCTACCTCTAATACCCATTTTATCTTCTTTTTTACCAACTGTTACACCAGGCCAGTTTTTTTCAACTATAAATGCATTGATACCTTTGTGTTTTTTCTCTACATCGGTTTGAGCAATTACCAAGTAATACTCAGCGGTGCTACCATTGGTAATCCAGTTTTTAGTACCATTTAATAAATAATAATCACCTTTATCTTCAGCAGTAGTTCTTTGGCTTGTAGCATCGCTACCTGCTTCTGGCTCCGAAAGTAAAAAAGCGCCCCAGCATTTTCCGCTAGCCATTGGTACTAAATATTTTTGTTTTTGTTCTTCGTTAGCAAAAGTTTCTAATCCCCAGCATACCAATGAATTATTTACTGAAACCACAACCGAGGCCGAAGCATCCACTTTCGAAAATTCTTCCATTGCCAATACGTAGCTAATGGTATCCATTCCGCTTCCACCGTATTTTGGGTCAACCATCATACCTAAAAATCCAAGTTCACCCAATTTTTTAACTTGTTCCATTGGGAATTTTTGGTGCTCATCGCGCTCAATTACGCCTGGTAATAATTCTGTTTGAGCAAAATCGCGAGCTGCTTGTTGCACATTTAAGTGTTCTTCGGTAAATTGAAAATTCATATATGTATTTTAGTTTTTGCGAATATATAATTTTAAGAGATACTATTATAAACTCAAATAAAAATCAATTGTTTTGGATAACAAAAAGTTAATAAAGTTAATGAGGTTAATTAAGTTGATAATGGAAATTAAGTGATTGGAGATAGGTTGAGTTGTTAATTTGATAAATTGCTTAATTGTTAATTGTTAGTTTGCTTATTGCTTATTATCAATTGCCTATTTCTCATTGCTCATTGCATATTGTCCATTGCCAATTGCCTATTAATCAACTCCCATCTCCCATCTCTCATTTCTCAACTCCCATCTCTCATTTCCCATCTCACATCTCACTTTTCACATTAAAAATAAACCAAGCCCAACCTATCAATACAAACTGAAATGGTAAGCGAATATATGCTACTAACTTACTGCCTACCACAGGATTTTCTTTAAAAACATCAATTACATGAAGTGGCAAAAACACCAACATTAAAATAAAAATACCTAAAGTGCCAAACCTGCTGTAACGAGGAATTAAAGTGCATAAACCAACCAAAATTTCTATTATTCCACTACCATAAATGATTGCTTCTTGAGGCCACTGATTTGGGAAGAATGGCAAATACACAGCTGGACTAATAAAATGCATAACTCCCGCTATAATCATGATTATACCAAAAACTAGGGTTAATATTTTCTTTGAATTTTTCATTTTTAAAGGTATTTAAAAGTATTTTCAATCACAATTTATATATTGCAATATAAATAAACTAACCATTTCTATTTGATTGTTTGTAAAAATGTTGTTGGTGATGCTTTGCTAAAACAACAACGGCAAGAATAAAATAACGTAACAAGAAATTTAAAATGAAAAAGAAATTTTATCAAACAACCACATTTAATTTTATAGCTGGACTTTTAACCGGCATATTGATATACCAAATAGTTAAACGGATATTCTTTTAGTTAATTTTTGCGTCATTGCGAGGCACGAAGCAATCTCATTGTTGTTATGGAGATTGCCGCTCACTACTATCCGTAGTCTGAAGCAAAGCCAAAGCAGAGGGTCCGAAAGCTTTCGGACTGGGGATTTAAAATGAAAAAAGAGTTTCCTAACTCGTTTGTAAAAGCCCGTGTCGGAGACACTACAATTCATTTAAAATCCGTAGAGCGCTGCGCTAACTCTACGGATAGTTAAGTTACAAATTATATTGTTAGAATCGCTTTACTAAACACCAACAACGGCAAAAAGTTATTGATGTCGCTTTGCTAAAATACGAACAACGGCTAGAACAATTTTTTTTCAGGATTTTAGAAATCAATTTTAATAATGAGTAAGTATAAATTTTACATAATTCTTTTTTCTATTTATTTAAATATATTTTTTACATCTGATTATATTGTAAAATTGTTAGATTATAGTTATAGGCAGAGTGTAAGCGAATTTAAAATATTATTATTAATACTAATATTTTTGATTTTAAACGGACTACTCAGTTTATCAATTTATAAATTTAGAGTAAGGCTAAATAAAGAGTTTGGAATAATATTCTACATATCAAATTTTATTCATTGGATAATAACCTCATTAATAATTATAGTATTCACGTTGAGTTTAATTGTACAGGTGGTTTCTATGGAAATTAAATTATAAAATATATCAAAAATAATACTCGAATCGTTTTTCACCCATTTTAGTGTTTAAGCGAAGCAACAAGCAACTTTGACTTACTATCCAATAATGGCGTTCTGTTAAATTTTTAAAAGTGTAAAAATATTATTCCAATTACACTACTATCCTTAGTCTGAAGCAAAGCCAAAGCAGAGGGACTACGGATTTAAAATGAAAAAAGAGTTTCCTAACTCGTTTGTAAAAGCCCGTGTTGGAGACACTACAATTCATTTAGAATCCTTAGAGCGCTTCGCTAATGCTACGGATAGTTAAATATTTTGCCTTGATAATTTAAAATTGCATGTTTGGAATTGGTGAATTTTTATTAGTTATTAGCCACCTAACATTGAAAAAATGAACGATAAAATTATGGAATACAATAACAAACAAACTTTAGACGATAAAGAAATTTGCAACCAACTGGCAACCATTATTTGTAATGAACTAACCGATGCAGAAAATAAAATTTGGCATGGTCATCCAGTTTGGTTTTTAAATGGCAATCCTATTGTGGGATATAGCAAACAAAAAGCAGGTATCAGACTTATGTTTTGGAGCGGTGCAGACTTTGAAGAAGAACAATTAATAGTAAGGGGCGAAAAATTTAAAGACGCATCTGTTTTCATCAACAAAATTTCTGACATTAACGTAAATGATTTGAACCGTTGGCTTAAAAAATCAAGGAAAATTCAATGGGACTACAAAAACATAGTGAAAAGAAAAGGGAAATTAGAAAAAATAAATTTAGTAAATAATCAAAGCTTATGAAAAGAGTACAATTCATTGTAAAAATAAATGCCCCTGCAAACAAAGTATATGATTTAATGCTAGGCATTAGCAAAAAACTAACTTATGAACAATGGACTGCTTTGTTCAATCCTACATCTAGCTACGAAGGGAATTGGAATAAGGGCAGCAAAATGTTATTTGTAGGAACTGATGAAAATGGAGAAAAGGGTGGAATGGTTTCGGAAATAATGGAAAACATACCTAACCAATTTATTTCTATTCGCCATTACGGACTTGTAAAAGCAAATGAAGAAATAACAGAAGGAACAGAGGTAGAAAAATGGGCAAATGGTTTTGAAAACTATATGTTTGAAGAAAATAACGAAACTACCACCGTAACTGTTGACCTAGACACATCAGAAGATTTTTTAGATTATATGAACGAAACCTACCCTAAAGCACTCGAAAAGTTGAAAGAAATATGTGAAGAGTAGAATAACTAAACAACTAACATTTAAAAGTATTGAAATATAATTACGGGCAAATTGAAATAGTATAAATACAATATTATTGGTGTCGCTTCGTTATAACACTAACAGCGGCAGGAAGTCATTCATTTTTATAAATAGGCAGAAACATTATGAACAAAACGACTTTGAGGAAATTAACAATTATAATATTCGGATTCCTGACTTGTTTAACCACTTATGGGCAAACAATTTCTGAACGAATAATTCTAACTGATACTAAAGACTCGTTGTACTTAAATGCAAGTGAAAAATCTTTTGACGAGAAAGGAAATTACTGTTTTATAATCAAACAAAACGACAAGAAATATTTTGTTACTTCTAAAGAAAAAATTGGCGGCTTTGAATCTATTGGTTCTACTTGGGGAAAGAATGGTAAAATATTTTACACAAACTCATATTCTGAACCGAAATACAAACCTTTTTATTATAAAAACGCAGAAGGTACAAAAGTATATGGAACAGCAATAGGAAAGATAGAAGGCTATCAGACAAGTAGAACCAAGGAAAATATAGCTATTGTTACTTCTTTAAATGATTCTGTTTATTATTATGTTAATGGCAAGTTACTTTTAAAAAAATTGAAAGACCCTAATAAGTATTATGGTTTAGATGATGATTGGGTTTCGTTTAGTGAAAATGGTAATGTAATTTACTACCTTTATCAAGAAAATAATTACAAACTTTATGTAAATAAAATATTAATTGATAGTTCTGAATTTAGTTATACTCAGCTTGCTATCAACGATAATGGAAATTTTGTTTTTGCTAAAGGCAACAATCCAAAACAAAAAATTGGCAATTATGATTATATGTTTTTTATTCATACCAAGGATACCGTTCTTAATTACGTTAGGACAGTATGGGACTATGAGTTAAAAGAAAATGGTGCATACTATTACAGTGGAGACGATAATGGTCCAGCTTATATTGCTATAAATAACAAACTTTATAAGAACATAAATCATATTTCAAACATAACATTAATTGACTGGAAAAATTTTATGTTCACCTATAGTGAAAATGGGAAAAACAAAATTAATGTAAGTGACAAAATATACTCATACGACTGTGATGAAATATTTTACCCAACACTTGATAAGGAAGGAAACTTTGCATTTTATGGACAGAAGAATTATTACATATTTAAATATATATATGGTAAAAAAGAAGATAAGCCTATTTCAAAATATGGAGTTCGCCCAACACCACTTTACATAAGTCCAAAAGGTGAATCAATTCATTACTTTAAAACTGCCGATTCAATTTATATTCATCAAGACGATAAACTTCTATTTAAAACCATTTCAAAAAAATCAAATTTCAAACTTCTACCACAAGATAAAATAATACCAAACAATTTTATTGGAAATAAAGCTGAAAATGGGAACTCACTATTTTATATTGAATTTGATTCAAATGGTTACATAGTATTTAACGGTGCTTTTTCAAGGCCAATGATTCCAGCTAAAAATAGCTCTTACTCTGAAACAAAAAAAATAGGTGAAATTGTGGCAGGAGAATTTAGCCACAATGGATTTTTTACAATCCAAAAAACAGGCAGTTCAAAATTCTTAATTAACGTAAACAATCAAATTTTTAAAGAACTTGAAAATGTTGACGGTATTTTCAAAGACAATTGTTTTTTTAATGGCAAAGAATTGATTTTTTATGGGGTTAAAGGTTTATCTTTTTATCAATTTAAATTAACTATATGAAAAAGCTACTCTTAATAATATTAACTCTAATTTGCTATTCTACAATAGCTCAAAAAATGCCCTCTGACTATTTTGACGAGTCAAGTAATTACTTTGAAAATGATAATTATGAAAAAGCACTTATAGGCTATCAATACATAATAGATAATTTCCCAAAAAATGAACTTTATCCAAAGTCTTATTACAATGTTGGATATATTTATTTCACCCAAAAGAAATTTGAAATGGCAATACCCGTATTCAAAACAATTCTTGAAAGTAACTTTAATGAAAAAGAAAATTTAGGTGGTAGCATTATGGAAGACCCTTACACGAATTATAGACACAAAGCAAGTGAAATTCTAAGTAACATTTATTACGAAAAAAAAATGTATGATTCAGCTTTATTATTCTTGGCTTTGTCTGATACTGTATATCCTTATTTGAGTTTTTGTGGCAATGGATATGCTTCAAATTATATTCAAACAGCCTTGAAGTATTCTTCTATTTATCAAAAACTAAATCAGCCTGAAAAAGCAATTGAGTCATTGTTGCCAAATGTTTTTGCAACGCTCGCAAACAATACTAAAGTAATTGAAGAGTTAAAGAAGTTGCTTGCAAACAAAAAGAATTTAAAGAAAGAACTTGATGAATCAATAAACAAAATATATTCAAAAAAATTATAAAAAACGATTACTCATATACTAGGTATTATTTCAAGTTTCTTAATACCGAAATAACAGTTCCAAATAATTACGAAGACGAGAATAATAATTTCAAAAAAGAAAAAGCCATTAAAGGTATTAGACAGACTGATTTTTATAAAATGATTCAAAAAATTTGAAAGCAAAAGTGAATGATATTGTTAACAAATCCCTTTCAGCGCTTACAAATCAAAAGGTTTCTTCACATTCCGCTAATGCATGAGTTTATGGCTGGTAATAAAATAGCAAATAGTTAGCACTACAAAAAAATATCAAACAACATGTTGAAAACAATAACACTATTCATAACAATTACCATTGTGTTTAATTTAAATGGTCAAACGTTAGAAAAAGCAATCAAAGCCTTAAAGAATATAAACAATTTGAATCAAATTGAAGCTTTGAAAAAAAAATATCCTAATTTGAATATTTACGTTGATAAAACAGTGTATTCTGATAGCATCAGATTTCCAGAAATCATAAAAGCTAAGGTGGGCGATGTTCTGCTTAAACAATATCATTCCGAGGAACCTACTTATGTAATAAAAATAGTAGCTGATAGAGATGAAGAATTTTGTAAACTAAAATATATTTGCCTTAATTCAACGAAATTAACCAAAAAGGAGATTGATTCGTTAAGAACGGTAATAGAAAGTAAATATAAAAGTGGGATAGATTTTGATACACTTATAAATGCATATAATATGGATAACTCCAGAGGGGAACTTGATTGGTTTTATACAGGAATGATGGTTGAAGAAATTGATAGTGCAGTTTTTAACAGAAAAAAGGGCGATATATTTACTGTTGACGTAAAAAAAACAAAATGGTTTTATATAATGCTAAAAACCCACGACAATAAAATGGAAAAAGCGAAAGTTGCTGTAATGATTGAATATACTTTTAGTTAATTCCAATTCAGGAAATATTATTAGGATTCAAACCCCATAATTAAAGCAAGAAAATAAAATTGCAGTCAAGGAAAAATATCGAAAACACATTGTTGGTATCATTTCTATAAAATAGAATCCCACACTCCACATTTTTGTCACTTCGAACTCCGAATTTATTATTCCAAATCAGTATTCAGTTTGTAACGGCAAATACGGTTATTGCCTTTATCGGCTACATAAATCGTTTTACGGTTATAACAAATTCCCATTGGATCGTTAAAATTAAACGGACCATCAAGTGGTTTTCCATCGGCAGCTCTTCCGCCAAACGATACATTTACTTGCTTTCTAATGGTTGAATTTGCTGGAGGATTAACTCCTTCAAAACCTTGATTGGTAAATACATAAACCGAATCTGTTTCACTATCCACTACAAAAAAGTAGTTGGTAGCATCAGGAGCTATAAAACAATCTTCGGGTTTTTTAAACTTAAATGGCTCATACATAAAGCTATTGGCTTTCGAAATATCAAAATTCAATAAACTAGAAGTTTCGGTGTATTGTGTTCCTAAATCTGGATCGTCAACTACAGTAATCAATAATGTTTTGTACTCTAAATTATTGGTTTGATTATTAGAGGTAATCATAAAGTTTTTAGAAGTACTCATACCTTGCAAACGCTGCGGAGGAGCCGAAAATGTGGCAATTCCTGAAATATCAATGGCTGTTTTTAAACCTGATTCTGTAGCATTTAATCCAATGGCATAACCAATATTGGTTCCTGTTGGGCTAAACAATAAAACTGCATTATCTGGCCTAACAAATGTATTTTGCTGGTTACGAGGACCTTTTCTGGTAACATATAAAGTATTATCGCTTAAACAAGCTATACCCGTAAATTCAACTTCTTGGTCAGGTGCACCTCTAAACTGAGTACTTTGGCGCGATTCATCGCAAAACGGATGAATTAAAGTATCTACAAATTTATAGTTTCCTTGGCCTGTTCCTTCTAAATGGTAAACACAAGTTACAGTAGCATTTACAGTTGCATCAAACACTTTTCCAATTACATAAGTGTGTAATCTTCTGTCTTGTGTTACTTCTTTTGCGCCTGGTATGGCAATGGTATATGCCAATGTACCTTTTTGATCAAGCACATTTAGACCTTTGTCATCAACCACATATATCATCTCATCAAAACCCACATACACATCTACCGGATTTTGAAAACCTTTAAAAAACGGAAATACTGGTACATAACTAACTGCTTTTGGCACCAAGTTAGGATCAATTTGTCCTTGTTGTAATACTTCATCAACGGTATCATTTTGTTTGCTACCAAACACCGAACACGATGATATTAAACTAATTACAGCTACAGTTAAAAAAATATATTTTACAAAAGTTGATTTCATTTTTTAATTATTTAATGGTAAATAATAAACCAATTCTATGAATATTGCCAATGCGCGATTTGCTCACCAAACCATAATCAATACCAAAATTACCAAAACTACGAGGCAATTTAATTCCAAAACCTAAACTTGGAAAATTATTAGCTTCATCTAAGCCAAACTCCCAACCGCTGCGGCCATAAAGAATTTTTTTCCAGCTATACTCCACTCCTAGTCCTACTGTTTCGTTATTATCGGTTGGATGGTTTAATTGCGCAGCAGTAGTTAGTACGTGGGTTTTATTGCTAATTGGGTCAATGGCAAAACCTAACCTAAATACAGCAGGTGCCGAAACTGGTGTAAAATCGTTTTTTTGAGTTTCGCCATTTAATTTTAAAATAGTAACACTTCCTGTTGGGGCCACATTCACGCCAAAATTAGAAAACGTAACTCCAAAACGTGAATTTTTGATACCAATATTATAAGTTAAACCTAAATCGAAAAGTACATTATTTACTGATACGTTTGCTATAACCTCTTGCGCAAATTTGGCTTGTAAACCAAAACTAAAACTATTGGTTAAAATTTTTGCAAAACTAACACCTATAGAAGTGCTTCCCATCAAGACATTTCTGCCTGTTCCGTTTGGTTCAAACTCTGTTGTTTCTTTGGTATCGCCAAAGCCTAAACTCATTACATTTACGCCCACATAACTTAATTTGCCAGCTTTAAAAGCCACCGCACCGTAATTTACTTGGCTATTGCCAAACCAACGTGTGTGCGAAAACTGCGCAGTTACTTTACCTGTATCAATTCCGGTAATTCCCGCAGGATTCCAATACAAAGCGGCAGCATCGTTGGTTAACCCAACCACAGCACCACCCATTGCAGCCGAACGTGCATCAGGAACAATTTTTAAAAACTGCATACCACTTCCTCCTGTGCGGCTATTACCAAAGGTTGGCAATATTTGTGCTTGCGCAAAAGAGGCAGTAATTAATAAAATATATAATAATTTGAATTTAAACTTCATTGTTTTATAAAAGCCGTGCAAAATAAAACATTATTTTATATTCTAAAGGTTAATTGTTTGTGAAGTTAATTTAGTTGTTAGTTGTTAGTTGATGGTTGTCGGTTGATAGACAATAGACGATAGACCATGGTTTTGGGTTTAAATCAATAGTGGTAATTATTTTTAATTGCAAAATATTGGCAATAAAATGCTTGAAAAGAAGATAGCTAAATTTAAAATATTTCATTTCAATATTTACTGAGTTCAATTGCTATTGGACTTCTCTTTCACTAATATTTTTTTGCAAACTGATAAAATAAAGCAAATAGTCATTCAGTAGGAATCCCCTTAATATGGCAACCAAGTTAGCTAATGGATAAGTAATTTCTTTTTTTCTGCTTTCTTTTTCCTTAGATGAAAAAGAAACAAAAAATCAAGGCAAAAAAATGCTTCCACGCACGTGGCCTGGGCTGGCCCGCTTTTTTGCCAGCCCCACTCACATCGTTAATGGAATAATTATAATATAATTTGGTTTTCTTTAACACAACCCAAATTTTTAAATTCCGAAGGGTTTTTATTTTTTTGAAAAAAATTATTACATAAAAAATTCAATGGTTTTAAAGTTGACAACATTCTAATTTTTCTTGAACTTAAACTAACCTAAGCAACACAAAAGTTTTAAATTAAAATAAAACAACTTATGTTTGAATTACACTTTCAATTAATTGAGAACCCAAAACAGCAAACATGAAAACCTTAAAGCAAACTTGCCAAATTATAAATACCAAAAAAATCAAAATTTTTGGGGTTTTGTTTATGGTGCTGTTTTTACAAAGCTGTATGAAAGAAGAATACGACAAGGTAGAACATAAAACCAATTATTATTACTTAACAGCAGCGCAGCTTAACCAAACACCTTATTTTACCAACCCAACCTTTGATACCATAAGTTTTGCTAGCGATAAAGGCGACACCTTAACCTTTGTAAAAACCCAAACCGATGATACTACTTGGTATTGCGAAAATGGCTCTGGAAACCCTAATACAGGCTACGATAAAGATTGTTACCAAACCATACATAATACTTATGCTACTGTTAAAGGAAATGGGAGTTTTGATGTGAAGCATATAAAAGAAAACAACTATCTAAGTACATATTTACAAATAAAATTCTCTAACCTGATTTTTTATTACGATGCTATAGCAATCGATGACGTTACATTTGGAAGATTTATAGGCGATTTTGTGAAAAACAATCAAACTTTTAGAAATACAATTTACACTTACAATAATTATACTGATAGTTTAATAGCAATAAGTTATATCAATAAAGACTTTGGCTTGTTTTCAATAAATGATAAATCAACTAATACCCAATATTTAATACTTAAATAATTTTAGAAACCCAAAACAGCAAACATGAAAACCTTACAGCAAACTTGCCAAATTATAAACACCAAAAACTGCAAACTTTTTGGGGTTTTGTTTATGGTGCTGTTTATACAAAGCTGTATGAAAGAAGAATACGACAAGTTAGAACATAAAACCAATTATTATTACTTAACAACAGCGCAACTTAACCAAACACCTTATTTTACCAACCCAACCTTTGATACCATAAGTTTTGCTAGCGATAAAGGCGACACCTTAACCTTTGTAAAAACCAAAACAGATACAAGTTGGTACTGCGAAAAAGGCTCAGGAAACCCAAACACCGGTTACGATAAAGATTGTTACCAAACCATACATAATACTTACATAACCACAAAAGGAAATGGGAGTTTTGATGTGAACTACAATTACTATACTTCTCAATATGGATTATTTAGAATTGAATTATTTTTTGGCAATGTACACTTTGTTATTTGTGAGTGTGTAATTAACGACAAAACATATAAGAATTATGTTGGTGACTTTAAAATTGGTAACAATACTTTTTCTGATTCATTTTTTGAATTTCATAATTTAGTTGATGATTCAATAGCCAAAGGATATTTCAACAAGAATTATGGTCTATTTTACTTAAATGACAAATCAACCAATACTGAATATTTAATTCTTAAATAATTTAAAAACAGCAAACATGAAAACCTTACAGCAAACTTGCCAAATTATAAATACCAAAAACATCAAACTTTTTGGGGCATTGATTATGATACTGTTTATACAAAGCTGTATTAAAGAAGAATACGATAAGGTAGAACATAAAACCAATTATTATTACTTAACGGCAGCGCAGCTTAACCAAACACCTTATTTTACCAACCCAACCTTTAATACCATAAGTTTTGCAAGCGATAAAGGCGACACCTTAACCTTTGTAAAAACCCAAACCGATACTACTTGGTATTGCGAAAATGGCTCAGGAAACCCAAATACTGGTTACGATAAAGATTGTTACCAAACCATACACAATACTTATGCTACTGTTAAAGGTAATGGGAGTTTTGAGGTGAAGCATGGTAATGTTAATTCCAATTTGTTCTTTTATCGAACCACAGATATGATTAATTTTCAATTTAATGAATTAAATTTTTTTATTCGGGACTATAGAATTGGAACTAAAAATGGAACAATTTTTTATGATACAATATTAGTAGGTAATAACACATTTAGCAATTCAATAAAAATATTTCATAATTTGAATGATTCTGTTTCAGGGGAAGCACTTATAAATAAAGATTTTGGCGTGTTTTCAATAAATGATAAGCTAAATGATACTGAATATTTTATTCTCAAATAATTTCAAAGCGAATAATCCATTTAACCCATAAAACAAAAAAGGTCAGCTCACGCTAACCTTTTAAAAGTTTTATCTATGGTCCATAAACCATCAACTAAATCACGCAAGGCGTGAATCAACTAACAGCCACCACTCGAGTAATTTCGGGCAAGGCACTTTTAATTCCATTTTCAATGCCTGCTTTCATAGTAATATGGCTAATATCGCAACTACTGCAATTGCCAATTAAACGCACATGCACTTCCATTTCATCAGTTACATCAACCAATTCTACATCGCCACCATCGGCTTGTAAAAACGGACGCATGCTGTTTAAAGCAATTTCTATTTTATCTCTCAACGAATCTGTCATTCTTAATTTTTTGCTTTTTACAAATCTATTATAATAACACTAATTAGCACCAACTGTTTTTTCTTCGGCAGGAGTTGAGTTAATAATGGATACCAATTGTGCTACATTTTGAGCCACTTTTGAAAATGCTTTGTAAACTGGACTTGTTTGGTCTAAAGCAGCAGGTTTACCAGAATCGCCACCCTCGCGTACACTCATGTAAATAGGTATTTGACCCAACAAACTTACTTTTAACTCGCTAGCCATGCTTGCACCACCATCTTTACCAAATATATAATACTTATTATCAGGTAATTCCTCTGGAGTAAAATAAGCCATATTTTCAACCACACCTAAAATTGGCACCTTAACGGGTGTCATGCTAAACATGGTTGCAGCTTTATAAGCATCGGCCAAGGCTACAGCTTGTGGCGTAGTAACCATTACAATTCCGGTTAAAGGAACTACTTGCAACATGGTTAAATGAATATCGCCTGTTCCAGGAGGTAAATCTAAAATTAAATAATCTAATTCGCCCCAATCGCAATCGTTTACAAATTGGCGTAAAGCCGATGAAATCATGGGACCACGCCAAACTACTGCTTGCTCTGGTTTTATTAAAAATCCAATAGAAAGCAATTTGATACCGTATTTTTCAATTGGAATCATGTATTGTTTGCCATTGATATCTCGCATTTGTGGTTGGCTATCCATTTCGCCAAACATCATTGGCACACTTGGCCCATAAATATCAGCGTCCAACAAACCAACTTTAGCACCCGTAGCAGCCAAAGCAATGGCCAAATTACTCGATACCGTTGATTTACCAACTCCACCTTTTCCACTTGCTACTGCAATGATATTTTTAACACCTGGAAGCGTTAATTTTTCGGCACGATTAGAGCTTACATTGGCAGTCATGGTAACAGTAATATTGGCTTTATCGTTTACCAACTTATGAATTGCTTCTTTGCAATCGGTTTCTATTTTTTCTTTTAAAGGACAAGCAGGAGTGGTTAATACAATGGTAAAACTAACATTTAAACCATCTACTACCACATCTTTAACCATATTTAAAGTAACCAAATCCTTACGTAAATCGGGCTCTTGAACGGTTGATAATGCTTTTATTATATCTTCTTTTGTCATTTTGTTTTTATGTATTACAAATAAAGGTTTTTGTACCTAATGTTGTTTGCTGATTTTTATGCGTTGGTTTTATGATTAAGCTAAAATCATTGACTGATTACAAAAACTCAAAACCAATATCTCTGCGAAAATATTTGCCATCGTAATTAATTTTATTGGCGTTAGCCAATGAAGTTCTTACTGCTTCATTCACTGAATTACCAAACGAAGTAATAGCCAAAACCCTCCCTCCATTGGTAACTATTTCGTTATCAGTACTTAACGAAGTGCCTGCATGAAATAACAAAGAATCGGTAACTTGCTCAAAACCAGTCATTACTTTGCCTTTTTCATAATCGCCAGGATAACCAGCAGAAACCATCATTACGGTGGCAGTGGTTTGTTCGTTAATTTTCAGGTCAATATTATGCAATTCACCTTTGGCGGCAGCCACCATTAACTCCACAAAATCGGTTTCAATTCTTGGTAAAACGGCTTCTGTTTCTGGGTCGCCCATTCGGCAATTGTACTCAATAACCATTGGCTCCTCGCCTACTTTTATTAAGCCAACAAAAATAAAACCAACGTATTTTATGTTTTCGTTTTTTAAACCTTGAACGGTTGGTTCAATAATGTTATCAATTACTTTTTGCATAAAAACATCGTTGGCAAAAGGAACAGGCGAAATTGCTCCCATTCCACCAGTGTTTAAACCCATTTCACCCTCGCCAATGCGTTTATAATCTTTTGCCGTTGGCAATATTTTATACGAGTTGCCATCGCTCAATACAAAAACCGAAAGTTCAATTCCGCTCAAAAACTCCTCAATAACTACTTTTGCGCTAGCAGCACCAAACTTTTTATCGTTTATCATTTGTTGCAATTCGCTGGTTGCTTCTTCTAAAGTTTGACAAATCAATACTCCTTTTCCAGCAGCCAATCCATCGGCTTTAAGCACAATTGGCATTTTTTGCGTTTTTAAATACTCCAATCCTTCTTCTAAATTTTGGCTGGTAAAAGTTTTATAGGCCGCGGTTGGAATATTGTTTTTATACATAAAAGCCTTGCTCCAATCTTTGCTGGCTTCCATGGTAGCACCCATTTTATCGGGTCCCACAAATAAGGTATTTTTTAAATGTTCGTTTTCTTCAAAATAATTGCGCAAGCCCAAAACCAATGGTTCCTCCGGACCCACAATTACCAAATCAATTTTATTTTCAAGGCTAAATTGGCCAACAGCCGCAAAATCGTTAGGATTTATTTTTATATTCTGACCAAATTGGGTAGTTCCCGCATTGCCAGGCATAATAAATAATTGTTTACATAACTTACTTTGAGCTAATTTATAAGCAAATGCATGTTCGCGTCCGCCAGAACCAATTAATAAAATATTCATTGGGCAAATATACCAATTAAGGCAAGCAAAATTTATAAAACCTAATTGAGTTGATGAATATTAGTTAACCCTATTTGGTGTAAAATAAAATTTGAAATTGTAGCAAAAACAGATTTTTTATTTAAACTTGCCTTAAATTTTTAAATAATTTATGAAAAAAATATTTACCATTATTGCTGCTTTAGCAGTATTTACTAATGTAAGCGCACAAAGGTACAAAGACAAAATTTTTACCGAAGTAGCCATGGATAGTGTAACTTATGGTTCTGCAAAAAACTATGCTGGCTCTACACAAGACCTGAAAATGAATATTTTTCAACCAGTAGGCGATACTGCAACTAACAGACCTTTATTAATATTGGCTCATGGAGGTTCATTTGTTGGTGGAAATAGGTATTTACCAGATGTAACTTATTTATGTACCGAATTTGCAAAACGTGGCTATGTGTGTGTTTCAATTCAATACCGTTTAGGTGTTAATCCAATCGAAATTGCTCTAGACCAAAGCCAAGCAGGACCTCAATTTGCTAACGCTTTGTGGCGTGGAACTTTAGATGGAAGAGCGGCTGTGAGGTATTTAAGAGCTAACGCAAATACTTATAAAGTTAGTTTAGGTCAAGTATATTTAGGTGGAGTTTCGGCAGGTGGTGTACTTGGATTACATGAAGCATTTTTAGATACAGAAGCCGAAATTGGAACAGCAAACCCAAGAATGGACACTGCTGCTATTGGTGGTGGCATTGAAGGTTTAAGTGGCACACCAGGACAAAGCTGGAGAGTAAAAGGAGTTATTAATTTATGTGGCGCTTTAGGCGATGTAAATTGGATGAGTAATAACAAAAATGTTTCTATATTTAGTGTGCATGGAACAAACGATGAAACGGTTCCATATAAAACTAATTTCTTTTCTTATGCAGGTTTGCAAATTGGCCGTTTAAGTGGAAGTTTTGTGGTAGATTCAATGGCAAAAGTATTGGGTATGAAATCGGTACTTTATACTTTTCAAGGTGCACCTCATGTGCCGTTTAGCCCAGGAGTAGGAACTACAGCAAGTAGTACTGCGTATATGGATACTACCGAAGGTTTGTTAAGAGAATTTTTATTTGATGATATTAAAACAGCAGGTGTAGGTGTAAATAATGTATTGGCTAATAGCGATGTAAAAGTTTATCCAAATCCAGCTAAAGAAAATGTTTCGATTGAAACCAGTAAAGGTAACAACAATGTAATTACCATTTTAGACTTAAGTGGAAAAACCATTGAAACTGTAAATACTAGCAAAACAATTACTGTTTTAAATACTACTAACTTAACTTCAGGAATTTATTTTATACAAATAACCAATGAGTTTGGTAGCATTACTAAAAAATTAGTAATTGAAAACTAAATTTTAAAAAACTAAACCCTTTAAAAAGCCGCTAATCACTAAAATTAGCGGCTTTCTTTATTTTTGGGTTTAAAATATTGGGGTGGCAAGGTTGTTGTAAATAGGGTTTTTAACTTAAACCACATACATTTATGAAAACCAAACACTTTATTTTATTCCTAGTTATTGCAGCTTGTTTTTCGGCCTGTACTCCTAAAATTATTTTTAACGAAGCACTTAGAAATAACCTTGACCTCAAGCAAATTAAACCTGAAAAACTCCAATTTTATATTGATAGAAGTATTGATATGCGCAGAGAAATTGCCTCTAACAGCACTAAAATTTCAGGAGGAAAAATTGAATATTATAAAGGTAAAAATGTGCAGATTTTAAATATAAAAGAACTTACACCTGGTATTTGTTTGCGCAGCACCGATTCTACCTTAGATATTGCATTTGAAAGCAATAACGAATTGTATTTAACTTTTAAAAAAATAAAATCGCCTGATTTAGATGTAAAAATTTACATGCTTGATGGTTTTAAAAATGAAGAAGGAAACTTTTTTGTAAATTATGGAGGTGTAAGTTACCAAATAGACGAAAAAGCAGCCGAAGCCAAAATTTTGATAAAACGCAAAATTGCCAATAAAGAAAATGTGAACGTGAAGAAAATTAAAGGCAGAAAGGTGAGTTAGGATTGTTGAATTGTTATCACGCAAGGCGTGATTGAATTGTTATATTGATAAATTGTTAAATTGTCAATTGCTAATTGTCAATTATCCATTGCTAATTATCCATTGTCAACTATCCATTGTCAATTATCCATTGTCAATTATCCATTGTCAATTATCCATTGTCAACTATCCATTGTCAATTATTCCATTGCTAATTATCCATTGTCAATTATCCATTGCTAATTATCCATTGTCAATTATCCATTGCTAATTATCCATTGCTAATTATCCATTGTCAATTGCCTATTAACAAAAACGCCCGAAATCAAAAGTGATTTCGGGCGTTTTATTTTAAATTATATACTACAAAAACGGAATTTTTACCACTTTAGCTTTAATCATTTTTTCGCGAATTTCGATGAAAATTTCTGAATCAACTTTGCTATGCGAAGCTGCTACATAACCCATACCAATAGCTTTGTTTAAACTTGGCGATTGAGTTCCTGAAGTAACTTCACCAATGGTATTTCCTTCTGCATCTTTAATCATGTAATGTTGACGAGGAATACCACGGTCAATTAATTCGAAACCAACTAATTTTTTAGTAGCACCATTTTCTTTAATGGCTTTGTGATGTTCGCTCATTATAAATGGTTTGGTAAATTTGGTAATCCAACCTAAACCTGCTTCAATTGGGCTAGTTTCATCGTTGATATCGTTACCATACAAACAAAAACCTTTTTCTAAACGTAAAGTATCGCGCGCACCTAAACCAACTGGAATAATATCAAACTCTTTTCCTGCTTCAAAAATGGCATCCCACATTTTTTTAGCATCTTTATTCCAAACATAAATTTCAAATCCACCTGCACCGGTATAACCTGTGTTTGAAATAATTACATCATCGCAACCAGCCATGGTACCACCGCAAAAAGTGTAATATTCCATAGCGCTTAAGTTTACATCAGTTAATTTTTGTAAAGCCTTAATAGCATTAGGACCTTGAACTGCAAATAAACTCATGTCATCACTCATGTTTTTCATTTCTACACCAAAAGTATTGTGTTGGCTAATCCAATTCCAATCTTTTTCAATGTTTGATGCATTTACTACTAAGTAATACTCATCGGCACTCCAACGGTATACCAATAAATCATCTACAATTCCACCTTTATCGTTTGGTAAGCAGCTGTATTGAACTTTACCATCGGTTAATTTTGAAGCATCGTTGCTGGTAACTAATTGAATTAATTCAAGCGCTTTTTCGCCTTTTAGCATAAACTCGCCCATGTGGCTAACATCAAACACACCTACCGAATTGCGAACAGCTAAATGTTCTTGAATTAAATTGGTGTATAATACAGGCATGTTATAACCTGCAAATTCAATCATTTTTGCACCCAAGCCAGCGTGCAAATCATTTAAAGCAACGTATTTCATTTGTTAAAATATTATTTTAGTTTTTATAAAGGCGAAAGTAATATAATACTTTAAAAAATTGCCATGTTGTAAATTTGATAAAAATTTGTTGATTAGTTAATTGAGTTGTTTAAGTTAATAGTTTAAAATTTTCGTGCGTAAATATTTGTGCTAGTTAATATGTAAAGTGTATTATCAATGACCCAATTACACTTTATTTCTTCATTTTCTGCAAAAGGTGTTGTAATACTTTCAACCTTTCCACTTTCAATATTTAATAAAGTTAGCTCGTTAAACAAATATTTATTATCATTACTATAGCTTAAAATCAGCATGTACTTTTCATTAAAGTATGGAAGAACATTACCTAATAACTTATATTTATATACAACTGCAAAATCTGAAAAATTAGTTGTTTTGTATATTTCACGTGTGATGAAGTTATGAAAGTAAGCATAATTGTTAAAAGTCCCTATAAAAGTATAATCTTTTGAAATACTTTGATTGGTTTGAACCAGCATTGACTTGGTATTTATTGTGGCAAATTCATTTTCAAAATATTTCCAAAACACAATATTATCTCTTAATCTAAAAGTTGTATTGAAACCAGTTTTAGAAAAAATTGAGATGGTAGTATCTATTTTTTTGTTATTATGTCTATAATTAAATAAATAATTATAGCCTAATGCATTATTATAATTGTAGTAGGCGAAATAATCATATCCATAGCCAATAAAGTTATATAAATTAGTTTCATTTGTATCTTTTATAAAGTAACTACGCGCAAAAAAATTGGTAATTATTTCTGTTCCATATAAATTATTTTCAATAATTACTTGACTGCTTTTACCTGGTCCAGCTTGTGGGTTAATAATATAATAAAAAGTGTTTTTGAAATTAGGAAAGCCAGCAACTGATTGAAACTTAATAGCAGAATTTCCCGAGTTTAATATAAAATTGGGTGAGATTGTAAGATTGAAATTAGAGTCAATAAAAAAAACTTTATTATAACTTAACAACGCCATGCTTTTGTTTGGTTGGTAAGATACATCTGTTATATTGTTACCAACTTTATATGGAACTTTGTTCATCTTTGTCCATTTATTATAATAAACAATTGAATCAATTTCTTGGTTGTTGCTAACTGTGTTATTGTTTTCTTTTTTACAGGCAAAAAAGGAAAGTATTAACAAGGCAAAAAATATTCTTTTAATCATGTCCTTTTAAAATTTTCGTGCGTAAATATTATCTTCAGTTAAAACATACAAAACATTGTCAATAATCCAATTACATCTTACCTTTTCGTAACGTTCTAATGGCATTGATAAAATTTGAGAGGATTTATTTTCTAGATTCAATAGTATAAATTCTGTTTCTTGGTCATTATAAGTGCTTAGGTATTTCACAATTAATAAATATTTTTCGTTAAAATAAGGTACTGGATTATTAATTAAATCATTCTTATAAACCATTTCAAAATCCGTAAAATTATTTGACTTATATATGCCTTGATTAAAAAATTTATTATTATAAAAGTAAGCACTATTATTAAAAGTACCTATAAAACTAAAGTTTTTTGGAACGCTTTGATTTTCTTGAACAGACATTGTTCGAATATTTATTGTAGTAAAAACATTATTGTAATATTTCCAGAAAACCACTTTGTCTCCAAGTCTAAATGTAGTATTATAGCCTTCACCAGTAAAAGAAATTGTAGTATCTATTCTTTTTTGGTTGTTAAAATAGCGTAATTGATAGTTATCTAAATTAGGTAACGCTTTGTAAATGTAATATGCATAATAGTCTTCTCCATAACCCATATAATTGTAGGAATTATTCTGGTTCGTGTCTTTTACGAAAAAATTTCTTGAATAAATTTGTGTATTAACTTCAGAACCATAAATAGTATTTTCAATAATTAGCTGATTGGACTTACCAGAAGACGAAATGGCATCAGTTAAATAAAAAAATCTATCTTTTATATTTGGAAAATCATTATAAGTTTGGAATTTCATGTAAAAAATACCAGAATTACTAAAAAACCTTGGTGATAGATTTACTTTATAATTGGAATCTATAAAATACACCCTAGAATTAGTTAGCAAAGCAATGGCTTTATTTGGAAGATAAGATATGTCTGTAACGTAATCTGTCAGTCTTAATGGAACTTTGTTCATCTTTGTCCATTTATTATAATAAACAATTGAATCAATTTCTTGAGCGTTGCTAACTGTGTTATTGTTCTCTTTTTTACAAGCAAAAAAGGAAAGCATTAACAAGGAAAAAAATATTCTTTTATTCATAACTATATTTTAAGTTTAATAAAACTTTCTACCATAAACATTATTACTCGTTAGCAAATATAAATTATCACCAATTACCCAATAGCATTGGGCTTCTCCATCCCAAGAATCCCAAGTAAAAGTAACCACTTTTAAGGTTTCAATATTAAGTAAACAAATGTTATGTGTTCTAATTGTATTTTGTTCAAACTGTTGAGAATACATGATGTACTTTCCTTTGTGATAAGCCCAAACTTTATCCATAATTAAATCTGTATATATTTTTTTGAAGTCTTTTAAATTGGAGCTTGAGTAAATTGATCCATCTGCTTTTTTCTCAAAATAAGCGGTGTTATTATAAATACCAATCAATTTGAAATCGGCTGAAAAAGTTTGGTTTGAATCAAGTTGGTTTGTAGCAAAATCAAAATACCTAAAATTATTTCCTGTTTCATTTAAAAAGCAAAGCTTGTTATTGAATTCAAATGCTTTTGTATAAAGCTGATTGATATTTAATTTTATTGATTTGGTAAGTATATTATTGCTAAAATAATTAATAGAATACCCCATTGCTTTTGTTTTATCAATACCAAACCAAAACACCTTATAATCATCATTTTCCAACATGATATCGTAAATAATATTTGATGAGGTGTCATCAATAAAATAATTTTTATTGAAATACTCAAAACGTAAACTTTTTTCTGATGTTAAGTTATAAGAAACAAAAAATTGACTAAAAGATTTATCATTGTTTCTAAATGTATTTAAATACAAAAAATAAGCATATAAAGAATCTGTAGTTTTAGACTCTGCAAAGCGTGATTGAATATTTGTTCCTGATTGTAAACTTCTATATTGAAAAGGTTTACTTAATACTTTATTTTCATCAATAAAGTAAACATCATTATCACCTAATATGCATAAAATACTGTTATTATTAATTAATCGAATATCTTTAATGTACAAATAATCAATGAACTGATTGTCCATAAATTTAGTCCATTTATAATTCGTCAAAGTGGTATCCAGTTGACTTGTATTAACTGTAGTATTTTCTTCTTTTTTACAGGCAAAAAATGATACAAGCAGAAATAGCACAATAATTTTATTCATGAATTATAATTTTACAATTGCAATATAAAATTTATTTATAAACTTGCAATTAACCTTGATTAACGAAATAAAATTTACTCAATTTTTAAGTATTCCTATCTTCGTATTTAACTCAAACCCCAAAAAACATGAAAACAATTTTACGAAACGTATTAGCCGTTATAGTTGGCATACTAGTTGGTTCAGCAGTAAACATGGTGCTTATTAACTTAAGTAGTTTTATAATTCCACCTCCACTTGGCGTAGATGTAACCACTGAAGAAGGTTTAAAAGCTGGCATACATTTATTTGAACCCAAACATTTTATCATGCCATTTTTAGCGCATGCATTGGGGACCTTAGTTGGTGCGTTGTTAACAGTGTTAATAGCTGCCAATAATAAAATGAGGCTCGCTTTAACCATTAGTATGGTATTTTTTATTAGTGGAGCCATAATGATTAATTTAGTTCCTGGTCCTATTTGGTTTGCAATAGTTGATTTGGTTTTTGCTTATATACCAATGGGTTTGTTAGCTGCAAAAATTGCTACTAAAAAAGAAATTTAAAGTAATTTAAAATAATATAAAACAAAAAAGACTTTTAGGAAATATTTAAATACAAATAGAAACTATAAATTCTAAAAAAAGTCTTTAGATATTCTAAAAAAACTGTAGATACTAAATTATAAAAATTTATATTCCATTAGCAACGTGCGTTGGGTCGGCAAAAAAGCGGGCCAGCCCAGGCCTGTGGGCAGAAGCATTTTTTTGCCTTGATTTTTTGTTTCTTTTTCATCTAAGGAAAAAGAAAGAAAGAAAAAGTGCTTTTGTTAGTTGACAAAAAAGACTCCTAGAAAAAAAGATAAACCTTGAAATCTATGAGTCTTTTTGTTTTAATAAATTATAAATCTTTAGCTACAACTAGCTAATCGATTCAACAATTTTTTTCCTTAATTCATCAATATTTACTTTTTTGGTAGCCGATATAAAAATTACTTGTCCATTTTCTTTTGCCATCCAAGTATTTTTAAGTTTCTCTATGTAAGGCAAATGCTCAGTTTCCTCGCCAAAAGGATCATCTGGCTCCAAAGGTTCTTTCAGTTGATCTATTTTATTAAAAATAAGTAATTGTTTTTTATTGCTAGCACCAATTTCTAATAAAGTACTGTTTACCAAGTTTAATTGGTCTTCAAAATTTTCGTGGCTAATATCTACCACATGTAGCAACAAATCAGCCTCGCGCACTTCATCTAAGGTTGATTTAAAACTTTCTACCAATTGATGTGGTAATTTACGAATAAACCCAACGGTATCGCTCAATAAAAAAGGTACGTTATCAAAAACTACTTTGCGCACCGTACTATCCAAAGTTGCAAACAATTTATTTTCAACCAAAACTTCGCTTTTGCTTAATAAATTCATGATGGTTGATTTGCCCACATTGGTATAACCCACCAAAGCCACACGTTTTTTCTCATCTCGATTTTGCCTGCGTGTAGCCGATTGTTTATCAATATGGCTTAAGCGTTCTTTTAGTTTGCTTATTTCATCGCGCAATAAACGTCTATCGGTTTCAATTTCGGTTTCACCCGGACCACGCATACCAATTCCACCTTTTTGCTTGGTTAAGTGGGTCCACATACGCGTTAAACGAGGCAATAAATATTGGGCTTGCGCCAATTCTACTTGATACTTAGCCTGAGCTGTACTGGCTCTATTAGCAAAAATATCCAATATCAAATTGCTTCTATCTAAAATTTTTATTTTTAGCTCATTTTGGATATTACGCAATTGCGATGGACTCAACTCATCGTCAAAAATCACTATATCAATTTCACGGACAGTAATGTATTCTTTTATTTCTTCTAACTTTCCTTCGCCCACATAAGTGCGCGAGCTAGGATGAGGCAAGCGTTGTAAAAACTGCTTTTCTACAGCAGCACCCGCGGTTTGCGCCAAAAAAGCCAATTCGTCAATATACTCTTGCGCCTTTTCTATTTTTAAATTTGGAGTAACCACTCCTACCAAAACCGCACGTTCTTGCGGTTTAGCGGTATCATATAATTTTTTTGCCATTTAAGTAATCAATCATTTTTAAAACGAGCTAAATTGTTAATTTGCCAACTCATTTTAAACCTTCGCAAAATAATGTATAAACATAAGCTGCTAAGCATTTTTGTTATTTTTATTTTTTCAATAAAATTAAAAGCGCAAACTATAGAGTTTGGACAGCCAATAAAAGTAAAAAGTAAAATAAATTACACCCAAATTATTGGCAGCAATGAGCAAGGTTCATTTTTAATACGCTGCCGCGATAATAGCTTTAAAAAAGAAGTAGTTATTGAAAAATACAACTCAAAACTTACTTTAGATTTGAGTAAAGACATGCCTTTGAGCATACCTGCTTATGTAGAAAAAGTAATGCTAGTTGGACAAAATATATACGTTTTTGTATCGGCTAAAAATAATACCACCAACAAAATTGATTTTTTGGTTCAAAAATTAGATATGAACCTGAACATAGCCGGAGGCATGGTACTTTTAACCTCTATTGATGAGTTTTTATTAAACGATAATGTTAACCTTTCCATAAAAAGTAGCATCAATAAAAAGTTTTTTAGCCTAAGCTTAGTAGCCAAATCTAGTCAAAACAATAAGGAAAAATCGGCTTTATACCTTTTTGGTTTTGACCAAGGTTTAACCCAAATATATGGCAAAACCTTTGAAATAAGCGAAAACATTAACAATATAGAAACTACCAATTCAGACATAGATAATGAAGGTAATTTTTGCACCTTATTAGATTTTCCTAAAAACACCAAAAGCCGCAGAAAAAATACAAGTCGTAAGTTTGTAATGTATGTGTTTTACAACGCAACTCAAACCATGTTGGAGTACGATATAGCAAAGCCCGAAATAGAAATTGATGATATTGGTTTTGTGGTAAATAATATTAAGAAACAAATTAACTTAATTGGATTTTATGCCGAAAATGAAAGCAACGACAACAAAGGCTACTTTTTTGAAACCATTGATTTACAAACAACTGCTATTAAAAATAATATTTTAGATACGGCTTCATTAATCAATTTAAAAAGTAAAATTTCTTTTAGCAAAACCATTGATTTAAACGATTTATACATAAGGAAAATAATACCCAAAAGCGATGGTGGCTTATTTTTAATAGCCGAAAAATACTTTTTAACCCGTCAATCTTACACCTATTATGTAAATGGATTTCCGCAAACCAATACCCGTACTGTTTATAACTATAACGATATTATGCTTTTAAGCATAAATGCTGACGGCTTGTTAGAAAATGGTGATGTAATTAATAAAGAACAACAATCCATAAGCGATGGTGGTTACTATTCATCAATTTGTAGTTATATAAATAACGATGCCATTTATACAATGTACAATGCTGATGTAAGCCAAGAAGGCGATGTGTTGATGAACAAATTTGATGTAAAGGGAAAAAGCGAAAACAAAATTTTGGTTAAAGCCATCAATGCAAGCTTATTGATTATTCCAACCGATTGCAAACAAATTTCGGCCAATTCGCTTTTGGCTTGCACCATTCGCGATAAACGATTTACTTTGATGCGTATTACTTTTTAAGTTTATTACCTTGCTTAATCTATTTAGAAACAACAATATTCTCTCGTTTGTATTTGTAATTGTATTTGCAGTTTTAATACGACTACTCCCCTTTTTAGTCAATGTGCCAATTGATTTAAATATCAATGCGCCTTTAGCTCAGTTTACTTTTAACTGGATTACCTCATTTGACGATTATTACTACTTTAGTGCTGTAAGTGCTAGCTTTTTTGTGCTTTTAGAAGCTTATTTGGTTACACATATTGTAACCAAACACAGCATTTTAAATAAAGATAGTTTTTTGCCCGGTTTGTTTTTTGTATTGCTCAATAGCCTTTACCCTCAGCAATTATTTTTAAGCCCGCAATTAATAGGTAACTTATTTGTTATACTCATGTATCAACGTTTGTGTAATTTGTATGAATCGGAAAAGCCTTTGTATATAGTGCTTGATAGTGGCTTATACCTTGGCTTAGCAGTACTTTTTAATTACGATACTCTGGTGTATTTACCTTTCATATTAATTAGTGTGGTACTTATGACATACTTCAATATCAGGTTTCTCTTGGCTTCTATTTTTGGTATTTTATTGCCTGTATATTTATTAGGCGTTATGTTCTTTTTAAACGATAACTTAAACGATTTGATAATTATAGTTAACAAAAGTTTGGCGCGAACTTACCTAAACCAAATTAATATTAATTGGATAAAACTATTACCCTGGTTATTAATATCCATTATTGTATTGGTTTCAGGCATTTCGCTGCAAGCCAATTATTTTAAAAACAAGGTAAAAACCCGCAGGATTTTATTTACCATAGCTTTGTTTATTGCTGTTTCTATTCTTTTGGTACTTATCGAAGATCAAAATATAATTTTTGCTATTTGTTATTTATCTGTTCCTGTTTCTATTGTTATGGCCAATTATTTTGTAAGCACTAGGTTAGCCATACTAAAAGAAACTTTTTTTGTTTTACTAATTGCTTCGGCAATTATTTACCAATATTTTATTTAAAAATTATTTTCATGAAATCAATTTGTACCTTTTTATTCTTTTTACTTTCATTTCTATTTTCGGTAAATGCATTTGCTCAAAAAAATGAAGCATTAGCTGTTCAAAAAGCACTCGAAATAATTGATTTGTTTAAAACAGAGCAATATGAAAAGGCTTATTCGTTAGGCGATGAAATATTACAAAGAAGAATTACCCCTGATAGATTACAAAGCATTTGGGAAAGTTTAGCTACTATCAATGGCGAGTTAAGAGAAGTTGGAAGCACAGCTTATTTATTTTTAGATACAGCGCACATAACCACTACCAAATTAAAGTATAAAAATGGCTCTGTTGGCTTGCGTTTAAGTTTTAATCAGAACTGGAAACTGGTAGGTTTATTTATAGTTGATGCTGAGCCCATGTACAATATTCCTGATTATGTAAATACGTTTGGGTTTTATGAAATAAAAATTCCTTTTGGACCAGCTGGTTTTGAAGGCGAAGCTATTTTGACCGTTCCTATTCAACAGAAAAAATATCCTTGTGTAATTATTATTGGTGGCAGCGGACCAATAGATAAAGATGCTACCATTGGACCAAATAAAATGTATAAAGATTTTAGTTGGGGCCTTGCTAATAAAGGAATTGCAACAGTTCGATTTGATAAAAGAACCAAAGCCTATTTTGGTAAAATAATGGAAGCGCATAAAAATGGTAATTATTATACCATTGAACAAGAATATTTAGAAGATGTAAAAGAATTGGTTAAAAAAGTAAGTAAAAAAGAAGCCATTGATGCCAATAGAATTTACTTAATGGGCCATAGCCAAGGAGCAGGATTAATGCCATTATTTTTAAAACAAAACAAATTAGTAGCTGGCGCAATAATGGCAGCTGGTAATTATACCACCATGCCTAATTTAATGCAGTATCAGTTTGACTATTTAATGCCTATGCAAGTTAAAACCAAAACTGACACTGCCGTTTTTGACAAGTTAAGAGCTCAGGCTAAAAACGCTACCAAAAGTAATTTACCAAGTACTTTTCCTAATGATAGTTTGCCAGCCATGTATCCGTTTAGCTACTGGAATTTTATGAATAAAATTGATTTTATAAAATTGGCTAAAACCAATAAAAAACCAGTATTAATTATTCAGGGAGAACGCGATTATCAAGTGCCAATTAGTGAATATAAATTATGGAAAGATGCTTTAGTGGAGCATAATAATTACATGTTTACCTCTTTTACTAAATTAAACCATTTGTTTATGGAGGGCGAAGGAAAATCAACACCTGACGAATATTCGAAACGAAGCAATGTACCCGAATATGTAATAGACGAAATTGCTAAATGGATTAAAGCTCAACCAAGAAAATAATGTCCTCAATTTGCCATTCATTCACGCCTTGCGTGATTATAATTTAATATTCAACATTCATAATTTTAAAAATGATAACAGTATCAATAAAAATAAATGCCTCAGTGGAAAAGGTTTGGAATTATTTTACCCAACCTGAACATATTGTAAATTGGAACTTTGCAAACGATGATTGGCATGCACCCTATGCCGAAAACGACTTAACTGTAAACGGACTTTTTAAATACACCATGGCCGCCAAAGATGGTAGTTTTAGTTTTGATTTTTGGGGTAATTATACCCAAATTGAAACCCACAAAACCATAGCTTATACTATGGGTGATGGAAGAAAAGCCATTCTTCATTTCACAGAAAATGATAATCAAACCGAAGTAGTTGAAATGTTTGAACCTGAAAGTCAAAATCCTGAAGAGATGCAACAAATGGGTTGGCAAGCCATTTTAAATAACTTTAAAAAATACGTAGAGCAGAAATAAATGACTCCTTCCATTCAAGTTATTGAGCCTAAAAAACTAATAGGCATAAGCCAAAGCATGAATTTAATTAATAACAAAACTGCCATGCTTTGGCAAACTTTTATGCCCAAACGCCATCAAATTACTAATGCAATTGGCAGCCATCTTATCTCCATGCAAATTTATAGTAATGAACATTTTGTGGCATTTAATCTTCATAACGAATTTACCAAATGGGCTTGCCTTGAGGTAACTGATTTTGATTTTATTCCAACTGGAATGCAAACTATTATTTTACCTGCCGGTAAATATGCCGTTTTTAACTACAAAGGATTGGCTAGCAATGCAGCGCCTTTCTTTAGCTATATATTTACAGAGTGGATTCCAAATTCTATTTATGAATTAGATAATAGGCCGCATTTTGAAATTTTAGGCGAAAAATATAGTAATACAAGCCACGAATCGGAAGAAGAAGTTTGGATTCCGATTAAGAATAAAAACTAATACAAACTATAAAAAGTCTATATTAATATTGACTGACATCATTATTTGGGTTTAACCTTAATGACATATTTGTTGCTTAGCATAAATAAAAAAATAGCAACATGACTTCAAATCCAATTATTGATAAAATTAATGATAAGTACCAAAACCTAGGTGAAAACCCTGAAACTTATTTGAAAGGTTTATTACACGCAAAACCTATTAATTATTGGGATTACATAGAAGTTGATACTTTACTTTCGTTACAAAAACCTCGTACAGATTTTAAAGATGAGGAAATTTTTATAATGTACCATCAGGTAACTGAATTGTTTTTAAAACTGATGTTGCACGAGGTAAAACAAGTAGCCGCAGAACCTGAATTAACCGAAAGTTTTTTATTGAATAAATTCACGCGTATAATTCGCTACACCCAAATGCTTATTAACTCTTTCGATATAATGAAAGATGGCATGGATTACGATGATTACAATACTTTTAGAGCTACTTTAGCACCTGCAAGTGGTTTTCAAAGTGCGCAGTTTAGGTTTATAGAACTGCACTGCACAGGCCTTGAAAACTTGATTAACGAAGCGGGAAAAGAGCGATTAAAAACCATTTCAAACCCAAGTATTACAGATTATTTTGACCATATTTATTGGAAAGATGCAGGGTTAAATAGAAAAACTGGAAATAAAACATTAACACTTACTTTGTTTGAAGAAAAATATTTAGCACAGTTTATTGGTTTAGCTACCACCATGAAAGGCAAAACCATAGCTGACAGAATTAGTCAAATGCCAAATTTATCGAACGAGTTATTAGCCAAGCTAAAAGAGTTTGATAACTTATACAATGTAGTTTGGCCAATGACACATTTAAATACGGCTAAACATTTTTTAGATAGCAAAAACGAGAATCAGCAAGCAACAGGAGGTTCTGAATGGAAAAAATATTTACATCCACAATTTCAGCAGCGTAAATTTTTTCCAAACCTTTGAAACGAAAACGAAAAACAAAATTGGGGAGTGGAATAAAAATATGTTGTCCCAAAATCTTTAAAAGGCACGTCATTTCGAGCGGAGTCGAGAAGTTAACACTCTCGTTTTCAAAACATTTCTACCGATAGCTATCGGTATTCGCTCAATGTGACAAAATGTATAAGGCTGGCCTTTTGAAATAGTCTTTTCATCTAAAACGAATCAATTTGCTTTAAAAATGGTGCTGAAAGTTTTGGTGGAGCCGCATTGCAGTAGGCTGCGGTTAACACTTCCATCAATAATTCTTCATTAACTAATTTTAGGTTTACCAATGTCCAACCATGTTTCCCCCATTTGTTTGGAACCGGAAAAATAATTTCTTTATCAATCATACAAAACAAAGGTTGTTCTTCGGCACTAAGCTTGGCGCAACACCTATTTTCTTTGGCATTATGTGTTACAAATATTTTGTTCTTGACTTTAAACGATACATTTTCAAAATGTGCGGCTTCCACAGTTTCAGGAAACGATAAGGGATATTGCTTAAAATCTTTGTTGGGTATCATTTTAAAAAACTTTGTAATGGCAAGATAACTTAAAAGTATTATAAAATGAAAAAACGAGGCCTCCTTGCGGAAACCTCGTTTAGCCTATGAAACAAATTACACCTCTACCCCTAAGTGTAATAATATTAATATAACGTAGTATTAGTGAACTTTGTTTGCCCTTTTAGGAAAAACTTTCTTTTTGATTGATTCTGAGAGCAATAACATTACTGGAACCAAAACTAAAGTTAAAACTGTGGCAAATAATAATCCAAAAATCATAGTCCAAGATAAAGGCCCCCAGAAAGCAACACTATCGCCACCAAAGAAAATATGAGGATTTCCATGGGTAAATAATGTTACGAAATCGATATTTAAACCAACTGCTAATGGAATTAAACCTAACATGGTAGCCGAAGCTGTTAAAATTACTGGAGTCATACGGGTTTTACCAGCTTCAATAATTGCTTCTTTTACTTCCATACCATTTTCAATTAATATGTCGGTAAACTCAACCAATAAAATTCCATTTCGCACCACAATACCTGCTAGTGCTACAATTCCAATACCTGTCATTAAAATAGACATATCCATTTTAAAGATTGAAAATCCTAACAACACACCAATAATACTAAAAATAATTTCACTTAAAATAATAATTGGTTTTGAAATAGAATTGAATTGTGTAACCAAAATTAAGAAAATTAAACCCAACGAAACTAGCAAGGCATTAACTAAGAAAGCACCTGTTTCAGCTTGTTGCTCTTGTTCACCTGTCATATCAACAGTAACTGTTGGAGGTAAATTAAATTTGGCAACGGCTTTTTTAACCGCATCAACTACTTCGTTGGCATTATAACCGGTTAATACATTTGAACCTAAAGTAACCAAACGTTTTTGATTTTTACGTTTAATACCACCATAAGTTTGGCTGTATTTTAGCTTAGCTACCGATGATAATGGAACAGAACGTAACATGCCACCCATATTCATATCGCGGTAAGTAATTTTTAAATTCATCAAAGCATCAATATTATTGCGTTGGCTTTCGTTATAGCGCACTTGAATTGGATAATCATCGTTGGCATCTTTAAATTTAGATACCTCAATACCAAAAATAGCACCACGTAAAGCTTGTCCAATTTGAGCAGAAGTAATGCCTTCGCGGTTAGCGCGTTCTCTATCAATTTCAATTAATATTTCTGGCTTGTTAGTAATCAAATCTGATTTTAACTCTTCAATACCTGAAATTTGCAACGAATCTAAGTAACGTTTTAAATCTTTAGAAACGGTGGTTAACTCATTAAAATCATCACCAATAATTTCAATATTAACTGGCTTACCAGTTGGAGGCCCATTACTTTCTTGTTCCACTGTTATTTGTGCACCAGGAATATCATTTACTGCCTTTCTAATTTTATCTAAATAATCTAATGTTTCTTCACCATTACGTTTACCAAATTCAACAAAAGCCACAGTAACTTTACCTAAATGCGATTGGGCTCCTGCTTCAAACTGACTTGGATCGCCAGCCCCAATTGCCACATTTGAAATAACCGATTCTACAATTTTATTACTATCACCAATAGTTTTGTAAATTCTTTCTTCTACAATTTTGGTAATAGAGTCAGTTTTAACTTGATCAGTACCAACAGGCATTTGAATATAAGTATAAACAAAATTAGGTGATGCTTGAGGGAAGAAAACTATTTTAGGAGTGCGAACTGATACTAAGAAAAAACTAAAAAACAATAATCCAATTGTTCCTAATAAAATAAAAACAGGACGATTTTTAGCTAAGCACCAAGTAATTAATTTTTTATATTTTTCTTGAATACTAGGCCAAGTTTTATTTTGGAATTTTCCAATTGTTTTATACAACACAAAACGATTTAAGCAATACAATAAGTAAATAACAACTGTAAAATTACCTAAACCAAAATTACCTGATAAATAAGAAACCAAAGCAATTACAGCAAATACTACTGAAGTAATTTTAAATCCTTTGGTGTTTTTACGTTCCTCTGCTTCTTCCTCGTGGGTTTTCATAAAATCAACCGCAAATACAGGATTGATGATGTATGCTACCAATAATGAAGCTAATAAGGTAATGATTAACGTTACAGGTAAAAAGAACATGAATTTACCAATCACGCCTTGCCAAAATGCCAATGGAATAAATGGAGCTAAGGTAGTTAAGGTTCCTGAAAGTACTGGTAAAAATACCTCTCCTGCCGCTAGTTTGGCCGCCTTTTTAATTGGCACTTTTCCATTTTCAAAAATACGATGCGTATTTTCAATTACCACAATGGCATCATCCACCACAATACCCAAGGCGAGTAAAAAAGCAAATAATACAATCATATTTAAAGTAAAACCTAAACTAGGTAATACTAAAAACGCAACCGCCATTGATAAAGGCACTGACATAGCCACAAATAAGGCATTGGTAGCACCCATAAAAAACATTAGAATTACAGTTACTAATATGAATCCAATAATAATTGTATTAATTAAATCATGCAAAGTAACACGGGTGGTTTCAGATTGATCGCCAGTAATGGTAATTTTTAAACCTTTAGGAAAATGACTTTCTTTTAACTCTTCAGTTAATTTTCTAATTTTATCACTTGCATCAATTAAGTTTTGACCACTCTTTTTTACAATATTTAATGTAATTACATTTTTATGTTCTAATCGAGCAAAACTTTCTTGTTCTTTAAAACCATCTTTAACTTCTGCAATATCGCGTAAATAAACTATAGCTCCGCTAGCCGAACGAATGGTTAAATCGCCTATTTTTTTAGGATCGGCATACTGACCAATCACGTTAATTTCACGTAACAAACCATCCATTTTTACAGAACCACCGCTAATAGTTACGTTTTCATTACCAATAGCTTGCATAACATCGTACATAGCAACATCAGCCGATTGCATTTTATACATATCAAGGTTAATTTGAACCTCTCTATCTAATGCTCCAACTATATCGGCACGTGTAATTTCTTTTAAACCTTCAATTCTATCTTGTAAATCTTCGGCATAAACTTTTAACTTATCTAAAGGATAATCGCCCGATAAATGCACAAACATAATAGGCATTTGCGATACATCAATTTCCATTACCGAAGGTTCGCTAGTAAGTACTTGAGGTAAATCTTTGCGTGCTTTATCTACTTGATCTTTTACCCTTTGCTTTGCAATTGGAATTTGCACATCGGTGTTAAATTCAACAGTAATTAAACTGATGTTTTGTATGGTATTACTTGTAATTTTTTTAACACCTGAAATAGATTTCAAACTCTTTTCTAAATGTTTAGTTACAATGTTTTCCATATCCTTAGGCGATGTTCCAGCTTGAACAGTACTAACAATAATTTGCGGAAATACTACCTCCGGAAATTGTTCTTTTGGCAAGCTATTATAACTCATTAAACCAGCTAAGGTTATAATAATGGTCATAATATAAATGCTTGTTTTGTTATCTATAGCCCAACTCGAGGGCTTAAATTCTTTTATTTTATCTAACATAATTTTTTTAATTAAGGCTTTTGGATTTCACTAACTATATTGCCTTTGGCTATAATTTTTTACAATTTAATTTTTGGTAATTAATAGCTAAGGGCTAGTTGCCAGAAGCTATTCTAGAATTTAATTAGCTCACCATCATTTAAGTCACTATATCCTTCGGTAATTAATTGATCGCCTTTAGCTAAACCACCAATAATTTCAGCTTTATCATTGTAAGTAACACCAACATTTACCACACGTTTTTTTGCAATGGTTCTGCTACCTTCTTTAACTGCTACGTATACAAAGTTTTCGTCATCCGCATTTTGAATACAATTTACAGGAATTACTATCACATCATTTTTAGCATAATCAATAATTTTAACTACTGCAATCATATTTGGCAAATAGCTATCATCGCTTGGTAAAGCTACTTCTACACCAAAAGTTCTGTTTAAAGCGCTAATACCTTTTCCACTATAAGTAATTTTGGTATTAATAGTTTTGTTAATATCAGGGAAAGTAATAATGACATCGTTTCCTTGTTTAATTTTATTAGCATAACTCTCAGCTACATCGGCCTTTACTTTTAATTTATTAAAGTTAACTATTGAAAAATATGGCATTCCAGGGGCAGCAGTTTGACCTACTTTTAAATTTACAACATCAATAGTTCCGTTAACTGGAGAAGTTATTTTGTACATGGCTAATTGCTCACGCATAGAAGCAATTTGTTGCTCTAACGATTCTTTGTTGGTTTTGGCCTGTTTGTATTGAATTTCTGAACCAACTTGTTTTTCCCATAAAGCTTTTTGTTTGTTGTACAATTCAGTTACCAAACTTAAGTTAGTTTCCATTGATTGAATTTGTTTGCGAATTGCATTGCCATCTAACTCAGCTAATACTTGTCCAGCTTTAACTACCGAACCTGGTTGAGCCAATACTTTTAAAACCAATCCAGGAACTTTAGCACTAATAGTAGTGTTTTCATCTCCATCTACTCTTCCTTGCACATCAATAAAATGTTTGAAGTTGGATGTTTCAACACTGGTAACAGCTACGTTAACTATTTTTTCGCGTTTTTCTGTGGTAACTCCACCAGCTTTTACTTCATCTTCCAAATTTTTGATTTTAATAGCCAATTCAGCTTGCTCAGCCTTTAATTTTTCAAGCTTAGCTTGTTTCTTTTCAATTGTATTGCCACCACATGAGGTCATAATGATGCTTATAACTGATAAAATGGCAATTATTACTTTTCCGTTTTTCATTGTTTGTATATTTTAATTTTTTTATGTTTTAATTATTATTTGCCTATGGCTCTTTTCAATTCAATTTGAGCATTTAACCAATTGTAAATAGAAGTAAGGTAATTGGTTTGAGCTTGTTTCAAATCGTTATCAGCATTGGTTAACTCTAAAGTTGAGCCAACACCTTCTTTTAGTTTAAGACTTGATTTATTATAGATATCTTGTGCTAAGTTAAAGTTGTCTTTTTGAATTACTAGTTGTTCTTTAGCTCTTTCATAGCGGCTTTGCGCATTGGTTCTATCTAAATCAATTAAGTTTTCTACCATTTTTTTAGTGTTAGATAACTTTTGCGCATTTAATTTAACTTGCTGAATTTGAGCTGATTTGCGCAAACCATCAAAAATGGGTAAACTTAACTGGGCGCCAACCAAAGTACCATCAAAAAACTTATTACCTAAATTACTAAACTCCACCCCAAAGGTATTATAAGTATAATTTCCAAATGCTGCCAAACTTGGTAAATAACCATATTGGTAGCGTTTTTTATCTAAGTTGTTTAGTTTTTCGGCTAGTAATAACTTACGGTATTCAATGCGGTTTTCGTAGTTTGCTTTTTCGTTATTAGCAGTTCCATTATCGGTTACCATTAATTGGTTTAACTTATCGGTTAACTCTATTTTATCGTTAACTCTTAAGCCCATTTGCATTTTTAAACTGTAGTAAACCAATTCTTTTTGGTCTTTTAATTGACTAAATTGGGTTTGTGTATTGGCTAAAATTAATCTTAGTCTATCAGCTTCAATTTTTTCAACTAAACCATTTTTATATAGTTCGTTAATATCAAAATATGTTTTTTCAATACGTTTAAGCGTGTTTTCAAACAATTGAATATTTTCGTCAATAATTAATGCTGCGTAATAACCTTTAGTTACATTGTTTTCTACATCAATTTCTGAACGTTTAATATCAATTTTGCTCATTTCAACAAACTCTTTTGCGGCTTTTAAACCTAAAAAGAAAGTTCCATCAAAAAGTAATTGACTGGCCTGAATAGTGTTATTCCATGAGTATGGAATACCTTGAGGAAATGACAAAGTAGGACTTGGATTTGCAGGCGATAGAAACGGGTTAGGAATTTCTACCGAAGGAACTTTAATAAAATGATTTAAGCTCGATGTTGCATTAATTTGTGGCAAACCATTGGCTGTAATCTCTTTTACTTTTTTTTGTGCTATTTGTTCATCAAGCACTGCATTTTTGAGTGAGTCGTTGTTTTTGAGTGCAAAGCTAACTGCCTCATTTAACGAGAACTTTTTGGTTTCGTTATTTTGCTGCGCAATAGCCAAATTTACTCCTAATAAAACGCTTACTATTACGATAATACTTCTAGTAATCATACTTATTTATTTTATGTTATTGTGTTGGTTTTCTATTAATTTATCTAATTTTTTCAATCCTTTTTCGGTACAAATACCGCGTAAGTGGTATTTTACAATTTCTTGGTGGATGTACTGAAAATCGGTGCTTATTTCTTGGTAAAGTTCTGGCCTTAAAATAAACTCAACGCTATGAACGTATAATTTTGCTGTTAACTCTGAGTTAATTTCGGCTCTATACAAACCTATTTCTTTACCCATATTTATATTTACAACCATTTGATTATAAATGAATTCCGACTTAAATCTTTCTAATTTATCCCAAGCTGGTTTAAAATATTTTTTCAAATCGAACAAAACAGAAACATTTACTTTTCGATGATTTTCAGTTATTGATTTACTTACTTCAAACAAAAACTCAATTGGATCATGCCCCTCCTCCACTAATTTGTAGCAATTTTGCATATCGCAATTAATGTGTGTTTCAATAGTCTGGTTTACTAAATCGTTTTTATCTTCAAAAAACTGATAAAGCGTTTTTTTAGAAACACCTAACTCTCTGGCAATGTCATCCATGGTGATGCTTTTGAAGCCATATTTCATAAATAAAGCTTCGGCACCTTGTAATATTTTATCCTTGGGTTCCATTTTTTATACTAATTATCGGGTGCAAATGTGAGAAACTTTCTGAACTTTGGAAACTTTTTTTATAAAAAAAGTTTCCAAATTATTTTTCGTTTCCATTAATCACTTGATTTTCATGATAGTATTAATTTTGAAGAGTATTTAATTTGACATATCTCAATAAAAAAACAATTTGTAAAGTTTTGTAAACACTGTTAACTGTAATTTATTTTTTTTGTTATAAATTCATGAAGATATGAAAAGAAAGTGTTTAATTTGCTCACTAGAGGCATGTAACACATAAAATTTAAATTGTTTACGTGTAATTTTTAGACTTAAGATGAAAAATATTAGAGCAGTTTTAGTAGATGATGTGGAAGTAATGCGTATTACTTTAAAAAAAGTATTAGAACAATTTCCGCATATAGAATTAGTAGGCGAAGCTTCCACTTTTGATGAAGCTAAAGATATCATTAACTTATTACAGCCCGATTTACTATTTTTAGATATTGACTTGAATGGATTAACATCAATTGATTTAATTGGTGAAATTAACTGTACGCCTAAAATTATATTCATTACCTCGCACGAAAATTTTGCTATTAAAGCTTTTGAATTAAATGCTGTTGATTATATCATTAAACCAGTTAGTTCAAAACGCATAAGTAAAGCCATTGAACGTATTACCACACCGGCAGATGAAACTGCTGAAAATGGCAGTGAAAACGATGAAACTTTCCAATCAGACCAAATCATTTTATTAAATTTTGATAATAAAATGAATTTTATAAAAATAAGCGATATTAATTACATAGAAGCTTATGGAAACTACACTAAAGTGTATATGACTGATGGAAAACTAAGTATTACCTATAATTCAATTAAGAATTGGGATGCCAAATTACCAGTTGATGTGTTTATACAAATACATCGCTCTACCATTGTAAATTTATTGAATGTTCAAAAAATTGAAAAATGGACCAACGATACAGGCCGCTTACACTTAAAAGGTGTTGAAAAACCTTTCGAAATAAGCCGCAGTTATTTCTTCCAAATTAAGAAAAAATACAAAATGTAATAATCAAAAATCCGAAGCCAAAAACTTCGGATTTTTTTTGCTAACAATATTTATTTTTTAATAAAAAAACTAAGTTTGAATAATAAATAACCCCTATGAACCCAAAGTTTGATTTTTATTTTACTAAAGAACAAAAATGGCAGCAAGAAATTACGAAAATGCGAGCCATAGCCTTAAGCTGCAATTTAACCGAAGAGTTAAAATGGGGAACACCATGTTATACTTTAAACGGAAATAACATAGTGCTTATTCATACTTTTAAAGAGTATTGTGCATTTTTATTTTTTAAAGGTGCGTTGCTTAATGATACCCAAGATATTTTAATTCAACAATCGAAAAATGTACAAGCTACACGCCAAATTAGGTTTACCAATTTAGCCCAAATTGATGAACAAGAAGCTATCATCAAAACACATATTTTCGAAGCCATTGAAGTAGAAAAAGCTGGATTAAAAGTAACACTTAAAAAAACTACTGAGTATGAAATTCCTGAAGAGTTTCAACTAAAGCTAAACGAAAGTACTGAACTGAAAATTGCTTTTGAAGCATTAACTCCCGGCAGGCAACGAGGTTATTTATTACATTTTACTCAACCCAAACAAGCTAAAACGCGTGAGGCGAGAATTGAAAAATGTATTCCTCAAATTTTTGAAGGCAAAGGCCTAAACGACTAAACATATTTGGACTAAATACATTTTATGAAAAAAGAATTATCCGCTGCAGCTGCTAAAAAGTTAATAGAAACTTTGAAAAACCGTTTCGAAAAATATACCAATCGCCACTCAAATATAGATTGGGCAAAGGTGCAAGCCAAGTTAGAGTTGAGTGAGAATAAACAAAAACTATGGTCGCTTAACCAAATGGAAATTACCGGAGGTGAACCTGATGTAATAGACTTTGATGCTCAAACAAACGAATTTATTTTTGTAGATTGTTCGGCCGAAAGCCCAAGCGGACGCAGAAGTTTATGTTTTGACAACGAAGCTTTAGAAGCCCGAAAAGAAAATAAACCTGCGGGTAGCGCATTAAATATGGCAGCAGAAATGGGCATCGCTATTTTAAACGAAACGCAATACCGAAACTTATTGCAATTAGGAAATTTTGATGCAAAAACATCGAGTTGGATAGAAACCCCTGCCCCCATAAGAAAACTGGGTGGAGCCTTGTTTGCCGATTTTAGGTATAACCATGTGTTTGTATATCATAATGGCGCACAATCATACTACGCAGTCAGAGGATTTAGAGGCATGTTGAAGGTTTAGATTAATTACAAAGTTGAAAGATTAGAAAGATTACAAGGTTGATTTGGGGTAATAAAACTATGAAAACAATATTATTTCTGTTGTTTAATTTAATTTCTATTTTAGGATATTGCGATCATGTGGACTTTTTTACAATAAAAGTAAATGATTCAATTATCTATGATTCAAGAGTAAATATCAGAAAAGTACATACACTAAAGCTATCTACTTTAAAACTGTCAAAAAAAGACACTATAACTATACATTACAGAACCGACACGCCATGTCCAGTTTGCAAGTATTGTTTGTTTTTTACCAACTCAGAAAAAGAAAAGATTGGCTTATTTAGAAAAACGGGAAATAGCGAATTTAAATTTTGTAGAAAAGAATTTAAAAAGCTAACCAAATTCAAGACAGAAATTTATTATTTCCGCGAACAACAAGATATTATGAAGAAAATATTAATTATTGAATAAACTCAATAAAATCCTTACAACAAACTATACCTACCAACTATTCCCAAAGGCAATTGAATGCCCGATTTTCCTTGTAAATACAATTCGCCAAAGTCTAGGTTTTTGGTTTGTTTAAAATTACTTTCAATTAAATTTTGAACCACTAGGGCACTTAAACCTAATGAGTAAACATTCAAAATCAAAAAATGATTATTGGGCTCTAAAATTTTGGCCACATCTTGCAGCAATTCGTTGATGCTATTTTCCAACTGCCAACGCTCGCCATTGGCACCAATTCCGTAAGCAGGAGGATCTAAAATAATTCCATGGTAAGTTTTACCGCGTTTTACTTCACGTTTTACAAATTTCATGGCATCTTCCACCACCCAACGTATATCGCTTAAGCCTGAAGATTCCATGTTTTCTTTACTCCAAGTAATTACTTGTTTTACACTATCAACATGGGTAACATCGGCACCTGCTGCTTTAGCAGCTATGCTTGCACCACCTGTGTAAGCAAACAAATTTAAAAACCTTGGTTGCTCACCTTTTACTTTTTTCAAGTTTTGAAAAATATAATCCCAATTAGCGGCTTGTTCTGGAAATATGCCCACATGCTTAAACGAAGTAAGTGCCAAATTAAAGTTCAGGTTCAAATCGTTGTGTTTGTAATTCATTTTCCAACGTTCGCCTGCTGCTTTGTTCTTTTTTATCCATTCGCCACTATGGCTAGTGCGAGGTTTAAAAGTAATATCGGTTAATTTTTGCCACTCTTGTTCGCTCCATTTTTTACTCCATAAAGCTTGAGGTTCAGGTCTGCGTAAAACCAAAGAACCAAATTTTTCTAGCTTTTCAAAATCGCCACAATCTAAAAGTTCGTATTGTTGCCAATTGGTAGGTGTAAATGTTTGCATGTAATTTATAAAAGGGCAAATATAAGGCTAATGATTTGCTAAAACAGCATTCAGTAATTATTCCATAATAAAAGTGCGTCCTTCATCAGCTATATCTGTATTGGCAAACTCAGTTCTAGCCTCGGCTAACAAAGGTTGCAAATCATCGTAACGCGCGCTAAAATGGCCAATAATTAATTTTTCTACATTGGCCTTGCTAGCTACTATTCCAGCTTGTTTGGCAGTAGTATGCATGGTATCAATGGCTCTTGCCAATTTATCGTGCATAAAAGTAGCTTCATGGTAAAGTATATCAGCTTCTTGCACTGATTGAATTACCCTTTCGTCAAAAATGGTATCGCTGCAATAAGCATAGGTGATTGGTTTTCCTGGATCAAAAGTCAATAATTCGTTTTTGATGTGGGTCTTTCCATCTGGACTTAAATAATCGCGTCCACGTTTTAAATCGTTAAAATGAGTAAATGGAACTTTCGTTTTTTCACATGCTTCCACATTTAACTTGCGTAATTTGCTGCGTTCTTGAAACAAAAAACCAGCAGTTGGAACCCGATGAAACAATGGAAAGGATATTACTTTGTAATAAATATTTTCGAAGATAACTTCGGTTTTGTTGGGGTCAACTGTGTGATAATTTAATTCAAAGCTAAAACGGGTATCGCTGTATTTAAAAAATACATTTAAAATTTCGAACAATTCTTTTGGACCATAAATATGAACAGGCGCTTCTCTACCCATTAAATTCATGCTGAGTAACAAACCGGGTAAACCTAAAATATGATCGCCATGAACATGGCTAATAAAAATTTGATTAATGCGCGATTTTTTAATTTTATAGCGTTGCAATTGCATTTGAGTTCCTTCGCCACAATCAATAAGAATATGATGGTCCAATATATTTAAATACTGGCCACTTGGATGCCGATTGGGTGCTGGCGATGCACTGCTATTGCCTAAAATTGTTACTTCAAAAGCCATTTTACAACATTACAAAATTTTAAATATAAACCTAATTGATTTTTACCGTTGCACTCAGCATTTTATGATCGCTAAAGTTTAATTGGTAAGGTTTATAATTTACTATTTCAAAACTTTTATCGGCCAAAATATAATCAATTCTGAAAGACGGCATTTTACCTGTATAAGTTGAGCTAAAGCCTGAACCACTTTCAATAAAAGCATCCTTCATATCGCCTTTAATAATGTTATAAGCATAGCTAGCTGGCGAGTCGTTAAAATCGCCTGTTAATATAATTTTGTGCTTACTTTTTTCAATAAATTTCTGGATGGCTTCTGCTTGTTTCGACCGATTGATAAAGGCACGTTTTAACTTACCTGCAATACTTTTTATATCAAGCAAACCAACTTCTTTTTCGTTTTTATCTGCCTCAATTTCGGCCACCGTTTGAAAATCTTTTTTATCAAAAGCAATTGATTTTAAATGTGTATTGATAATCCTAATGGTGTCGTTTTTATATTTTATATCGGCAAAAATAGTGGCATTTCCATTAGAGTTCACACGCTCCACAAAACCTGAATTTACTATAGGATACCTACTTAAAATACTAATGCTATAGCCTGTAATTTTATCTTCATTAGCTTGCATATTATGCGTATAAAAATCTTTGTATTCAGTAACCAATTGTTTAAACATGGCTTTGTCTTTTTTGGTATCGTACGACACAAATTCCTGAAAACACATAATGTCTGGTTTTATGTTTTGCAAAGTTTCAAAAAATAGTTGCCCATTGTACTCAGTCTTTTCGAAGGCATCAAAAGAATGTGTATTAAAATCAATGACGTTTAAATAATTACTTGTTACTACCTCTTTTTTAGTTCCAAACTGAATGAAACGCTGAATGGTAGCAATACCTATTAAAAGGGCCACTAATGAGTATATAAAATTCCAATTTAAAGTAACCATCCAATAAATTACAAAAACTGCATTTGCAATAAAAATAACAGGAAAAGCCAAACCCAAAAACGCTATAAACCAAACCATTACTGGGCTAATAAATGCCGCTAAATAAGCACCCAATAGCAGTAAAATGGCTACCCAATTAAAAAATAAAACTATTTTGTTAAATACTTTCATAATAAGGGTTCAAATTAAACAATTTAAATTTGGTTATCCATTCAAAGATTAACTTATTATCAATACCAATCAACAAACAAGGCTATTTATTTAAAAATAAATCAATTACATTTTTCACTTAATTGTTAAAAATAATTTAGCCGTGATAATCATTTAGTTATAACACACTATTTACAAAACGCTTTAAAACCATACTATTTTAAAATACATTTCGTTCCTAATAAGGTTTGTAATTTTATGGTGTAGTAAAAAAATAACATAATAAACACCAAGCCAAAGATTATATTTGCTCACTTAAATAACAGCATTTTACCCATTTGAAACTTTCAGTTGTAATAGTAAACTATAATGTAAAATATTTTTTAGAACAAGCCCTTTATTCGGTTAGAAAGGCTTGTAATGGAATAAGTGCAGAAATTATAGTAGTAGATAACAACTCGGTAGATGGCAGCTGCGAGATGGTAAAACACAAGTTTGCCAACGATGTAATTTTAATTGAAAACAAAGAAAATGTAGGTTTTAGCAAAGCCAATAATCAAGCTATAAAAATAGCAAAAGGCGAATACATTTTACTTTTAAACCCCGATACCGTAGTCGAAGAAGCATGCTTTAACAAAGTAGTTTCATTTATGGACCAAACGCCCGATGCTGGCGCTGTTGGTGTAAAAATGATTGATGGTTCAGGTAAGTTTTTACCTGAAAGCAAACGCGGTTTACCTACGCCTGATGTAGCTTTTTATAAGATATTTGGTTTAGCGGCTCTTTTTCCAAAATCAAAACGATTTGGCAAATACCACCTTGGATTTTTAGATAAAAACGAAACCCATAAAGTAGATGTACTAGCAGGTGCATTTATGATGCTGCGCAAAACAGTTATCGAAAAAATTGGCATGCTTGATGAAGATTATTTTATGTATGGCGAAGACATAGATTTAAGCTATAGAGTAACCAAGGCAGGCTATTTTAACTACTATTTTCACGATACAACCATTATACATTACAAAGGCGAAAGCACTAAAAAAACCAGTGTAAACTTTGTATTTACGTTTTATCGTGCCATGATAATTTTTGCGCAAAAACATTATTCGCAAAAACATGCTCGCACATTTGGCTTACTCATAAATTTTGCCATTTATTTACGAGCTACAGCAGCCATAATTTTGCGCTTTTTAAATGCCGTTTATTTACCCATAATCGACTTTTTATTGATATTGGTAAGTATGCTTTTTATAAGCAAAGGTTACTCTATTTTTAAATACGATACCGATTCAGCTTATAGCAATAACGTGGTTTTAGCAAACAGTTGTATTTATGGTGCACTTTGGATGGCAGGCCTTTACCTTGCAGGCGCTTATAATAAACGTAAAACATTTTTAAGTGTAACCAAAGGCGTTTTGGCAGGTTCGTTAGCCATAGCAGTTTTTTATGCTTTCCTAAACGATTCTTATCGTTTTAGCCGTGCCATTATAGTTTTAGGAACTTTAAGCACCATTGTGATGGCCTATTTCGATAGGTTTTTATTGTTTTGGTTAAAAAATGGTAAGTTAAGTTTTAGCTTTAGTACTCACTTACGCACCGCCATAGTTGGTAATTACAATGAAGTAAATCGTGTGCAAGATTTATTAATCAAATCAAAAGCCAAAGCCGACTATTTTGGTTTTATTGCTATTGATGATAAAAGTGTAACTGACAACCAATATTTAGGCAATGTTAATCAACTGAGCGAAATAGTGGATGTACTTAAAATTGAAGAAATAATTTTTTGTTCAAAAGATTTGGCTGCTTCGCAAATTATAGAATGGATGGGCCGCATGAAACAGCAAGAATTACTGTTTAAAATTGTACCCGAAGAAAGTTTATTTATAATTGGAAGTAACAATAAAAACACACCTGGCGACTTTTACACCATAGAGTTAAACTTATCGTTAAGCAAAGCTTGGGAGCAACAAAAGAAACGTGTTTTCGATATATTATTCGCCATTTTTATATTACCGTTTATTCCTTTTGTAAGTTTAATTATTAAAAATAAAACACAGTTTTTCAAAAATTGGATTCAGGTGCTTTTAGGCGAAAAAACATGGGTTGGTTATGCCAAAGCCGATAATATAAAACTATTACCCAATTTACGCCAAGGCGTATTAAACCCAATTGATAACCTTACAGGCAAAAGCTATAACCCCATTACCATTCAAAAATTAAACTTTTTATACGCCAAAGATTATTCGGTAGAAAAAGACTTTTTGATATTGATTCGCTCATTGAGAAGTTGGGGCAATTAAGAAAATTCGAATAAATAATATCGAAATTCGAAAGAACAATAGTTGGAATAAAACAGCATTTAAATATTGTATAGAGTTTAACTTACCCTCTTAATGAAATTCCTACCTATTGAAAATATAGTTTTTAAAAGTAATTTGAATGAGGACGAAATAATAGCACGTCTTACAGACGAGGTAGAATTTGAAAACACTTATATTAATTACGTTTCTGGAAAACTTTTTGATGGTGAAATAACAGATAATAAATTTAAGATTACACGAAAAATAAACTATAGAAATTCATGTTTGCCGAAAATTATTGGTATTATTGAAAAAGATACAGATGAAACCAAAATAACTGTGCAAATGAAATTGCACAAAGGTGTTACCATATTTTCGTATATTTGGTTTGGCTCTTTGATATTTATGTGTATTCTGTTTTTAAGTATTGGTTTTTATGAATTCAATCCATTTGAAATGATAATTTTCGGCTACATATTCATCATGTTATCTTTTAAATATGAGTCTTATAAATCAAAAAAGTTACTGAAAGATATTTTTAAAGCTGAAATAATTTCAGAGTAATATTTTAGTGAGTAATTATTTGTCCTTAATGTCATTTCTAAATTCTTGTTTTGTTAATTAATAAATTTGATTTTATTATGCTACCAAATATTTGCTATCAAATAATAAGTCAATGAATTTAATGAAATTCCTACCAATTGAAAATATTGTTTTTAAAAGCAAATTGAATGAAGACGAAATAATAGAACGTCTTACAGACGAGGTAGAATTTGAAAACACTTATATTAATTACGTTTCTGCAAAACTTTTTGATGGTGAAATAACAGATAATAAATTTGAAATCACACGAAAAATATATAACAGCAATTCCTACAATATTAAAGCAATTGGTACTATTGAAGAAGATACAGATGGAACTAAAATAAATGTAAAAATCAAATTCCGAAAAGGTGTAACCATATTTTTGTGTTTTGGGTTTGGCTTTGCTTTTCTTATCAGTATTATGTTTTTAACTAATGGTGTCTGGAAACTCCAACCATTAGGAATGCTACTTTTCTTCTATTTATTTATAATGTTATCTTTTAAATATGAGTCTTATAAATCAAAAAAGTTATTGAAAAATATTTTTAAAGCTGAAATAATTTCGGAGTAAGATTTTATATTCTTTAATTAACATAATTAAATCAACTTTCAACTTGAAAACATATAAAAACATAAAAAACATTTTAAGTACTATAATTATTGCAGCGCTTTTAAATTCTTGCGAATATGGCAAGAATGAAAAGCAAATACATAAGAAAATTGATAGCAGTAATAATAACGCAATAAACACGAACGAAGAAGTGTTAATATATGAAAGTGACTGTGTTAAGGTATTTGCAGATTCTTCGTTTTGCAAAGGCAAAATTTCATATTCATCAATAAAATTTGAACCATATATTAACTTCAAAGATTTTAAAACAACAGAGATTTATAGAGGAAATAAGGCTAAAATTGATTACACAAGTAATAGTTTAGCAAAAGAATACAAAACATTATTAACTGAAGAATACGCAAAAGAAAATTTGAATTTTGGCGGACATTATTGTTTCATTTCTTGGGATTGTGGTGCTCCTTGTATGATGTCTACAGTTATTGATTTAAAAGACGGCAAAGTTTATAATGGATTAACTGCTCCTCTTGGGTTTAAGTTTGAGAAAGATAGCAGAATGGTAATTGCTAATCCACCTGATTCTGCTAGTTTTTATGACGATTGCGAGTATTGCCATCCAGAAATTTGGATTTGGGATGAACAAGCTAAAAAGTTTAATGAAATAAAACCTTGATAATAGATTTTAAAATCAAGAAAATTTCAACCCTAAAAACTTCCCTCCGCTCCTCCCAAAGGTTTTATTTTAAAATCAGTAACCTCAGCTTTATTTGTTTTAAAACTATTTTATTTCACTATTATTGTTTTATTTTTTTTTATTAAATGAAAACAACTAAACTAATAATTATAATATCTCTTTTATTATTTAGCCTAAATGCAGCCTGCCAAATAAGTAGTTTATTTCATGTACCGCCAATTATGGGTCAAGTTTCTAGCTATAAAAGGTTTCTATTAAATGGAGATAAGGAAACGCTAATTGAAGAGGCTCAATACGATAACAAAAATCGCGTGATAAGGAAAAAAGAATATAGTTTTGATTTGGGTTTTAGAACTTCAGAGCAACAAATTTATAAAACAATTTATAAAGCAGATAGCATTTATGAATTTAGCTGTAATTGCGAAAATATTGAAGAATTTGTAAAAAGATTTAAGATTGGAAAATACAAAGAAGATGCTGATGAAGAAGTCACTGCTGAGCTCAGCCAATTTGGATTAGCAACAATTTCTAAACTAAACAATAAAGGTTTAGTTATTTCTAAAATTTACTATACAGAAAATGGTTATCCAACGAAAACTATTATTTATCAATATGATAATTTTGGGAAATTAACTTTTGAGTCGAGTAAAAGTAATGAGTATGGGACAAAGGAAACTCAAATAACATATAATAACAAAGGAGAATATACTGGTAAAATTGAAACAATTTTACGCGAATATAAAGCTACTGGTAATCGTATTGAAAAAGATATTACTACTTACGACAAAAATAATGTTGAGGTTAATATAAAAAAGTTTGTAAATGGGGAATTATATTCAGAAACAATTTGTTCCGACAGCAACTCAAATTCAAAAAAATTCTTATATAGAGGACAAGAAAGTCCACAAGGATACATAAATAAAATCATTACTTACAATACTAAAGGTTCAGAAATAACAATCAGTAGCTTAAACGAAAAAAAGAACGAAACCAGAAGAATTCAAAAAACCTATGATAGTAGCAACAATTTATTATCTGTCAGCTATTACAATGAAGAAAACAAGCTTTTCCTATCCTATGATTTTCAATATGATACTCAAAACAATTGGACTAGTTTAACACACAAACAGTTAATAATAAACACAACTAAAGGAGAAGAAAAGGAAACTTATGAAACAACGGTTTTTAAGCAGATAATAACTTATTTGCCTAAAAAGTAAAAAACAAAATTCTATAAACTTAATAATAAAAAATAGGCTGCATTCAAAATTAAATGCAGCCTATTTTACAAACTAGCCAATATTCATTTTCAATTTTATTGATTAACTTTTTTATTCTCCTAAAACCGGAATTCTTATTTTGTTAAAAGTATAATAATACTTTACCATTTTTTTCTCCGATTTATCTAACTTAGCTTTCTTACCATCTACTTTAGTTTTATAGGATACCTCAACTGAACAACCTTGGTAGTAATAATTATCCTTATACCAAAGTTTAGGCATTCCTAATTGCCAGTTGTAATCAAATTTATCTTCATCGCCATTTCTTATACCTAATGGTTGGCTAAATTCAGAAAGTAATGGAGTGCTGTTATCACTAAGGAAACTATACACATGCGGTATATTATTTTTATCAACATACACTGAAGTATACTGCTCATCTCCAGTTTGGTAAAAATCTGCTCTTGAAGCCAGTTTGAAACTTATATTACCATAATATTCATGTGCATTTTCCCATAACAAATTTCCTTCAGAATTTACACCAAAACTAATTAAACCTATTACTTGAATTCCATCATAATAAGTTTCTGTTCTTGTAGACTGTCTTCCTTTGCTATCGGTAATAGTAGTTGTATAATAATAATATCTTGGTTTTGTAATTTCTCCTAAAAAAACATACTCACCATCTTTTATTATAATTTTACTAAATGTTACATCAAATTCCACATCTGCATCACTTTTTTTATATTTTTTATCGTCATCAAACGAATTGCTTCCAATTAAAGTAGTGATGGTATTATCAAATTTTTTCCATGGAATTCGCACCAAATTTAATTTGTTGTTATTTTCAATTAATCCTACACAAATACCCTCCGTTTTATGATCCATTACTGAAAATTTACCACCCCATTTTTCACCATAGGTGGCAACAAAAACTTTTTTATTATCCTTTTCTTCCATTTTAGCTCGAAACATTTCCATATTTTCGGGAAAATCAATATTGATATTACTTTTAAGAACGCCCTCTTCGGTATTTCGTAAAAAATACTTTGATTTTTTCTTTACCTTATGCTTAATTATTGCTGAGAAATCTCCATTTTTTTCGTTATAACTTGCAGCTAAAACACCAGCATCACCTCTAAAATAATCATTTAAAGCAACTTGTTTCATTACATTTTTACTCTTCATATCAATGGTAATAATAGCAGGATCGTAATTAGGTGAATAAAATATAGCTGGCACAAATAACAAAGCTACTGATGCTGTTTGCACTGTATTTATTTTTTTTTCAGATGCTCCTTTTTTTCCTATTAAAATTACTTTGCCATCAACTACCTTCATTTCGGTTAAAAATAAAGCTCTGTTATTTGTACCATTATAAGTGGTTAGTTTATTAGTATTCAAATCAATTTTTATAATAGTGTAATCAAAAAAGTAACTACGTTGAAAAATTGGTTTTCTTTTTCCAGGTCTAGGGTGATCCAATAAATCTTTTGCTAAAAGAATATAACCACATTCTTTTTCGTTTAAATATTCTACAATAGTGAATTCTTTCGGCACTTGCACACTGTATTTAGCAACCTCATTAAATGCTGTATCATAATTAGTTATATTAAAATCATAAAAGCCACCTTTTTTCTTCTCAGCCGATTTATAAGTTAATAAAGCACCTTTATTCCCAATTGGAAATGAGTTGTAACCATCTAAAGATTTTTCAACTTCAATTTCTATATGTCCGGCATCTGCATTAGCAATAGTTTCTTTTTCAGGCACCAATACTTGAGCATTTAATAACATAGATAATTGAGCAGCAAAAGCTAATAAGAGTATTTTCTTCATGTTTATTTTTTGTAATTAATCACAATGAAAAGAAATTGCATTAATATTAAAAATATGATAATTAACAAGAATTCATTTAGAAAAAGATAAAAGCAATAATTTTAACTACTGACTAAATTTACCAACTACTAACCATCTAAATGCCCAAGCCCAAATAATTTTTACATTACTCAAAAGAACGCCACTTTGTTGCAAAATTTGTTGCCAATCATGTTTAATAAAACCACGTGCTACCGAAAGCTTTGCATCGTTTTTTACTAAGTACGATTTACTAAAAATAGCGGTTAACCAAGCTATGGAATAATAAGCCAAAATATTTCGGTGCAAATCGTTGATTACAAAACCCAAGTTGGCATTATTGCCGCACCAATTTAATAGCTCACTTATTTCTTCGTTTTTTAAATGATGGGTAAATAAACATGCCAATGCTATATCGAACTGAATATTTAAATCAGGAAGGTTTCTATAATCGCTACACACAAAACTAATTTCAGGAAAATTTTGGCATTGCTCTTTTGCATAAGTTATGCAATCTTCTTTTAAATCAACTCCAATTAATTTAAATGTTAAACCTTTATTTTTGGCCCATTTAGCCACATATATTAAGTTATCGCCTCCTCCACACCCAATATCAATAATGGTATATTCTTTATCTTTTTCAAACTTAAATTGATTTAAACCTTTAGTGGTTACTTGATGTCCGCCAAGCCAAGTATTAATAAAATTTAGTTCTTTTAAATTTTGATACAAATCTAATTTAGGAATTGAATCATTATCTAATAACTCTTTTAATAGTGAACGGTATTTTAAATCAATCATCAACCACAAATCAAGTATTTTTTACTAGCATTTCATAAATACATTTTTTAGGTTTAATTCGCAGTCAAATCAAAATATTACAAAAAATGAAAAAACAACTTTTTACTATTTTAAGCTTACTTATTGGCACTGCAAGCAGTTATGCTACCATTCTTGTAACACCAATTAATACCACAGTTGATAGTATAAACTCAAAATACCAACTAGATGTAACGGGCGATGGTGCTTACGATATAACTTTTAACCATTTTGCAAATGGGTCTATTACCATTACGGGCAGAGTTGGAAACGGTAGTAACTTTTATTTAGCTACAGGAACTATTAGTGGAAGCAATAATTATCCAGTAAAAATTAAAAATAATAAAACATTTACCAACGAAACTACTTGGAAATCAAACAGCATATTTATTCAAAGCCCAAACTTAAACTATACTGATTTTAAAGGCAAAGGAAATAAATACATTGGTGGCCGAATGACTTTAACGGGCATGCCTGAGTTTTATTATTTTTGGATTTTGGTAAATGTAAGTGCAGATGGAAGCCAATTAAATATTATTAAATGTGCTTTCGAAACAGAAGCTGATTTGGCTTTAGCTACCGAAAGCGAGGGAGTTGATGAAAATCCAAATACATCAATTAACAATTTAAATAAACAACCTGCTTTTTCAGTTTTTCCAAATCCAGCTAATACTGAATTTGAAATTGCATCTAACATAGATATTAATGCTTATAAAATTTATAGTCTAAGTGGTGCAATTGTTAGCGAATCAAAAGAATTTACCACCAATAAAATAAATGTAGCCAATTTGCAAAAAGGTATTTACTTGTTGCAAATTTCAGATAGAAACAATAACATTTATACCCAAAAGTTAATAATTGAAAATAACTAAAAATGAAAATCAAAACCATTATTGCTACCATAGCTACAAGTTCAAGCCTTGTGCTAACTGGCTATGCACAAAACTATCAAGATAAAATGATTGAATCAAAAAATGCTCATGCCGAAAATGGATTTGAAGTAGAATGCGATCGATTTGCCGATTTACAAATTTTGCGTTATCAAATTGAAGGTTTTAGCGAATTAACTCCCCAACAAAAAGAATTAGCTTATTATTTGTACGAAGCTGCTAATGCTGGTAGAGATATTATTTACGACCAAAAATACCGTTATAACTTAACAGTTAGAAAAACACTAGAAACCATTTTGCAAAGCTACCGTGGTGATAAGCAAAATGCCAATTATAAAAAGTTTGAAACTTATGCTAAACGTGTTTTCTTTTCAAATGGAATACACCACCATTACTCCAATTTAAAATTTGTGCCTGAATGCACATTTGAATATTTTTCAGGTTTAGTAAAATCATGCAATTCAAAAGATTTACCGCTAAACGGTAAATCAGTTGATGATTTCCTGAAATTTATCAAACCTATTATGTTTGATATAAAATTCGAAAATAAAACTGTTGATTTAGCCTCAGGAATTGACAATGTTAAAGCATCGTCAAATAATTTTTATGAAGGTGTTTCTCAAAAAGAAGTAGAAGCATTTTATGCCACTAAAATTAGTAAAGACGACCCAACACCTGTTTCTTGGGGGTTGAACAGTAAAATGGTTAAAGAAAATGGGCAAATTACCGAAAAAATATGGCGCGTTGGAGGCATGTACACTAGTGCTATTGAAAAAATTGTTTATTGGTTAGAAAAAGCCGTAACTGTTGCTGAAAACGAAAATCAAAGAAATGCATTAATACTATTAATTGAATTTTATAGAACAGGAGAACTTAAACTTTGGGATGATTATAACATTGCTTGGGTTCAGGATGTAGATAGTAGAATAGATGTAGTAAATGGATTTATTGAAGTTTATGGTGATGCTATTGGCAAACGTGCAAGTTTTGAAAGTGTCGTTTCAATGAAAGATATGGAAGCTACCAAACGTATTGCTGCTATTGCGGAGCAAGCTCAATGGTTTGAAGATAATTCGCCAATAGCTAACGAACATAAAAAAAGAGAAGTAAGAGGAATTACGGCTAAAGTAATTACTGTTATTCAAGAAAGTGGCGATGCAGCTCCTTCAACCCCAATTGGAATTAACCTTCCAAATGCTAATTGGATTCGTCAAAAACATGGTAGTAAATCAGTTTCATTAAGCAATATTGTACATAGCTATAATATTGTAGGTGCTAAAAGTCCAATGTTAAAAGAATTTGCAGAAAATGAAGCACAAATGAATCGAGCCAGAGAATTTGGTTCGCTAGCTGGCGATTTACATACCGATATGCATGAAGTGATTGGGCACGCAAGTGGACAAATAAACCCTGGTATTGGCGACCCTGACCAAACACTTAAAAACTATGCAAGCACATTAGAAGAGGCAAGAGCTGATTTAGTGGCATTATATTATGTAATGGATCCCAAATTAGTTGAAATGGGTGTTATGCCAAATTTAGAAGTAGGTAAAGCCGAGTACGATAATTACATTATGAATGGCTTAATTACTCAGTTAACACGTTTAAATATTGGCGAAAATTTAGAAGAAGCTCACATGCGTAACCGCCAATTAAATGCTAAATGGGCTTATGAAATGGGTAAAAAAGACAATGTAATTGAATTTGTAAAAAGAGATGGAAAAACTTATGTTAAAATAAATGATTACGATAAATTACGTAGTTTATTTGGCCAATTGTTAAAAGAAATTCAACGCATAAAATCTGAAGGCGACTATAAATCAGCTACAGCTTTGGTTGAAACCTATGGTGTAAAAGTTGACCAAGTATTACTAAAAGAAGTAAAAGCTCGTTTTAACAAATTAAATGTGGCTCCTTACAAAGGATTTATTCAACCAAAATTAATTCCAACTATGAACGGTGATAAAGTAATTGATGTAGTAGTTGAATATCCAAACGACTTTTTAAAAAATCAATTAGATTTAGGAAAACGTTATGGCTTCCTACCAATAATGAACTAATATTTTAAATAATTTTTCATATTAAAGCCAAAACAAATTTTAGGTTTGTTTTGGCTTTATTTTTTATAATTATGATAAACTTAACATTTGAAACCCTTGCCACAATTGAAACCAATAGACTTCAATTAAGGCCCGTAAATAAATTAGACGTAGAAAGTATTTTTGAAATACGTTCTAACCCGCGAACCATGCATTTTATCCCGAGGCCCATGACCCAAAACCTGGATGATGCCATGGATGTAATTAATCAAATAGAAGAAGGCATTGCTACCAAAACTAAAATAAATTGGGCCATAACCATGAAAAAAAATACCACACAGCTTATTGGGGTTATAGGTTACGTATCCATTAACCCAAACAACCATAGAGCGGAAATAGGTTATGTATTAAACGAAAAATTTCATGGAAAGGGAATCATGACCGAAGCTGTTAATGCCGTTGTTGATTTTGGGTTTAAAGAGTTTAACTTTCACTCTATTGAAGCTGTAATTAACCCTAAAAACCAACCATCTATAAACGTAGTAACCCAATGTGGTTTTACCAAAGATGCTTTATTTAAAGACTATAATTTCCATAAAGAAAAATATGAAGATGCATTCATTTTCTCAAAGGTGGTTACATCATAACCGCAATGGTTGTAACAAAAACAGGCCAATAAGTTAATCTTATTGGCCTGTTTATATAAAAGGTTATTATTGTTTAAGCGCTTAAAGCAGCAGCTCCACCAACAATTTCCGAAATTTCAGTTGTAATAGCCGCTTGACGAACTCTATTGTATTCAATTTTTAATGATTTCAATAATTCACCAGCGTTATCAGTAGCTTTATCCATAGCAATCATGCGGGCGCCATGTTCTGAAGCTAATGAATCTAACATACATCTAAAGACTTGAGTTTTTAAAATGCGAGGAATCAATTCTAATAAGATTTCTTCTTTGTTAGGTTCAAAAATATAATCATTTTTCTTAACACTTTCAGTAGCTAAGCTAGCAGTGTCAATTGGTAAAAATTGCTCAGCACTTAAAATTTGAGTAGCAGCATTTTTAAATTGATTATAAACTATTTCTACAGCATCAAATTTACCTGATGTGTAACCATTTAAAATATATTCGCCAATAGCAAATCCAGTTTCAGCATTAGCAGTTAACAATGAATCTTTAAAATTATCAATGTAATTAACGGCTTGTTTTGAAAAATACTCATGACCTTTTTTACCAATACCAATTACACTAACACCACCGTTAGCTTTTTGCTCAGCATATTTTTCGTTAATGGTTTTATTGGCCATTTTTATAACATTTGCGTTAAATGAACCACATAAACCTCTATCGCTAGTAATAACAACTAGTAACACGTTTTTTACTGGACGTGCATCAAAATATACCTTTAAAGAATCAACATCAATGCTATCAGACAAATTGCTTAAAATGCCATTCAACTTTGCAGCATAAGGGCGCATTAAAGTAATCGCATTTTGTGCTCTACGCAGTTTAGTAGCCGAAACTAATTTCATAGCTTTGGTAATTTGTTGCGTTGAAGTAACCGATGTAATTCTTATTCTAACTTCTTTTAAATTTGCCATTTTTTAATTAGTTGATTGGTTAATAAGTTGATTAGAAATAAAATAGTAACTTATTTACTAATCAACCTATCAACTTTTTACTATTATTAACCTAAATATTTTGCTGATAATTCTTTACAAACTTTTTCAAGTGTTGCAGCTGCTTCGTCAGATAATCCCTTTTTCAAATCATCTAAAGTGTTTTTATGTTTATTTTCCATATAACTTAAAAACTCAGCTTCGAACTCACGTATTTTATTTACAGGAACATTGCTTAATAAACCTTTTGTTCCTAAGTAAATAATAGCTACTTGTTGATCAACACGTAATGGCGAGAATTGACCTTGTTTCAAAATCTCTACGTTACGAGCACCTTTTGCCAATACAGCTTTAGTTGCTGCATCTAAGTCAGAACCAAATTTAGAGAAAGCCTCTAACTCACGGTATTGAGCTTGATCTAATTTTAAAGTACCAGCAACTTTTTTCATTGATTTAATTTGAGCATTACCACCCACACGCGATACCGAGATACCCACGTTAATAGCAGGACGGATACCAGAGTTAAATAAATTTGACTCTAAGAAAATTTGTCCATCAGTAATTGAAATTACGTTAGTTGGAATGTATGCAGATACGTCACCAGCTTGCGTTTCAATAATTGGTAAAGCTGTTAATGATCCTCCACCTTTAACCAAATGTTTGATTGAATCTGGAATATCATTCATTGCTTGTGCAATAGAATCGGTAGCGTTAATTTTAGCAGCACGTTCTAATAAACGGCTATGTAAGTAAAATACGTCACCTGGGTATGCCTCACGTCCTGGAGGTCTACGTAATAATAATGAAACCTCACGGTAAGCCACCGCTTGTTTTGATAAATCATCATAAACAACTAAAGCTGGTCTTCCTGAATCGCGGAAAAACTCACCTATAGCAGCACCAGCCATTGGAGCATAAAACTGCATTGGAGCTGGATCAGATGAAGTAGCAGCAACTACAGTAGTATATTTCATAGCACCATTAGCTTCTAAAGTACTTACAATTTGTGCAACTGTAGAAGCTTTTTGACCAATAGCAACATAAATACAATAAACTGGGTTACCAGCTTCATAAAATTCTTTTTGGTTGATAATGGTATCAATACAAACTGCTGTTTTTCCAGTTTGACGATCGCCAATAACTAACTCACGTTGACCACGTCCAATTGGAATCATCGCATCAATAGCTTTAATACCAGTTTGTAAAGGTTCTTTTACAGGCTCACGGTAAATTACCCCTGGAGCTTTGCGCTCTAAAGGCATGTCGTATAAATCGCCAGCAATTGGACCTTTTCCATCAATAGGATTTCCAATTGTGTTAACTACACGGCCAACCATTCCCTCACCTACTTTGATAGATGCAATTCTACCGGTTCTTTTAACGGTATCACCTTCTATAATTGAATCGCTTGAGCCTAATAATACAGCTCCAACGTTATCTTCTTCCAAATTTAATACAATTGCTTGTACACCATTTGCAAATTCGATTAACTCTCCAGATTGAACTTTAGTTAATCCATAAATACGGGCAATACCATCGCCCACTTGAAGTACCGTTCCTACTTCTTGTAATTCAGCATCCGATTTAAAGTTGCTTAATTGCTCTCTGATAATTGCTGATACTTCGTCAGGTCTAATCTCTACCATAATTAATTTTTGTTTATTTTGAGATATATGTGTTTAATAACTGTTGTTTGGCTTTACGTAAGCTACCCGAAATACTTGCATCATACAAACGGTCTTCCATTTGTATCATAATTCCACCAATTAATGATGGATCAACATGCATTTTAAGTTCTACGTTTTTACCACTTTGTTGTTGTAAAAAGTTTTGAATTTCAGCTTTAATTTCAGCTGAAGCTTCCACTGCGGTTTTAACCGAAGCAGTAGCAATTTTATTTATTTCATTATATTGAGCTATAACTGCTTCGCAAATTGATACCAATATCATTTCGCGTTGTTTGCGCACTATAATGGCAATAAACGAAAAAGTTAATTTATTAAATGAACTAGCAAAAATTTGAGTAATAACTGCTAACTTTTTATCACCTTTAATAACAGGGCTTTTAAGCAAGTTTTCAAGTGATTGATTTTGTTCAATAGTTTGTTTAAATAATTTCATATCCGCACAAACTACCTCTAGCAGGTTTTGTTCAATAGCTAAATCAACTAATGACTTTGCATAACGACTGGCTACTCTAAAATCCGACATACTAGTTCAGTGTTATATTTTTTAAACTTTCATTTACAAAAACCTCTTGTTGGCTTCTGTCTTCCATTTTGTTACGCAATATTTTTTCAGCTAAATCAACTGAAAGGTTTGCAACTTGGGTTTTCAATTGGTTCATGGCATTTACTTTCTCCATTTCAATTGCCTCTTTAGCCGCAGTTATCATTTTGTCGCCTTCGTTTTTAGCATCGCTTTTAGCTTTAGCTAAAATTTGATCCTTAATTTCGTTAGCTTCTTTTAATAACTTATCACGCTCAGCACGTGCTTCGTTTAATAAACGTTGGTTATCAGTTTTTAAACTTTCCAACTGTAAACGAGCAGTTTCTGCCGATTTTAAAGCCTCATCAATACTATCTTCTCTTTCTTTAAGGGTTTTGGTAATTGGTTTCCAAGCAAATTTTGTTAATACAAAAAATAGTATAAAAAATGCTATCGAACTCCAAAAAATCAAACCAATACTTGGGGTTACTAAATCCATTGTATATATAATTTTATAAAAGTTTTTTCAAATAAAATAAAGCCCGATTTAAAACAACCGGGCTTTTTGGGGTACTAATTAATTAGTTAGCTCCGTTTCCTAACAAAGCAACAACCACCGCGAATAAAGCAACCGCTTCAACGAAAGCGGCAGCAATTAACATTGCAGTTTGAATTTTGTTAGCAGCTTCTGGTTGTCTTGCCATACCTTCCATAGCAGATCCACCAATTCTTCCAATACCTAGTCCAGCTCCGATTGCGGCTAGTCCAGCTCCGATTGCAGCGATACTTCCTGTCATTTTAGTTTTTATTTAGTTTAGTTTGAAATTTTTAAAATTTATTTTTATTGATTAGTGGTGTGCTTCCTCGCCATGTTCAGGTTCTTGAACGGCCATTCCAATAAATAAAGCCGACAAAATAGTGAATATAAATGCTTGGATAAAAGCAACCAATAATTCAATAGCGCTAATAAATACGATAAGAGGAGTTGCTACTGCACCTACTGCATACGATTTAAAGATAAATGCTAAACAAACCAAGCTTAGCACTAAAATATGTCCTGCTGTAATGTTTGCGAACAAACGAATCATTAAAGCGAAAGGTTTTGTGAAGATACCAATAATTTCTACTGGAATCATTAATGGGTATAACCAAAGTGGTACGTGAGGTGTAAAAATGTGTCCCCAGTAGTTTTTGTTACCGTTAAAGTTAGTTATTAGAAAAGTAATTACCGCTAACACTAAAGTTACTGCAATATTACCTGTTACGTTAGCTCCTCCAGGGAAAAACGGAATTAAACCAATTACGTTAATGAACCAAATAAAGAAGAATACAGTTAACAAATATGGCATAAACTTTTGGTACTTGTCACCTAAGTTTGGCTTAGCAATATCGTCACGAACAAAAATAATGATTGGTTCAATCCAGCTTTGTAATCCTTTAGGAGCACCAATTCCTCTTTTGCTGTAACCTTTAGCTACAGTTAAGAATATTAATAATAAACCAATTACAGCTATAAATAAAGTTGCAACATTTTTTGTAATAGAAAAGTCTAATACTTTTTTGCTAGCTTCTTCATCTATTTCGCCAGCTTCGTTTACAACTTTAATTTTTTCGTGAACTAATTTATAAGTGTAGTTACCTTTAAAGGCATCATGTCCATGGTTAAATTTACCACTTGAAAAAGTTTCTAATCCTTTATCAGTGTAAATAATTACTGGTAAATGAATGCTGGTATGTCCAAATAAATGCCAATCGTGTGCATCGGCAATATGCTCCATTATAGTTTTGTTGGCATCAAATTTTTCTTCACCATGATTTTCCTCATGTGAACCTTCAGCGTGAGTAGCAGTTGCATGTTCGTTTTCAACGGTAGCAGCTGCCGAATCAGTATGTTCGCTAGTTACAGGTTGATTTGCGAAAGAAATGACTGAAACGATAGAAAACACTATCGTTAAAAGGGCAGTTTTAATGGTGTAGTTTATTGATTTCAAATTGTTTAAATGAGTCATTTGGTTCTTCGTTTCGTCCTTAATCGAGGCGCAATTTAGTTGTAAGGATATAAATTTCAAACACAATAAATAAAATAAAAAGCAGCATAAAGTAAAAAATGAAGGATAATTGATACGTTTTATGGGTTTGTGCGTAATACAAAACATAGAACAAACTGCTTATAAATCTGACTGCTAGGGCTGCATAAGAGTGCATCACAAAATTTTGTGGGCCTTTTTTTAATCCCAAATAACTGATATAAAACACTAAACAAGTTACAATGCAGTAAAAAGTTAAACAAATCATAGCATCGTTAAAATTTAAATTGATTTTCAATGAGTTGATGCTCCAAAAAGTAGCCAAGCCTATAAAAATGCTCAATCCTATGCTCAGTAAAAAAAATTGAATAATTGTTTTCATAGTATCAGTTACTTTTCTTTCATAAAGTTTTTTATCAAATTATAAAAACCAATTGCCATTCCAATAAAAACGCCAATTATAGTTAAATATGGAACTTTATGGGCAAAGTGTTTATCAACCCAATTACCCAAAAAGGTAAAAATAAGCATGAAAATAATAAGCTGAACCAATAAGCCAAATACTTTACTATATTTAGCATAGCTGCTAGTTAATTCTTCTTTATCGAGTTTAGGGTCGGTCATTTTTTATGACCGCAAAAGTAATTTATTATGGCAAAACAATTATTTTTTTAATTTGCAGGCATGAAAACTACTAAAATTATCGCTTTTATACTGATAGGCATTTCGCTTTTAAGCGCAGTTAGTGCTTGTGGAAGCAAAAAAGGAATTGCACGAAACAAAAAATGTAATTGCCCTAAATTTTAGTTAATCAAAACATGCAAAATCCTTTAGTAAGCTTAATTACAGTTACTTATAATGCAGAAGCACTTCTTTACGATACATGGCAATCGGCTATTAACCAATCATTTAAAGATTTTGAACTCATTTTAGTAGATGGTGGCTCAAAAGATAGTACCTTAAAAATTGCTCAACAATTTACCAGTAATATAGGAACCATTATTTCGGAACCCGATAAAGGGATTTACGATGCCATGAATAAAGGCATAAAAGCAGCAAAAGGACAATGGGTTTATTTTTTAAATGCAGGCGATTCGTTTTACAATAACGAAGTGCTTGCTGATATTTTTAAAAACAATACTTTTAAAAACTGTGAACTTATTTATGCCAAAGTGCAAACGGTAAATGAACCAACTGGGGTCAACTATATAAATGGCAAACCAGTAAAATACAGCGATTTCTTTTCGCATTACCCTATTTGTCATCAAGCTACCTTTACTCATAAAAATGCTTTTGAAAAAATAGGCTATTATAATACTAACTATAAATTGGTAGCTGATACTACTTGGTTTGCTTCATTTTTTAAAACTCAGCCTGAGAAAGCTTTTTATATAGATAAGGTTATTGCTTTTTACGATATTCAAGGTACCACTTACCATAAGCGTATGCTCGGATATAAGGAGTATATTCATTATGGATGGAGCAATTTTCCACTAACAATTGCCATCAAAAATTGGTTGATGTATCCGGTAATTTGGCTAAAAGTAAAACTGATAAGAACTTTAACCAATACTGCTATTTTTAAAGTTTATAGAAAGTTAAAGTTTGGGATAAAATTGGCTCAGTAAATTCGAAACAATAAACTCGAAGGCATGCTAGTTTAAATATTTGATATTTAGAAATATGTAAAAAATTAAGTTCGCCAAAACTAGTAAAAAAAGTGAGTTTTGGCGAACTATACAAATTTTATCACTCAAATAAACAACTGATTTGTAAAGCGTTTTGAACCAGCTCAGCACTGTATTCATTTGGTTTAAGTCCAAAGGTAGTTAGCATTATTAAGTGTATATTTTTTCTTGTATCTGTTTCTTTTTGAAATTCATCTATTTTGTTTTTTAAGTTTAAATAATATTGTTTATCGATTGTAAAAGTTGAATTATAAAACTTCATTTCACACAGGTTTATAATGTTATCATCTCTATCTATGAGTAAATCAATCTGTGCATTTTTATTAAACCAACTGCTGCTGGTTGAATAAACAGCATCAATGCGAAGCGCTTTTTTAATTTGATAAATGTGTTTTAAGCAAATAGTTTCAAAACTAAAACCTGACCATGACGTATAAGTTTGTTTTTTAAATAATCGCTGCCAAGTTCCAACGCCTTCGGCTTTATTAGGTTGTATAAACTTTAAATAAAAAAGCGAATATTCATCAGAAAGCCTGTAGAGTATCAACTGCTTTTTATTTTTATAATAAGCGTATTCACTTACAAAACCTGAAGCGATGAGTTCTTCTAGTTTTAGTGAAAAATCACCACCACTTGGAATACCACTTTGAGTTATCAAATCTTGTCGTGTAATGCCCTTTTTGCATTTGGCCAAAGTTTTAACAATTATTCTGTGCTTTTCTGAATTATCAAACAAGGAAGTAAAAAGTTGATTGAACTCATTGTGTAAAACACCATCTTTATCAAAACACAATTGATCAATATTTTGAGCCACACTTAATCCTTTTTGAAGCTTATCAAGGTAATGCGGAACACCACCCATGGTCATATAAATTTGCAAAACATCGTAATGCGAATATCGAATTCCTCTACTCTTTAAAAACGCATCGGTTTCGTTTAAATCAAAAGGTAATAGCCTAATTTTACGTGTAATTCTATTATGCAGTCCACCTTTATTATTCAAAATTTCTTTTACCATGTATGAAGCAGCCGAGCCACAAATTACCACAATTAAATCATCTCGTTTTGATGCATATTGGTTCCAAAAATTTTCAAATGCCATCAAAAATTTTGACCGTGGTGAAGCAAGCCAAGGAAACTCATCTATAAAAATTACTTTCTTTTTATTAGAGATTAGTTTGTTTAAATAATTTTCTAATTGTGTAAAAGCTGCTAACCAATTTTTGGGCGTATCAAAATTTGCTTTTTTATTTCGGGTGTTTAGCTCCTTTGTAAAATTTTGAAGTTGACTATTAGTAGTACCATGAAATAATCCTGCAATTTCAAAAACCAATTCTTTTTTAAAATATTCTCGAATAAGAAAAGTTTTACCAACTCGTCTTCTTCCATACACAGCAATTAACTCCGACTTATTATTTTGTTTTGCTGCTTCAAGAATATTAATCTCTGATATTCTGCCAATTAGTTTACTCATAATAAAATTAAGTTCGCCAAAACTAGTAAAAAAAGTGAGTTTTGGCGAACTTAATTTTAAAAAAGACACTTTAATTAACGACTTTTTTGCCTTTCGGCTTCTTTAAAAATTTGTTTTAAAACTTCAAGTGATGCATTGAAATCTCTTATAAAAAACCAAGACATCGAATAAAAAGTAATAGTTAATGAGACTATAAAAATTGGAAACTTTGCGATAATTTCATATTGAATAGGTATTTTATTGAAAGGAAAAAGTACAGTAAAAAAAACAAACAACATGATTGTTCCTGCAATTAAACCAAATAAAATACTAGGATAAGGATAGCAACTAATTTCAATTTCAGTATATCCATTCTCCAATTCTGTTGTTTCGCCATGAAAAAATATTTGCCCCTGCTTGTTCATAGATTTTTCATAGGTAAAATTTACATCAAATTGTTTTCCAGATGTATTGCCTTCTAGTCTTTTGCTATTAAAAATTGTCTTTAAAAATGAAGTTTCATGATTGATATTATCATGAATGGCCTGCATAATTTGCGGAGAAGTTAAATTAACTTCGAAAACAACAATTCGGGGAAATAGATTGAAAAACATAACTCAAAAATAAACTTTTAAGGCATAAAAAAACCGAAGCTTTTTAAACTTCGGTTTTTTATTATTTGGTAATTATTATTTCAACTTCAATTTTAAAAATGCCAAAGCTTTTGCATGCGCATCGGCCGAAAACTCTTTATTAAACTTAGGATTACTAGGATTAGCAAAAGCATGGTCAGCATCGTAATTGTAAACAGTTAATTTCTTTTTAGCTTTTTTCATATTAGCTTCAAATGCTTTAACTAAATCAGCATTGATAAATTGGTCTTGTTTAGCAAAAATACCTAACACATCGCAATTCAAAGTTTTTAAACGCTCAATGCTTTTTTCTGGCATTCCGTAATACATTACACAAGCTTTTGCTTGTTTACTTTCTAATAAAGTACTTTGCAAACTCCAAGCGCCACCCATACACCATCCAATTGTAGCAATGGCTTTATCGGTTCCAACTTTGGCTATTATTCCGTTTACTATAGCAGTAGCACGTTCTTGTTTTAAGCCCATCATTAATTTTTGTGCAGTTGGTACATCAGTAGCTAATTCACCATCATATAAATCAACAGCGTAAACGTCTACATCGCCCATTTCGGCAGCAAAAGTTTCAGCTTCTTGTTTAATATAATCGTTTAATCCCCACCATTCATGAAAAACAAACAACACCTTTTTAGTTGGCTTACTTGCTTTTATATAATAAGCATTTCCATTTGAACCTTCTTTGGTGGCAAACGTAATCATTTCACCTTTTGGTTTTTCTAACTTAAAAGGTAAAGGTACTTCATGTTTAGATGCAAATTTTTCGTTCATGGCTAAGGCTGCATTTTGACTGCTAACGGTTATTGCGCAACAGCTATTTTGTGATTTTGCAATAGTTACAGAAACAACTAATGCCATTGCTAATAATATTCTTTTCATAATTATTTTTTGAGTTTGTTATAATTTGAAACTTCAATTATTCTAAATTGTTTCACTACTCTTTTCTTATTTTATACTTTAACTCTTGCAATTTTTGCTCAAAATAACTTGGTTGCCTCAATTTAAACCAACTTGGTTTTAAATAATGCTTAGGATTTAAAAATACATTTACATAAACTGCCCCATTTTCATAACTATTTCCATACCAATTATTGTATAAAAAATCACGCTGAGGCTTTGTAAATTCAGCATTTACGTTTGATTGTAATAAAGCAGGAATGGTGTCTAAATTCAAATCGTTTAACGAGCTAATTTTTAAACCTTTGTCCAAATCCAAATAGCGAATATCAGCGCTTGAACTAATGGGAGCATAAGAATAAAATTGAATCGAATCGAAATTACTTTTTACTTGTTGTTCTAATTTAAAAAAATTACGGTATTGCAAATTGGTATCTGCTATTACCTTACCCGGGTAATACATAATATTTCCAATACCTAAACTAACCAAAACCAAACTTACAATCCATTTGAGTTGCTTTTTATTACTTGCTTCAATTAATAAAATAACAAATAAAAATTGGCTAATCATAAAATACCTATGGCCAATGGTGTTGTATAAAAATATTGCCATGCAAAGGCTATTTACTATTAATATAATTGAGCTAAAAATAAACAATTCCTTATTTAACTTTTGTTTGAAAAACAAATAAATAAGCAACCCATAAACAGTTAACATCCCATTATCAACCAAACGCCAAACAATTAAAAACACACTTTGAACAAACTGCTTCATTCCTTTTATATCATTATGTTCGGTATAATTGGGCGATAAAAAAGCCCATCCAAAATGCTGTTGATGTACATACAACCAAATACTTAAAACTGTAACAGCTGGTAGAAAAAGTAACAATCCATTTTTAAAAAATTGTGCAATGGTTTCTTTGTTTTTAAATACTTGGTAACAATAAATAATGCCAAATGCCAATAAGAAAAAATTGGCTTGTAAATGGGTTAATTCCATTAATACAGTGCTGATTATAAAACCTGCTTTTTGTTGTTTTATTAAATAATAAAATGACAATAATACAAACAAGTAAAACAATGGCGTATTAAGTAATAATGCTTGCTGAGCTACAAATATTGAATAACAACCGGCTAATAAAGTGGCTAAATTAGCTTTGGTTTCGTGGCAATAATGCAAGGCAATTTTTCTAGTTATAAAAAGAATAAAAAAAGAAATAAGTATGATTATAAAATGACTAATAACCAACGACTTTCCAAAAACCATCCAACTACAAGCTAGTAAGAATGGAAATAACGAAGGATGCCCAGGATCAAAATTTGCGGGATACCAAATAGTTTGTAAATTATTATTATAAATATTAAGTGCGGCTCTGGCAGTAGATGTAACTGCATCGCCATGAAAAGGATCGTTTTTAATTACAAAAAACAAAACCAATTGCAAACCAGCAATAATTACTAAAATATACTTGTTAATCAGTTTTTCCATTAAATAAATACTATAAATTATCAATTGTAAAATAATAATTTCGCAATGTGATAAAAACCCTACAACAATATAAATTTTTAAGCATATTTATTGTTTCAATTCATTTGGTGTACTTTTTAGTGGCACTTTATTTTAACGGAATTTATACTGTTGACTCGCCAGGATATTTATTTCAGGCACAAAATTTATTAAAATACCATAGTTTGTATGCAGGCGATTTATTGCCACCTATTCAAAATGATTATTTTGCATTACGCCCACCTTTTTATGCTTTTTTTATTATTGCTTGTAAATCCATTTATCATTCAGACTATTCTGTTTTATTTATTCAAAATATAATAGCCATTATACTTATTCTAAATGTGCTCAAAACAGCTTCTGAATTGAGAGTAAAGGCCAAAATATTAAATTTTATCTTACCCATTTGTTTGGTATTTTATCCTGCCCATTTTGTATATGCCAATACCATTATGAGCGACACCATTTTTGAAGTAATGGTGTTTTTACTTTTTAAAACTACTTATTTATTTTATCAAAACCCAACACTTAAAAAGGCTTTGAGCATTGGATTAATTATAGCCATAGCCTTAATTACCAAACCAGTAAGTATTTTAATAGGTTTATTGGTATGTGGCGTTATGTTATTTATAAAAAACTACCCCAAAATTTACATTGCCTACTTACTTGTTTTTCCTGCAATTGCATACTTAAGTTTAAGTTTTGCGGTGCAACAAGAAACAGGATATTTTCAGTTTACCAGCATGAAATCGTTTGCAGCAGTGCGCTGTTTGGTAAAATATTCTGCTGCCAATGCTTATGGACCTGATTATGCCGATAGCATTGCATCTGCCATTGTAAGCCAATCAGAGCAGCAAGCCACGTTAGCGCAACGTTATCAATATATAGACAGCAGTTGCAATCATTTTTTGGTAAATCATAAAATGGCATTTTTAAAAGTGTATGTAAAAGGTTGTTTAACTTTTATGTTTGACCCAGGAAGGTACGATTTATACAAACTGTTTAATGCCAATAACGATAATGCTTTAGGAATGTATCAAACATTACAGCAATATGGAATAAAGGCTACTCTACAATTTTTATTAGGAATAAACTTTTGGGGATTATTGGCTTTAGCGATTCTCATTTGTTGGAATATTTTGGTAGTAATTGTGTTTATATTATTTTTATTAAAAACCCACTCCCCTACTTTCTTAAAATTATTGATTACTCTTTTTGTGATGTATTTTTTACTAACCACAGGTGTACTTGGCGTTTCGCGTTACAGAATTCACATTTACCCTATTTTGTTAATGGCTATTTTATTATGGGCAAATCAATCCAATTTTATAAAAAAATACTTGCATGATTAAAATAAACTCGCCTGTTGAACCATTAAATTTTGAGCTTTTTAAGCAAAAACAAATTTCAGTTTATATTAAACGCGATGACTTGATTCATCCATTTATAAGCGGAAATAAATGGCGAAAACTTAAATATACCTTAGCAGATGCGCAACAAAAAAATAAAAACCATTTGGTTAGTTTTGGTGGTGCTTATAGCAATCATTTAAATGCATTAGCTTGCGCAGGTGCCATGTTTGGTTTTAAAACTACCGCTTTTATAAGAGGCGATGAAGGGGTAAGCAACCAAATGCTGGCTTTAAATAAACTTTGGGGAATGGAGTTTATTTATACCGATAGAACTAGCTATAAAGACAAAGAAATTTTATTTGAAAATTATTTTGGACAAAATGAACAAGCCTATTTTGTTAATGAAGGAGGTGCAGGCATTTTAGGAGCTAAAGGTTGCGAAGAAATTGTAACTGAACTAACCGAAAATTACGATAAAATATTTTGTGCTGTAGGTACCGCTACTACCTTACTAGGAATTACACAAGCTATAAAAAATAAACAATTAACAACCAAAGCCGAAGGTATTTGCGTATTGAAAGGTGCTGAAAATATTGATGAAGAATTGCAAAAAAATCAATTGCAAGATTATTATAAAATTCATCATCAATTTCATGAAGGAGGTTATGCCAAAAGCCATCCTAAAGTGATGGATTTTATAACCATGTTTGCTAGCCAAACAGGTATTTTATTAGATCAAGTTTACACAGCCAAAATGATGATGGCCGTTTTTACTTTGGCCCAACAAGATTATTTTGAACCAAATAGTAAAATTTTATGTGTTCACACAGGTGGATTATTGGGATTGTTAGGGGTTTTGAAGTAAGTTTAACCAATGCCTTCGCTTTGAGCGAAGGCATTGGTTAATACAAGAAGGATAAATTTTAGTAAGTGAAAACTTATAGAAAATAAATAACATTATGAGCTATATAAAATTATTTGAAAGTAAAAAAGTTAGAAGCCATTGGGATTCTTATAAAGAAACATGGTATTTTTCTGAGATTGATGTAATTGAAATTTTAACTGGTAGTAGCATTCCAAAAAAAATATTGGAGTGATTAAAAAAACTAACTAACCAAATAGGGAAGTCAGTTGTACGAAAAAATCGTACAACTCAAATTTGAAGCCGCTGATGGCAAAAAGAGAGAAACAGAAATAAATAATATAAAATGAGCAATCAAAATGTAATTTTATTTGAAAACAGACAAGTACGTAGGTATTATGATACAGAAAAAGAAACATGGTATTTTTCTATTGTAGATATTGTAGAAGCTCTTACTGAGTCAGTTAATCCAACTGATTATTTAAAAAAACTTAGGAAAAGAGATTTTGAACTTGGAGCCTACCTAGGGACAAATTGTCCCCAGATAGAAATGCTTTCAAATGGAAAAAAGCGTAAAATATTGGCAGGAAATGCACAAGATATTTTCCGACTTATCCAATCCATTCCATCACCAAAGGCAGAACCATTTAAACAATGGTTGGCAAAAGTAGGCTATGAACGCATGCAAGAAATAGCAGACCCGAGTCAAAGTATAGATAGGGCAAGAGAAAATTGGCAAAAACTAGGTCGTTCTGAAAAGTGGATTCAGCAAAGAATGACTGGGCAAGAAACTCGGAATAAACTTACTGATTACTGGAAAGAAAGTGGAGTTGAAAAATCAGATGAATTTGCATTGCTCACCAATATTATTCATGAGGAATGGACAGGCCTAACAGTTAAAAACCACAAAGAGTTAAAAGGATTAAAGACTCAAAACCTCCGTGACCACATGAGCGAAGCTGAGTTAATTTTTACCGCTTTGGCTGAATTATCTACACGCCAAATAGCCGAAACCGATGAAGCAAAAGGTTTACAAGAAAATGCAAAAGCAAGCAAAAAAGGTGGCAAAATCGCAAAAAATGCACGTTTGCAATTAGAAGAACAAACAGGTAAAAAAGTAGTTACAGGAGAGAATTTTTTACCGCCAAAAGCCAGCAAAAAGAAATTGAAATAAAAAAATTTAATGAGTGGCCTTTCTTTGAGTAAAGCCATTGGTTAGTATTTTTATTCAATCACCAAACGTTTTACCAATTGTTTGCCTGTTTCAGTTTGAATTTTCACAAAATAAACGCCTGCATTTAGGTTTATTAATTCAACAGTTGCTGATTGTGTGCCACGTGGCATGGTTTGATTAATTACCGTTGCTCCTAAAATATTGATGATACTTACTTGCGCTTTTTCGTTCAATAAATCGGTTTCAATGGTTAATTTATTTTTGGCTGGATTAGGATAAATTTTTGCTTCAAATGTTTGTTCTCCTAAATCGTTTGAGGCCGATAAACTAATTTTACCTAAAATATTGCTTTTGTATAAGCGCAAACCTCCACGTTGGTTACCAATTAACACTTCAGGACTAGCATCAGCATCAATATTAGCAATGGTTACACTTGAATAAATACCTTGCATTATGCTATCTGCAGCCATCTCTGCATCATCTTTAAAAATATTGGCAATTCTTCTTGCTTTAATATCTGGATTGCTAGTAATGTCAGTAAATAAAACTACACTCTTACTATAACTACCAATTAATGCTTCAAATATGCCATCATTATCAATATCGTAAACAGATGGAATGGCGTTTCCATAGGTGTCTTCACGTGAACGAACACTTATTTTACCAAGAGAATCAACAGTTGGAGCAGAAGTAAAATTAGGTTGCGTTACAGTTCCTGTATTTTGATAATAAGCCAAAGTTCCGTTGTATTTACCTATTACTAAATCTAATTTTCCATCTTTATTCAAATCAACTAATTGAGGAGCAATTTGTATTCCACAATTGATGTTAAAATAATTGCTATCACGCTTGGTAAAACTAATATCGTTGCCAGTTGAAGTATTTTCAAAATAATGTAAGTACCCATTGTACCACCCTAAAATCATGTCTTTTTTACCATCACCATTTAAATCGCCAAAGGTTGGAATTACATTGGTAAGGTTTAACCTTACATCGGCTTGAATGTTAGCAAAATTAGTATCTACCAAACTAAATACGGGATTAGTTTTAGTACCAATATTTTTATACAAATACAATTGATCAAAATTATTTAGAGTGCTTAAATAATTGCCTTGTGTAGCCACAATAATATCTTGGTCATCATCGTTATCAATATCAACAAATACTGGTTTTGAATTCCCTCCTAAATCAATCATGTCTTCTTGCAAAAAATTTTCTTTTACAAACTGAAAATTAGCCGGAACACTATTGCTAGCAGCCATGTTTTTATAAAAACAAACATTGTTGGTATTTTTAACCACCGCAGGTTCGTTGGTAGTTAAAACCATATCGGTAATGCCATCATTATCAAAATCGCTGAAATATGGAGTTGGCCAAATCATATCTTTTGGAACATAAGTATTTCTTGGAAAAATGGTATCTTCAGTTATAAATGAATCTCGCCCTAATGTGTTTAGTTCTTTTCCATTTTTTACGTAAATTAAGGTAGGAAAAAAACCATCACCAAAAATAAAATCTTTATCACCATCAGCATCTAAATCAAAAACCGAAAAAGAATTATTAACGTGTTTACCACCTTTAAATAAGTAATAAGCTGGCAAACCAAAGTTAAATCCATGTGAATTTACTTTATAGTTAAAGTGTCCCCAACTTATAACCTTTAAACCAAAAGCAATAGAATCGCACATTCCAGTTGGGCGAGTATTTTCGTAAAGGTTAAAATAATTTGACTGTGCTGGAGAATATAAAACATCAAGCTTACCATCGTTATTCATATCTTCTATAACGCCAACATCAGTTGGTGTGTATTCCAAACAATCTTCAAAACCATTATCAATAACAGAAAAACAGTTTACCTTTTGCTGAAAAATAAACTGATTAGGTTTGGTTGAAGTGTTTTGCAAATACCTAATAGAATTATTTTTTACAAATTGGCCAGGCTCTAAAGTAAAACTTTGACCCGAAGCTGTAAAAATATCTTCTTTACCATCACAGTTAAAATCGGCAAGTTTTAACCATTGAGAAATGTTCTTAAAATACTTTTCATACACTGGAGCATAAACCCAAGCGCTGTTTTGCCATACATAGGTAAACACTTTATTTCCTAATCCATCAAAAATTACCAAATCTTTTATACCATCGTTATTTAAATCTATTTTATTAAACTGTGGTTTTTGAAAACCACCAACAAATGGCGTTTTTAAAGTATCTGTACTATTTTTCTTTAAAAATTTAGCATTATTCGATAACGAAAAATAAACATTTTGAGCATTGCTTATTAAGTTTATAAACAATATTGATATAATAGCAAGTATGAATTTACGCATAAATTATGGTTATTTGTTAATTCAAATTTATTAATTATAGTTTGAAGTAGTTTCATAATTTTTTATTAAAATGAATATAGCTAGTTTACATCAATTATTCTTAAAACATCCTATTGTTTGCACCGACACTAGGAGGATAGCGCAAGACAGTTTGTTTTTTGCCTTAAAAGGAGAAAAATTTAATGCCAATCAATTTGCTAGTGAAGCATTAGGTCAAGGAGCAGCTTATGCCATTATTGATGAAGTACAATATAAAATTAGTGACCAATATATTCTAGTAAATGATGTATTAACCACTTTACAGCAGCTTGCTGCTTTTCATAGAGATACTTTAAAAATCCCGGTTATAGCTATAGTAGGAAGTAATGGAAAAACTACCACCAAAGAATTAATTACTTCGGTTTTAAAACAAAAGTTTACAGTTTTAGCTACTCCAGGTAATTTTAATAACCATATTGGCTTACCTTTAACCATGCTGCAAATAACCAAAGCTCATCAAATAGCGGTTATAGAAATGGGTGCAAACCATATTGGAGAAAACGAATTTTTATGCAAAATAGCCAAACCAAGCCATGGAATAGTTACCAATAATGGCAAAGACCACTTAGAAGGATTTGGCGATATGGAAGGTGTAGCAAAATCTAACTCGGAACTTTATTATTATTTACTAAAGAACAATGGTTTAGCATTTGTAAACATGCATGACGAATGGCTTATGCGTATGGCCAGATTACTTGAAAATAAAATAACCTACTCGGCTAATTTTGAAGGTAAAAATGCCGCAGCTCACTTTTCGTGTCATGCACGCACTTTGCAGCCCACCATTAATTTTTATATAGAAGATTATCCTGAATCGGTTCAGTCGTGTTTAAGTGGCGATTACAATTTTGATAACATTACAGCGGCAGTAGCTATGGGTTTATATTTTGGATTAAATTATACTCAAATTGCATTAGGTATAGAAAGCTATAAGCCAAGTAATAATCGCTCAGAAGTAATAAAAAAAGAATCAAACACCATTTATTTAGATGCTTATAATGCCAATCCAAGTAGCATGGAAGCTTCCATTAAAAACTTTGCGGCCATGCCTTTTGGCAATAAAGTAATCATTCTTGGCGATATGTTTGAATTAGGAAAATATGCTGAAGAAGAACATCAAAACTTAGTTCATTTTTGCGAAGCGCTTGGCTTAACAAATGTGTTTTTATGTGGCAATTTATTTAAAAACACCAAAAACAATTATGTAAGTTTTGCAACTACAGAAGACTGTAAAATGTATTTATCAGAAAATAAATTAATGAATTCAAATGTATTTATGAAAGGCTCTAGAGGAATGAAATTGGAAACTTTAATGGAAGTAATTGATTAATTTACTATAAACCTAGCTTACTTTTTATGTAAAAATACAAATCATCAAAAGGAAAATTAACTCCTTTAATTACATCAATAGCATACCTGCGCTTAACTTCAAACATAACAATATGCACCAAAACAAATGCTATTGCAGCCATGGTCATAAATCGTTTGTTTAATAATAAATACTTGTATGCTAAAATTTTTTGTAACACACATTCTTTAACTTTTTAAATAATAAAATGTTTTCAAACAAAAAAGGCTGATTTTCATAAATCAGCCTCTCTGGTTTATTTAATAAATTCGTTTTAACTTAAACTCTTTTAAAGGAGTAATTACCAATGGTACTTTTTCAATCAATACCGAACTAGTATCTAATCCAAAGGCTTTGGCTTCTGATAAACTCAACCTATCAAGTGTAAAGTACAAATCCATAATCCATTGCTCGTAAGCCGAAAGTTCATTTTCGTTTGAAAGATGACGTTGTAAAACTACAAATTTAAAATCACCCGTTATGTTTTGTCCACGTAAAGAAGCATATCGACTAGTAACATCCACCTCACCATTTATTACCAACTCTTCTACTACTTTTCTAAAGTAATAATTAATTTTTTGCTCAACCCTAAAGCCTAATTTAAACTCTACTTTTATAATATCATTAGGCACAATATGGTCAACTTTATACTGCATGGTATACGGCTGATCATCTACATGAATATGTACAAACCAATAAATATCGGCACGTTTAGGCTGTTTTTGTAAAATAGAATACATAATTTTCGATTCTATTTCGTTTTGTAAATCGGCACTGGTTAAATAAACCAAATGTGTGGCAAATTTAGAAACCGATTCGTCTTTACTTAGTTGTTCTAAAATTGGAATATATGATTTTAGCTGAACAAATTCAGTCAATCTATTTTTGATTTTGCGGCCTTTGTACCAAATCCACATAACAAAAATAAACACACTGCTTATTACTAAACTTACCCAACCACCATGTGTAAATTTCAATAAATTGGCAGCTAAAAACGAACCTTCAATGGCCACATAAATTAATAATAATAAAGCAATTAACCACTTGTTTACTTTTATATTACTCAGGTAATTAACCAACAACAAAGTGGTCATTAACATGGCAATGGTAATAGCCAAACCATAAGCAGCTTCCATTGCTCCAGCTTCTTTAAAATACAATACTATTCCAATGCAGCCAGCCCATAAAATTAAATTTGCACTAGGAACATAAAGCTGACCTTTCATTTCGCTTGGATATTTTAAAGCAACTTTTGGCCAAACATTAAGTCTAATTGCTTCCGAAATTAAAGTAAACGAACCACTGATCAATGCCTGACTGGCAATAATAGTAGCCATGGTAGCAATGGCAATACCATATGGTAAAAACTCGGTTGACATGATGCTATAAAATGGATTGATAGCAGCTTGAGCTAATGTTTCGCCCTCGTGGCTTAATAAATTTGCTCCTTGTCCAAAATAGTTTAATAATAAGGCTGATTTTACAAAAATCCAGCTTACACGAATATTCTTTTTACCGCAATGCCCTAAGTCAGAGTATAAGGCTTCAGCTCCTGTAGTACATAAGAAAACTGCACCTAAAATCCAGAAACCTTCGTGGTAGTTAACCAACAAATTATAAGCATAATATGGGTTTAAGCAGTTTAATACATCTAAATGAGAGCCAATTTTAGCAACACCCAAAACAGCTAACATACCAAACCACAAAAACATAATTGGACCAAATGCTTTACCAACTATAGATGTACCAACACGCTGAATTAAAAACAATAAACTAATTATAGCAATTACAATTGGAACAGTCGGAATTTCAGAAAAATTAATGGTGTCTGACTTTAACAATCTTAAACCTTCAATAGCTGATGAAACCGAAATAGGCGGTGTAATAACCCCATCGGCTAATAATGCACAACCACCAATAATGGCAGGAAAAATTAAATAGGGCCTGCGCCTACGAACCAAAGCATACAATGAAAAAATTCCACCCTCCCCGTTATTATCGGCATTTAGGGTAATCAATACATATTTTATGGTAGTTTGTAAAGTTAAAGTCCAAACTATACATGAAAGGCCTCCATAAATTAATTCTTTCGAAATAATTTTATCGCCTACTATTGCGTTTAATACATAAAGCGGTGATGTTCCAATATCGCCAAAAATAATTCCAAGTGTAACTAAAAGTCCAGCTACTGATAGCTTATTATGATTACTGTGATGCTCTCCCACGTTTCTGTTTTTTTGAAATAAGGTTGCAAATGTATAGGTTCATTTATATTCCGCAAATTTTTTATTTAACTATTATTTAGGTGGGTATTAAATAATTAAAAAGAATGCTTAGTGGTTTTTGCAAGTAATTATTATTTTGCCAACTTTAATACACTAAAAACTATTTTGATTGAAACTATTTTAAAAGGATATGGAACAGGGCTAATACTTTCGCTATCATTTGGCGCAGGTTTTTTTTCATTGTTACATGCCAGTATTGATAGAGGTTACAAAAAAGGATTACTCATTGCTTTGGGCATGGTAATTAGTGATTTGTTTTTTATTGCCCTCTGCGTATTTGCTGCTAGTTTTGTAGAAAATCAATTGCGCCAGCTCGATTCTGAAATACGGTTGGTAGGTTTTGTAGCTTTACTTATTTTAGGAATAAGTACTTATATTAAAAAACCAAATGACCCAAATCAAATACAACCACCAGCTAGCGGCAACTTTATTTATATTATGAAAGGTATCATGCTTAATAGCATTAACCCTTTAACACTTTTATTTTGGCTTGGTTTAGCTGCATTTATTAAAAGTAGTTTACCTACTTTGGTAGAAGTAGTAGTGTTTTTCAGTGTTACTTTAGGTGCTATGTTTTTTCATCAATTTATTATTTGCTATTCGGCCAATAAGGTAAAACACTTATTATCAATTAGAAAACAACAATTACTGAATCATATTATTGGGATTGTGTTTGTAGTAGTGGCTTTTGTTTTGGTGTGGCCAGTGGTGCAAAAAATCATGTAAGTTATTACTTTTGAAAATATACTTTCGTAAAATTATTATTTAGAAAAACTATGCAAAGAGATACCGTTATATTTGATTTAATTAATCAAGAAAAAAGCCGCCAAGAACATGGCATTGAGTTAATTGCCTCTGAAAATTTTACTAGCCCACAAGTAATGGAAGCTATGGGAAGTGTATTAACCAATAAATATGCTGAAGGCTTGCCAGGAAAACGCTATTATGGCGGCTGCGAAATTGTTGACGTAGTTGAAAACTTAGCTATTGATAGATTAAAACAAATGTTTGGAGCTACTTGGGCCAATGTTCAACCTCACTCGGGAGCGCAAGCCAATGCTGCGGTAATGTTAGGTTGCTTAAATCCTGGAGATAAAATTTTAGGTTTCGATCTTTCCCACGGTGGACATTTAACGCATGGTTCTCCAGTTAATTTTTCAGGTAAATTATATGTTCCTTCGTTTTATGGTGTGGAGCAAGAAACTGGTTTAATTGATTGGAATAAAGTAGAAGCAAAAGCACATGCTGAAAAACCTAAAATGATTATTTGTGGTGCTTCGGCTTATAGCCGCGATTGGGACTATGCCCGTTTACGCGCCATTGCTGATAGTGTTGGTGCTATTTTACTAGCCGATATTTCTCACCCTGCAGGTTTAATTGTTGGAAAATTATTAAATGATCCAGTTCAACATTGCCATATTGTTACATCAACTACTCATAAAACTTTACGTGGCCCTCGTGGTGGAATTATTATGATGGGTAACGATTTTGAAAATCCATTTGGACAAAAAACTTTGAAAGGCGAATTGAAAATGATGAGTGCTGTTTTGGATGGTGCTGTTTTTCCTGGAACTCAAGGTGGACCTTTAGAGCATGTAATTGCAGCAAAAGCAGTAGCCTTTGGCGAATGTTTAACCGATGATTACAAAACTTATGTAAAACAAGTAGCGGTTAATGCGCAAGCTATGGCCAATGCATTTGTAAGCCGTGGTTATAAAATTATTTCTGGCGGAACCGATAACCACCTAATGTTAATAGATTTGCGTAGCAAAAACTTAACAGGAAAATTAGCCGAAGCTGCATTAGGCAAAGCCGATATTACCATTAATAAAAACATGGTTCCTTTTGATGATAAATCGCCATTTGTAACAAGCGGTATGCGCGTAGGAACTGCTGCTATTACCACTCGTGGTATGATGGAAGCCGATATGGAACAAATTGTTGATTATATTGATACTGCCTTAATGAACAACGACAACGAAACCACCCTTGCCGATATTAGAAAAAATATCAATACTTGGATGGCTAAGTTTCCATTGTATAAGTAGGTTTGTTGGTTGATAAAGTTGATTGGTTAATTAAGTTGATTGGTTAATCAGTTGTAATCTACATAAATACCTTAGTTCGGGATAAGAATATGTTGATATTTTTGTTTATAAAAATCTGTAAATCAATTAAATAGTAGCATTGAAATTGTTAAATTTGTAGTGCAAACAATAAACAAAACAAAAACA
>JAIXSO010000050.1 GCA_027484685.1 Bacteroidota bacterium
GAAGCATTACCAATAACAGTTCAAATAGGCAAATATATTAAAAGTGGATTTCAATATTATACTTACTTAGGTTTAATTGATTGCACTGCCTATACAACAAATGGAACCTTGGGATTTCGCCAACATACTCCTTGGGGTGTTACTGCGCGACCAAATTTACCTAATGATGAATTAGCTCCGGGATGCTATTTGTATAATGTAATTAGCAGGCTACCCGATAATACTGATTCTATTTATGTGCAATACAAATACCATTGGAGTTCGGACAGCACTTTATATGTGTTTAAAGGAAAAAAAATTAAATAAAATAAAAACATCTCCGCCAGACATTTTGTTAGTTATAACTCTAAAATACATTAATTGACCTTGAAAAGGTCGAATATTTATAGAAATGATTAATTGGTTATTGTATTGAACCCCGAAGAGGTCGAATATTTTATGTCAAATATTTTCTATAAACTTGTGATTCATTTGGAGTCATTTTTAAACTGTCAAACTAAAAATCCAACCTTTCATTTTTTATTATTTTAAAGCCTAAATTGGGTTTAATATTGCACAGCAAAATAAATAAGATAAAACAATGTTGAAGTTAGGCGATAGAGTAAAGTTTGTAAACGAAAATATGGAAGGTATAGTTACCAGTTTTAAACAAAAAAACTTGGTAGGTGTAACCATTGAAGATGATTTTGAAATACCCGTTATGGCTAGCGAAGTGGTTAAAATTGATTTTGACGATGTAAAGCCAAATAACGATAAAAAAGAAGTTGAAGATAAACTAAAACCTAAGTTAAGCACTAATCCTTTGGGTTTATTTTGGGCCTATAATAGATTAGGCGAAAACGAGGTAGAAGGTGTATTGCATAACAATGCTTGCGATACTTTAATGTATGTAGTTTACCAAAAAGAAAAGGAAGTATACAACCTTTATAAAACTGGCAAATTGGGCCGAGGAGAAGAAGTGAATTTTTTAAAATTAAATTTAGAAAATTACGAAAAATGGAATCCATTGTTGTTCCAATTTATTTTAGCCGATGATATCAATATCAATCCATCCAAACCTTTAAGTGTAGCCTTTAAATCAAAACCAAAGGAGTTTCACCAATCGTTAAAGTTTTGTTTCTTTTTACAAAAACAAGCTTATATGTTTAAGTTAAATGAAGAGTTTAGTTCATTAAACTTAAATGCTTTGAAACAAAAGGATTTTACCGAAAAAACAGTAGTTGAAAAAATAGATTTAAGTCAAAAGCCAGAACCAATAATTGATTTACATTTTGACAAATTATTAGAACGAGGCTACACTACACAAACCAACGATATTATTGGCGTGCAAATGGATGTATTTATTAAAACATTAGAGGCTGCTTACGTGCATCAAATGAAAAGTATAGTTTATGTACACGGCATTGGCAACCAATATTTGAAAAACAAAATCCATACTTTTTTAACTAAAAACAAACGATTAGCCAAACACTTTGAAGATGCTGATTCGCTAAAATTTGGCGGTGGTGCTACTTATATTGAAATTGGGTGAGTTGGGAATTGAGAGTTGGGAATTGAGAGTTGGGAATTGAGGGTTGGAATTGGGAATTGGGAATTGAGGGCTGGAATTGGGAGATGGGAGATGGGAGTTGAGAGTTGAGAGTGGGAATTGGGAATTGGGAGTTGGGAGTTGAGAGATGGGAATTGAGAGTTGGAATTGGGAGTTATTGACTAAAAACGGTTAATCTAAAACTGGAACCTTAAGCCAATATTGATACCCCAAGCTCTTGGTTTTTCTTGGTTTGGTTGTTGGTCTAGGTAAGTTAACCTGTGCACCATATTGATAGAAAAAATCCTAAATATATTTTCAAATCCATAACCTACTTCTACATAAGGAATATTGTCTTTAAACGAATTTATTTTATTGGTAATTTGTCCATCGGGGGTTTTGGGCACATTGGTTAAATTAAAATTGCTACTATTTAAGTTTCCATAAGCTGCTTTTACAAAAGCAAAATTACGCCATTTCCAGTTTTTAACCACAGGAATGCTATTTAAAAACAATCCTTCAAAATGTTGCACATAGGTAAAATGGGCATATTCATCGCTAATAAACTCATAAAAATTCATCAAACTATAGTTAAAGTCGGAGTAAATAAATACCTGGTTACCGCGCCCAACATCTAATAAAGGATAAGGTAAAACTCCCCAAATTTTACCAACTGTTAACCAATAGTCGGCTGTTCCAAATATGCTGGTATTGGCATGGTGTTGCACATTTAATTGCAATTTATTGTATTCAAAATCACTACCAAAAACGCCTTTAAATCCATGAGTGTACGAAAGCGTAAAAACAGGTAACAATGAACGTACCATTCTTAACCTTTCATTGCCTCTTACTATTAACAATTCTTTATAAGCCCATCGAACCTCTGCACTTAACTGTGTATTATTAAACGAAGTTTTTAAACTATCAGCATCTGTTTGGTTGGTTTTATAAGCAAACCTAAACTCACCCAATGGATCAAACATGTTAAATTGCGCACCTATTCTATACGACCAATCGCGAGAATAATGTTTAAATACACCTAGCTTAACCTCATGGGTTCTGTTTAACCTAATGCCATCGGCAAAAATACTGATAGCCTGAAATACGTTAGAGGTATTATTACCTGTTCCTGCATCGTTGGTAATTCCAAGCACATCATAATCATCGCGATAGCTTGCACTCCAAACAGTCCAATCTTTTCTGTTACTTATATAATCGGCCGAAAGTCCGTATTTAAACCTTTCGTCTTTAAAACCATAAGCCAAATGTGCTCTTAAAATCCACCTTCTACTAAAAAACTGATTAGTTCTAAAACCAAGACGAAGTCTATTTCCTTCTACATTATTGTAACCATATAAAAACACATAAGGCCCCCAATCAAGTCCACCAATACGTTTATAACCTTCCACCACTATGCGCACCACATCAATATAAGTTTGAATAGCCGGTAAATTTTTAATAGAATCAACCATGCTATACATTTTGCGTTCAATGGGTGTAAATGCTTCGGGGCGTTTGCTATTCCAAAAATTCGAATCTCTTTCTAATTCGGTTTCTTCGGCACGTTCAATTATTCTATCATAAAAAGAAAGTTCTTTGGGCTCATTTACCACAATATTGGAGGCCGAATTGTAAAACTTAGCAATAATACCACTGGTATTTTTGGTCATTTCGGCCACATCTATAATCATTCTATTCTTATAAGGAATAAATGGTCCTGCTTGCGATTGCTTAAGTTCTTGTTGCAGTTTTAATCTATCAATAAAATTGATATTTGCATATTTAGATATTTCTACATCTATGCGTGTTAAAGCCCAAGTTCCTTCCTCAATCCACATGTGTCCTAAAAAACCAAGGTCTTGTTCATCTTTAAGGTTTAGTTGAAGTTTATAATTTTTCTTTCCGTTTTCAATGGTTGAATCGAGCAAGGTATAAACATAATAAGTATGGCAAACATTGCTTAATGGTGAAATAAAATCTTTACCTAAAATACGTACAAAATTTCCATAAAAATTAAAGTTTTGAAGGCTAGTTCCCATTAAATCGGTAATAAAGCTTTTATCGCCAACACCTATTCCTGTGGTATTACTAGCTATCATTACTTCCTTGTTTTTTGAAGGAATTTTGTTGTAATAAAATTGACTAAACGATTCATTAATAAACAAAGGAACTATGTATTTACCATCTTCGTTTTTCATTTGAAAAGCAGTATCGAACAAACCTTTGATAGGTTTAAATACTGTTCTGTTTTTCATTTCATCGCTAATATTATTAAGCGAAATATCTACTTTGTTATAACTATCGTATTGGTAAGCTGTTAGGTTTTCTTGGTTATTTTTGTCTTTATTTTTTCGAGCATTATTAACAATACGTAATGCAGGATTAACACCAACTCTAACAGTAACGGCTCGCAACTCACTGCCAGCTTCAACCATTTCAATAATTAAGTTTTGGGTTTGACCAACGGCTACACGTTTATAAAAAGTTTTATAACCAACGTAACTAGCCTTTAAAGAATCAACAGGTAAAGTGGTTTTTAGCTTAAAATTTCCCTCAAAATCGCTATTTACGCCAACCTTGGTACCTTTAAACGTAATGGTAACAAAGGGTAATGGTTCTTTATTTCTTTTATCAATAACTTTTCCTTGTACAATAGTAACATTATCACTTGTTTGGGCAAAACACTGATAACCAGAAACAAAAAGAATAAAAACGGCTAAAAAATTTCTCAAAACTAATATCTAAAATGTAACTCTAATTAACGCTTAATAATGCTTACCTTCATTTTTATATCAATAATAGGCCTGTTGGTTTGCGGGTTAGTATAAACAATGGCAATTTTATCTAATACATCAAAACCTTTCACCAAAAGACCAAAAACGGTATAATCTCCATCTAAATGCGGTGCCCCACCTATTTTTTCATAATCTTGAATTTGGTCTGGCGAATACAAATATTCCTTAGGTCCATAAATACTATCAATAGTGGGCTGTAATTTAGATAAATATTTTAAAATAGCATCTCTTCCGCCTGACTGTTGTAAAGTTGCTAATTTATTTACAATAGAAGTATCGCCATAGACATAATTATTAAAAATCTTTTGTTTCTTTTCAAAATTTCTATTATTCATCATCATTTCTACATCCTTACGTTTTATTTTGGTTCCTTGCACAATATAAAACTGACTTCCGCTTGATTCTTTATTAGGATTAACCTCATCGCCAGTTCTGGCAGCACATAAAGCTCCTTTTACATGATAATATTTTTTATTAAATTCAGCAGGAATGGTATAGCTAGGACCGCCATTTCCAAGAATAGTATTTGAGTCGGCATTGCGAGAATTTGGATCACCACCTTGAATCATAAAATCGCGGATAACACGATGAAACAATAAATCATCGTAATAATGTTCTCTAACCAATTTTTTAAAATTTTCGCGATGTTTAGGTGTTTCATCAAAAAGTATAAAAAACATATCACCATAAATGGTACTAATTTTAACATACTCCTTTAGTTTTTTAGCGGGCTTAGGCTTAACTTTAGCTTTTGGACTAGCTGGTTTTTGAGCCATTAATTGCAATGCTAGAACCAATAAAACACTTAATAATATATTCTTTTTCATTGTTAAATTTAATCTTTTATCAAATCATTTTCTTCAAAATACCTAACTACCAACTTGCGTAAGTAATACTCCTGCGATAACAAATCTTTATATTGAGGTTGCGTTATCAAATCGTAATGAGGCCAACCTTCTTCATCAGTGTATTCGTACTTAAAATAACCATCATAACTAAGTAATTTACAAGTTGCTATGTGGAATAAATCCATTTTTTCATCCTTTGTAAAATCTCTATTTTGACCTAATTCTCTTATTCCAATTAAAAATAAAATACCATTCATATCGGGCTTTTTGCCAAATTGCGACTTTAAACCAAATACAATTTTATACCATTTAAGCTTCGTTATCTCATCAAATTCTTCACTAACCATAAGTGTGCGAATATGCTAAAAAAGAATTTAATGTAGTTGGTAAAATTATATAAATGGAAAAATTAATTTTTGTGTAGACCTCAAAAATCAAACTATTTTTTAGTTAAACTTAGAATTTTACCGTATTGTTATCATTTAAATTAAAGCCAATTGAGTTTTATTTATTACTATCGTAACATGATAAAAACCTTACTAAAATTTATAATTACCTTATGTTTAATAGCTCCAAACTTAGCAATGGCGCAGCCTGCCAATAATTGGTGGAACCAATCTGTTTTTTACGAAATATTTGTGCGCAGTTTTTTTGATAGCAATGCCGATGGCATTGGAGATTTTAATGGTATTACTGCTAAATTAAATTATTTAAACGATGGTGATTCTGCCACCAAAACTGATTTAGGCATAAAAGGAATTTGGTTAATGCCAATTAACGCATCGCCCAGTTATCATGGATATGATGTAACTAATTACAAAACAGTTAATCCTCAATATGGCTCATTAGCCGATTTTAAAAACTTGATATCAGAAGCACATAAAAGAGGAATAAAAGTAATTATTGATTTTGTAATCAATCATTCATCAAGTCAACATCCATGGTTTGTAAAATCGGCTGCTAACGACCCCTTTTACCGCAATTTTTACAGATGGAACAGCACCAAACCAACTTACAAAGGCCCTTGGGGGCAAGATGTATGGTACACAAAAAACAGCAGTAATTACTATGCCTTGTTTTGGAGCGAAATGCCCGATTTAAACTATAATTATCAGCCTGTTAGAGATAGTATTTTTGATGCTGCTAAGTTTTGGATTGACAGCATAAAAGTAGATGGTTTTAGGCTTGATGCTGCCATGTATTTATTTGAAAATGGCGGAAACTTAATGAACCAACCTGAAACGTTTCAATTTTGGGCCGACTTTAACACTTACTGCAAATCGTTGAACCCTAATTTTATGACCGTTGGTGAAGTTTGGACAGCCACAAGTACCGTTAAAAATTACAACAACAAACTAGATAATTGTTTTGAATTTGATTTGGCCAGTAATATTTTAAGTGTAATGAAAACTAATAATACACAAGCTTTGAGGACTGGAATAAAATATGCTTACGATAACTTGCAGTTCAATAAATTCAGCACATTTTTAACTAATCATGACCAAAATAGGGTTTTTGATGAAATGAATGGCGATATAAACAAACTAAGAACAGCTGCTGCTATTTATTTAACATTACCTGGAACACCTTATGTATATTATGGCGAAGAAATTGGTATGAAAGGCAGTAAACCCGATGAAAAAATTAGAACTCCTATGCAATGGAGTAGCTCAAGTGCCGCAGGATTTAGTACTGTAAACCCTTGGTATTCGGTAAATTCAAATTATACTAGTTACAATGTGCAACTCATGAATAATGATACAAACTCGTTGTTAAATTATTACAAAAAGCTAATTCAAACTAGAAATACTACTGAAGCATTAACTGTTGGAACTTACCAAAATATTTTATGTTCAGATACGGCAGTATTATCATTTTTAAGAACCTATAACAACCAAAATTATTTGGTATTGATAAATACATCTACACGCAATACCAATAATTTGCTTACTAGTTTAAATACTTTGGGTTGGGGTAATGGTAGTTTTAAATCGAAGGACATTTTGAGCAATAAAGTAGAATACTTAAACATAAATGACAATGTGGGAAGTGGTATCAATTTAGCTTCGTTAGAAACTAAAATTATTCAGTTGGATAGAAGCACTTCGGCTACAGAATTGGCTGCAATACAAAACATTGATATTTATCCAAATCCTGCTCAAAACCTACTAAATATTAATATACAAGGGATTAATTTAGATAAAACATCGCAATTAAAAATTTATAATTTATTAGGCGAGTTAAAAATGGAAGAAACGGTAAAAGCACATCAAAACAATGTATTAAACATTGAACTACTAAATGAAGGAATTTATTTTATTAAAACAGAAAGTGGCCAAACAATTAAGTTTATAAAAAACTAAACTATTGACTAAAATTCTAACTTTAGAGTGGCGCCCACAAAAGGCCTTCCAGCCATAAATCTATAATCGGGTTGCCATTTTAAAGTTAGGTTTTCGCTTACATCAAACTCTTGCAAATGCGCATCTACTGCTGCATCTATAATTTGTAAAGCATATAAACCTCCAATTCCAATCCACGATAAATCTCTACTTTCCCTGTAAAAATCGCGGAGCGAAACCAAATTTGCCAAATCTAAAGGCTGTAAAGTTGGGTCTGAAATGGGTCTTCCTGCATTCTTATCTAACACCGCTTGGCGCACAATATCGTACTCGTTTTGGTAAAACGAAACTGAATAAATTAAAGCCGCAAAACCACCATATACAATAGGAAGTTTCCAATATTTTTTATTATAAATTTGACCTAACCCAGGCACAAAAGCCAAAAAAGTTGCTTTTTTAGGCTTGCTCCAATGGGTAGTATCGGCCACATAAGGTTTATCGTTATTTCTTTGAGCTTTGGCTATGTTAGCACAAGCCAATACACAAAGAATAAAAAGTATTTTTTTTAACATAAAGCAATATTGCTTGTTTTTAAAGTTGGGCAAAAGTAGCTATTTAGGTGCTTAATTCAAGTGAATGTTTAAAATACATGCATCGAGGCAGTTTATTTCAAACATTAGGCCATTTTTATTTACAATCTTTTCACTTGGCATCGAATAAGGTTTTTACATTGATTTCTAATAAATCAGCAGTTTTAAAATTACTTGAAATTTGAATGGTTTTCTTTTCGTTTGGTAATAAATCAAAATAATTATTATCTAGCTTAATTTGCTCATTTTTAAAACTTAAATATACATTTTTAGCCAATACATCGGTAGTAATTTCAATTTGATTATAGCCAATGTATTTTATCTTGATATTAGGATTTTGAATATCTAAATTCTTTGGATTATTAAAGTAATATAAGGCATTATAATTGTTATTTTTATTAGTAAAAGAAGCTTGTAGCACCACATTTTTTAAATTAATATTGGTTTTTAAATTGGCTTTGCTAAAATAATAATAAACAGAACTGGTGTTAGGACTTATTACAATCTCTTCATTTTCAGCAAAATACACTTTCCCCTGAAAATCAATTAGGTTTACTTGTAAACTTCCTTTTATTGAGGTAAGTTTATCAGAAACTATATATACCAAAACTGAATCGCCTTTTTCATGCAATGAAATCAAAACATCGCTAAACGATTGTTTAACTTGATAATGCAAAGCTTTCCAATCTCCATTATAATCAACCGAACTCCAAGAGGTAACAGGCCAACAATCGTTTAACTGCCAATACAAACTGCCCATGCAGTATGGCATGGCTCTTCTATGTGCTTCAATGGCTGTTTTTATGCCTTCGGCTTGCAATAACTGAGAAACATACACATAGTTTTCAAAAGTTTTTGGAACCAAATAATCGCGCTCCATGTAAGTTTGAATGGTTTTATAACCCGTTGGATGTTTTTGATGCGTTTTTAAAACTGTAGAATCCAACACATTTTGTCCATCTTTTAATTGCAAGGCACCCATATTTTTAAAAGCTTGAACTGATGGCATGCCTTGAAAACCATACTCGCTCATAAATCTCCCAACTTTATTTTGGTAAATTTTAAAAGGCTCCATTCCCCACCAAACGCCCCAATAATGTGCATCACCTTGAGTTAAACTTTCTTTTCGTCCCCAGCCAATGCTTGGTGAGCTAGGCCAATAAGATCTTGAATTATCTAAGTGATGAACCGCATTTTTAATTACAATTTCGAACAAAGTTTTATACTGCTGTGCAATTTTAGTTGAATCGGCAGTAGAATAATTAAATTGCTTTTGCCAACCCCAATTTTTCCAACCTTCATCTATTTCGTTATTGCCACACCAAATGGCTAAACTTGGGTTATTACGCAACCTTACAATTTGCTCATTTACCTCGGCACTTACATTAGCCAAAAACTCATTATCGCTAGGATACATAGCACAAGCAAACATAAAATCTTGCCAAACTAAAATTCCGTTTTGATTACATAATTTATAAAAATCGTTACTTGGATAAACGCCTCCACCCCACACCCGCAACATATTGATATTAGCTGCTTTGGCATTTTTAATTAGCTCTTTGGTTTTAGCTAAATTTACACGTGGCAAAAAATTATCTTCAGGAATATAGTTAGCACCTTTGGCAAAAATTGCCACACCATTTAATTTAAAATAAAACGATTGACCAATACTGTCTTTTTCTTGCACTAACTCAATGGTTCGCAAGCCAAAAGTAATACTTGTTGTATCAATCAAACGGTTATAATTAGTTAATTTAAAAGCATAATTATATAAATTTTGTGCTCCTAAATTATGTGTCCACCAAAGTTTTGGATTATCAATTTCAAGAGCAATTTTGATGCTATTTAAACCGCTTTGCAAATTAACACTCATGTCGAAAACTTTAACTGAATTGTTTTGCAAAATTTTAAGTTGATATACATCGTCTAAAGTGCTATTAATTTGTAATTTAAACTCAACAAGCGCTTTGGTATTGGTTAAACTTTTTTGAATAAACTGAACATGATTGATTTTAGCTTGGTTCCAAAATTTCAGCTTTACATCTTTCCAAATACCGCAAGTAACAAGTCTAGGACCCCAATCCCATCCAAATTGATATTGGGCTTTACGCACAAAAACTTTTTCATCGCCAGGCAATGTATAGGGTAATTTAGCAGCCTCGGCTTTAGCCTTATTTACAGCAGATTCAAACTGAATATAAATTGTGTTTTTGCCTATATGTAACTCTTTTTTTATATCAATAATCCAAGTTCTGAACATGTTATTGGCCACCAAAACCAACGAATCGTTTACAAAAACTTTGGCATAAGTATCAAGCCCGTCAAATACCAATTCAATGTGTTCGTTATTTAGCTCAGCTTTAGTAATTAAAATATTGGTTCTGTAATCCCAGTTTTCGTTTTCTAAATATTGTAAAACACTTTCGTTATTGACTAAATATGGGTCGGGAATTTTATTTAAATGGAGCAAATCGGTATGAACAGTTCCAGGAACTTTGGCTTTTAACCACTCTGTTTCCTTGGTATTTTTAAACTGCCATTTTTCTTTGCTTAAATTCTTTTCAAATGATTGATTAAAAGCCAATAAAGGCCACAAAATAAAAAGTAGTAGTAAATTTTTTTTCAAACTAGTTTTGCTTTTAAATTTTTTACTTCATCAAAATCGGCAATATTTCCTTTTAAAATAGCTGATGAATGAAACCATTTGGAAGGAATTTCTTGCTTTAATTCTGCAATATTGGTAGAACGAACACTGCCGCCTATCATTATATTTATTTGATTATTAGCACTATTGGCTAGTTGTTTTAACAAATCAACACCTTGCATAGCGGTGGGTTGCTGACCTGATGTAAGCACATTTTTAAAACCGATGGCTATTAATTGTTGCAAAGCAACAATTGGATTTAAAACAGCGTCAAAAGCTTTATGGAACGTGCAAGGAACAGCATCGGCTAACTGAATTAATTGTTTATTTCTGTTAATATCAACCTCGCCATTTGCAGTTAAAATTCCAAATACAAAACCATTTGCACCTGCATTTTTAAACTGAATAATGCTGTTGCGCATTTGTTCAAAATGGGCATTAGAGTAAACAAAATCGCCCCCACGTGGCCTTATCATTACATAAACTGGAATATCGGTTTTTGATTTAATTGTCAAAAAATCGCTTAACGAAGGAGTAGTGCCACCAACTTCCATATTGGCACAAAACTCAATTCTATCAGCGCCTGCTTGTTGGGCCACCAAAGCCGACTCAGCATTAAAACAAGCTATTTCCAGTTTTCTGTTCATATTATTGTTTTTAAACTTTTACATGATAACCTGCATCAATCAATCGGTTTCCTGAGGCATCGTAAACAGCATAGTTAAATCCACTTTGCACGCAGTACGAGCCAGTTTCGCCATTTTTATTCAATGCTATAAAACCTACTTGAATATCTTTTAAATCCTTTTTACGTAAATCCATTAATTTAACAACCCTAGCCACAGCTTCTTCGCAAGCTTGTTGAGGTGTTTTTCCTTGGCGCATTAACTCTACCACCAAATGGCAACCAGCAATTCTGATTACTTCCTCGCCATGACCTGTGGCCGTGGCAGCACCAATTTCATTATCTACATATAAGCCTGCACCAATTATAGGTGAATCGCCTACGCGGCCATGCATTTTAAAAGCCATTCCACTTGTGGTACAAGCACCTGATAAATTTCCATGACTATCTAAAGCTATCATGCCAATGGTATCATGGTTTTCAATATTTGCAATGGGCTTATATTCAGATTTTTTTAGCCACTCTTTCCATTCTTTTTCTGATTCTTCCACCATCAGGTTTTCTTTTTTAAAACCTTGTGAAAGTGCAAATTGCAGAGCGCCATCTCCTACTAACATAACATGTGGCGTTTTTTCCATAACAGCTCTAGCTACTGAAATTGGGTGTTTTATAAACTCCAAACCTGCTACTGAACCAATATTTGAAAGTTCATCCATGATGCAAGCATCTAAAGTAATGCGACCATCTCTATCGGGCCTGCCGCCATAACCAACGCTACGTTCCTTTGGGTCGCCCTCAGGAACCATAACTCCTGCTTCTACCGCATCTAAAGCTTTTCCGTTTTTGCTTAATATAGCCCAAGCTGCTTGATTAGCTTCTATTCCAAAACGCCAAGTAGAAAGTACAATGGGTTTGTTCACTTTGGCATTAGCTTTGGATTTATCAGTACTGCAAGCATTTACCAATAATGCAGCTGAAGCCAAAGCCGATGTTTTTAAAAATTCTCTTCTATCTGTCATTAATTGGTAGTGTTAAAGTGTTTGGCATAATTGGCTTTCATTCTGTCTAAAATGGCTGAATGAATCTTTAGTCTATCAATAAAACTTTGGTAATTTTTATTTTCGGTATTGGTCCATAAAACCTCCGAAAGCGCACTCATTCGAGGTAACGACATGTATTCCACATGTGAAAATGAGGTAATATATTCTGTCCAAACATTGGCCTGAGCCCCCATAATGAATTTTTGCTCATCGGCATTTAACGAGTCAGGTGTTGGGTTGTAATTATAAACCGAATCGAGCGGATTAAAACCGCCAATGGCCACAGGTTCTTTGTCTTTAGCACGGCTTTGGTAATGGTCGAAATAACAAGGACGACCGGGACTCATTACCACAAAATGTTTTTGTTTGGCTGCCTCAATGCCTCCGTTAATTCCTCGCCAACTCATAACAGCCGCATTTGGCGCAAGGCCGCCTTCTAAAATTTCGTCCCAACCAATAATTTGGCGTCCATTGGCATTCACCATTTTTTCAATTCTGGTAATAAAATAGCTTTGCAATGCTTCTTCATCTTCCAAATGTTCATCGGCTTTGCGTTTTTGGCATTTAGGGCAAGCTTTCCATTTGGTTTTTACACACTCATCGCCACCAATATGAATGTATTTACTAGGAAATAACTGCATTACTTCTGTTAAAATATTTTCTAAAAAAGTAAATGTTTCATCATTTCCAGCACAATAAACATTATCGGAAACACCCCAACGGCTGAAAGTTTGAAAAGGGCCAGGATTACAAGCAAACTGAGGATAAGCAGCCAATGCAGCCAAGGAGTGACCTGGCATTTCTATTTCGGGCACTACGGTAATATGGCGTTTTTTAGCATAAGCTACAATTTCTTTTACATCTTGTTGGGTATAAAAACCTTGGTATAAAGTACTGTCGTATTGATCGTTAGGCGATGGATTGCCATTGGCATCAAAAGTGGGTTTACCAATTAAAGTAGCGCTGCGTTTGCTTCCAATTTGGGTTAATAATGGGTATTTTTTTATTTCAATTCGCCAACCTTGGTCATCTACCAAATGCCAATGAAATACATTTAGCTTATACATGGCCAAATAATCAATGTACTTTTTTACTTCTTGTTTGGTAAAAAAATGTCGGCTACAATCTAAATGCATACCACGCCATTGGTAACGAGGAGCATCGTTTATTTGCAAGCAAGCAATAGTTAATGGATTATTTTTTTCAATAGGTAATAATTGAATCAATGTTTGAATACCATAAAAAATTCCAGTATTGGTTGTTGCAAATATTTTGATTGAATTAGCAGCAACATTTAATTGGTATTCTTCTTTATTGTTTTCACAAGCTTTTTCAGTTGCTTTTAAAAAAGTAATTGTATTTGTTTCGTACTTAATTTTATGAGTGACTTTAAGTTTTAAACCATAATTTTCTAAAATATATTGCTGCAAATAAGCTGCTTCGTCCGATTTTTTTTCGGCAAAAATAATGGTGTTTTTATTGATGGTAAAACTACCTTTTTGTAGCTCCACTTTATTGGGCTGAGGAATTAAAGGCAATACTTGCGCATGAGTGTTTACTAACCAAACGCAAATGGCCAATACAAACGAAATCTTTTTTATCATTAGGCTATTTTGATGCAATTATTAAAAAACAATACTACTAAATTTAGCGATTATTCCAATGTCTTTGCACAAATGTTTTACACCTATTATCTTGGTTTGCATCAATTTGTAGTACTTAATAAAAAAAGCCTCCAAAGAGGCTTTTAAAAATTTGTTTGGTGTGAGATTTCCCATGGGTTAAAACCCATGGTTACAAAATATTTCGTTCCTACGGAACTTTTATGCGCGATTTCAATATTCGTTTTTCGTTATTCGAATTTCTTTAAATATAAAACTAACACTTCGACAAGCTCAGTGTGACAACTAGGTACTAAAAACTAAGAACTTCGAACTAAGAACTTCGAACTGTGAACTGAATCACGCAAGGCGTGAAAGAACTTCGAACTGTGAACTTCGAACTATCTTAACAAAGTTACTGTTCCTTTTTGTATTTGAGGAAAAAAGCCTTTGTATTGATAATTTACCAAAACTACATATACACCAATGCTGCTGTTTTTAGCATCCCACGCTTTGGTGGGGTCGGTGGTGGTAAATACTTCGGTGCCCCAACTGTCAAATATTTTAAACTCGTATTTGAGTAGGTTTTTGGTTTTAAATATGGGTTTATAAGCATCGTTTAGGTTATCGCCATTGGGTGTAAACGCGGTAGGTATAAACACTTCGGCTTTGCATAGTTCATCTACCATAATGCTTTTGGTTTGGGTGCAGTTAAAACTATCAGTTACGGTTAAATTATATATTTGAGCTTGTTGGCTATAAACTGTTTTGGTGGTTTCGCCTGTTGGCTGCCATAGGTAGGTTTTAAATTTTGCGCCTGCATCTAGCAGTATTTGGGGCACATCGTCAAAACAAGTAGTAGTATCGGTTATGGGTATTTGAATGGCCGGCTTTTGAGTAATGGTAACAGTATCGGTTAAGGTACAAGTATTTTTAGTTACCGTTAACCATACTTTGCCATTTACTAAATTTACACTATCAACCAATAAACTATTAACTAAAGAACCATCATTCCATAAATAACTATCGTTAGCGGTAGCGGTTAAGGTTAAGTTGGGTTGGTTAAAACAGAAAAAAGTATCTTTAGGTAAACCTGTGCTAATGGGTTGATTGATTAAATTAATACTATCCCACATATACACCGTGCCACCATAAAGCCAACTTTTTACCCAAACCAAACCCGGCTGGGTAAAGCTGCGCAGCTTATCCGTTTTATTGCCATCGTGCCATTCAAAACTATCTGCTTGGTTCACTGCACCCAACTGTAATGGTGCATTGCTACATAAAATGCTATCGTAATAATGCGTAGTATTTTGTGGGATAAGGGATACATCGTCAATGAAGTATGCTGCATCTTCAATTTCTTTATTTAACCATGGTTCAGGGTGACCATAGGTATTGTAAAATTTGGTGCCCGTATAAGGGTTAAAAGTTCCAATTAACGCATATTGTTCAGTTCCGTTTGCCTCAAATATGCCACTTACCTCCATCCAATTGATGGTATCACTTAAAATTTGGGTTGAATCATTATTTATTTGAGCAGGTAATTCTATGTAATTATTATTTTTCATTTTGGGTATAGAACTACAAAATAACATACCAATATTAGAAATGGTTAAACTTCTATGATGTCCATAATTCATTTTATCACAAGCTGCACAAAAAAAACTTCCTTTGTATATTAACCTCTTAATACATTTTTCTTTTAACCTATTACCCATATAATCATTTTCAAAACCTATATTATCATAATAATGAAAGGTAGCAACATGAAATGCAGCATGAGCATTTCCACTCTTGGCAAATTGATAACTACCACCATTTTGTGGCACTCCAAAGCCAAAAGGGAATGGTAAAGAATTGGAATAAGGATTAGAACAACTATTCAGATAAGTAGGACCAGAATATCCGCCAAGCCCAAACCATTGAAATGCATTTAAATTAGAATCTAGGAAAGTTGTTTCAGTTGGGCAGTTTTTATAATCCTCAAAACTAGGATTTGAAATTAGGTTAGGTTGTGCATTTGTTAATTTTACAAATAAAAACAATAGAAATAAAGCTATGTACCTCATACCATACAAATTTGATAAAACTATTGTGAAAAAACAAATAAAAACAGAATAGTATTTAGCCAAAACACACACCACTATTAGCTTTCACAAATAGGAGTTTGGCTATAGCCATTTGTTTATTATCTTCTTATCCACGACCTAAAGGTCGTGGCAATTAATCCATCCATACAGCCATGTTAAATGGATAGGATAAATTGTTTTAGATATTACAAAGATTAATAAGTATAAAGCCAATCAGTTTTGAAAATTATTGTTTGCTAGTATAAATTGCCGTGCCCTAAAGGGCACGGAATAAAAAAATGCAAATCGGCTTTAGCCAAAACTTGTGTGTAAAACAAATAGGAGTTTGGCTAAAGCCATTTGTTTATTATCCTCTTATCCGCGCCCTAAAGGGCGCGGCAATTAATGAAGCAATTGATGGAGCAATTTGTTACAATATTTAGCTAAGGCAATTGGAAAAACTATTTATTGCTGTGCTTAATAGTTTAGAAAATGATTTTTTGAAAAAATTCTCCACGACCTAAAGGTCGTGGCAATTGATAGAAAGGGCACGGCAATTAATCCATCCATACAGCCATGTCTATTGAATAGGATAATTTGTTTTAGATATTACAAAGATTAATAAGTATAAAGCCAATCAGTTTTGAAAATTATTATTTGCTAGTATCAATTGCCTTGCCCTTTAGGGCACGGAATAAATGAAAACACAAATCGGCTTTAGCCAAAACTTGTATTTAATAAAGAAATTTTATCTAACGCAATTTCTATATAACAAAAGGTATAAATTTATTTAAACTAACAATACCAATACCTTAAAAAAGTGGAAACAATAATGATACTTAGGTGATGTATTTATTTATGATTTAAAAATATAAAGCAATTAAATATTACATACCATACTTAACCAAAATAGCCATTTGGCCTGCATGGTAAGCAGTGTGCGATACAATTCTACCAAAGGCTTCGGCTTTAGTTTTGGTTCCAAATTCTTTAGTGGTAATTATGCTATTCCAATCAGCATCAGTTTGGGTTTTAACAATGGTTTCTAATGCAGAAAATGAATGTGCTACATAACTTAATAGCTCTTCTAAATGAATCCATTCGCCAGTATCCTTTTGCGCAATTACTGTTTGAGCCGACACCTTTATGCTGCTATCGCCAAATACATTTTTAGCAAAAAGCAATTCTACATCACCAATATGCCTTATTAAAAACCCAACTGAATTTGGCGAAGGCGGTAATCTTTTCTGCAAATCGGCCTCGATTAATTTAGTTAATTGATTGGTAAATCTTGTTCTAGCCTCTATCCATAGCGCTAAAAGTGTTTCGGTTTGTGGTTGCATTATTTCCTGTTTTTGAACTCCATTTTATAAATAACCCAACCAAAACCTGCAACCAAATGCAGCAATACAATTCCAAAAATTATCTTATCCATTTGTTAAAGTTGTTATTTTATAAGTAGCTAATTGAATGATCATATTGGGCTGATTATGGAATAATTCCATGTAATAATGAATTCCACTTTCTAAGTTTTTGGCCATATTATTGAGCTGTTTTTTCATGGCATCGTTCGGTTTGGCTAAATAGCTTTTAAGTTGGTTATGGTAATAATCTAAATTCAATTCCAATTCTTTTAAAAACACATGAGGTCTGTTAGGATTATCAACTAAATTTTCTTTACCATAAATGTGGTTACACATAGTTTGTAGAGATACCACTTTAGAATAATAAGCCATATTTGGGCCCGGGCAAACTGCTACTCCAGGGCCTTCAGTTCGGGTGCTTAAACCATTTACCAATAAAGCCGAAGTACCTAAACCCACACATAAACAAGTTTTTTGCATGGCTAAATCGTTGGCCGCTTCTAACTCCTCAGTTTGTAAATTTTGCGATTGCAATGATTGTAACTTTAGGTTTTGATATTGGCGCGATGCCGTACAAATTACCTCTTCGGTAAAATCGTTATTAAGTTTAGCAAACTCGCGCGGACAGCTGCTTCCCGGTCTTCCTTTAGCTATCCATTCTATTCTTTCTGCATCTTTGGTATTACCTTTTAACGAGTTAAATGGAACTCCTAATGGCGAAATACTGCTTAAATACAAATCAGTTTCTTTGGCTTTACAAAGCAATTCTAATGTTTCGTTATCAACTGTAGTTGCTTCAGGAACCAATAAAAATGGCGTTCCCCAACCAATTGAATCTAACTCATATTTATCTAATAAAAACTGATGTTCTTCTGCTGTGCCAACGCCACCTTGAGCAGTAAATTTAACGGGCAAAGGTGCAGCAGGTGCAAACTTGTTTTTTTCGGCCAAAGCAGCTATATACACTTGGTGAATGGCATTTATTAGCTCTTGTTTGTTTTGTTTAAATTCTTCTAAAATAGGCCCCATTAGCGAGGCATCACTTCCAAAAGCATGTCCACCACAATTTAAACCCGATTCAACCCTGTATTCCGAAATCCAAATGCCTTTCTTAGCTAAAAATTTTCCTTGAATTAAAGCAGAACGGTAATCACTAATTTTTAAAATCACCTTTTTTTCTAAATTACCATTTTGGTCTGGAAAAAAGTTGTCTAATTGCTCAAAATAAGCGTAAAGCCTTGGGTTCATACCTGCCGAAAGCACAATAGAAGAATGTAAATTACTGTTAGCAAAACCACGCAAAGCTGCATGGGCATCGTTGTAAATTACAGGAAGTTTTTCGTTATTAAACTTATTTTCCTTGTCTAATTTGGTCATTATATTTACATCAATGCTACCCATTTGCAAATGTGTATTGGCCCAATTTTTAAGGTCTTCAATGGTTTTATTATTATCAATAAAACTGTTGAATTGCTTTTTTATTTCGGCATAATCGGGCAACATATTCATGTATTTTTCAAACTCGCCACCTTTTTCGGCTACCGATTGTTTTAATTGTTCAAACTTTTGTTTCACAATTTGATCAACCATATTTAAATAAGCCGTAATGCGTTTAGCCCTTGAGTCTTCTACTTTATTGGTAATGGCCTCAAAAGGCAAATTCCATTTTTCTGAATAAAATGCGCGCAATTTTTCCATCAAAACATCATCAACCAAAGAGAGTGTAGATGAAATGCCATAAGCTGCCACTTTTATAGGTGAATCGATGGTAAAACCAATACCCATAACCGGAATATGAAAACTATGTGCGTTGAAATTTTTGGTACTCATTATTTATAAATAAAGTTTGCAAGTTTCAACTAAGCACCGTTTTTATTTATGACCCGCATCAATTTAAAAACAAATTTCGAATTGCCTATACAAGCAATTATATAACATTTAAGGTTTTATGTGTAATTTTTTTAAGCTTTGGCTAAATAGGTTTGTAGCTTAATTAATACCAACCAACTACATGAAAAAAAGTAACATAATAACAGGCTGTTTTATAACACTAATGGCTTTAAGCATATTGATTTCGAGCTGCGCACTGAATAAAACTAAAAAAGGTGCATTAATTGGCACAGGAGGTGGGGCAGTTATTGGTGCTGTAATTGGCCGAGCATCGGGCAATACAGCTTTAGGCGCTTTAATTGGTGCAACAGTTGGAGGTGCTACGGGTGCAATAATTGGCAATAAAATGGATAAACAAGCCGAAGATATTAAAAAAACTGTTCCTGGAGCAAAAGTTTACCGAGTAGGTGAAGGCATTGTGGTAGAATTTACCGACAAAATTTTATTTGATATAAACCAAGCAAACTTAAATAATGGTTCTGCTCAAAACCTAAATAAACTAATCAGTATTTTAGCCAAATATCCTGAAACCAATATTGAAATTCAAGGACATACTGACAATTCGGGTTCAGATGCTTACAATATGAAATTATCAAAAAAACGTGCGGCCTCAGTAGCTAGTTTTTTGCAAACAAATGGTATTAGCAGTTACCGCATGAGCACCAAAGGTTATGGCGAAACAGCTCCAAATTACAGTAACGATGATGAAGATACACGTGCACAAAACAGAAGGGTTGAGTTTTTAATTACTGCCAATGAACAAATGCGTAAAGATGCAGCTAAAGAATCAGGTAATTAATAAAAACAGCTATGAAAAACAGAATATACTTATTATTGATTTTAAGCACTTTAACAATCAATGCATTTGCGCAAGACGAAAGTAACTATCCAAACGAAAAACGCTTTTCATTTGGTGTATATGGTGGCCTAAATTTTCAAAACATAAACGGAACCAATGAAAGTGGTGCAGCATTAACCAACACTTTGGTACCACGATTTACTTTGGGTATAAATGAAGAAATTTATGTAGTACCTGAGTTTTATGTGCAAATTGGGTTGCAATACATAACCAAAGGAACAACAGGAAATATTGATTACACTGAATTTTTTATAACCCGAAGTGTAACCCGTGAGTTGAATTTAAAATATATTGAAATGCCACTTAATTTGCTGTATAAACCTATGCTTGGTTCGGGTAAACTGATATTGGGTTTTGGGCCTTATGTTGGATATTGTATTGGCGGAACGGCTGTTTTTAGCGGCAATTCAGCTCCTGACGATACCGATTTAAAAATTCAAGAAGAAGCTCCAAGTAACGAAACTAATAATTTAATTTATTTCAAAACATTAGATATGGGCGCAAATTTTATGGTGGGTTATCAGCTGGCAAATGGTTTAAATTTAACACTTAGCTCTCAATTAGGTTTGGTAAATGTTAACTCTAAAACAAGTAGCTCGTTGGTAAATAAAAATACTGGCTTTGGCTTAAACTTAGGCTACCGATTTTAACTAATTTCAAAAAAAAGTCCAACTAACTTGATTTTTGTTGGACTTTTTTCCATTTGCAAATTTAGCTTATTGGGAATAATTGCTCTCCTTCTAAATGCATTTTATTCAATATTGGGGTAATTTTTTCAATAATATCTTGCTTTAAAACTGCTAATAATTTTTTCTTTACAAAATGCCTATGCACCACCAAACCTACAGTTCGGTAAGGAACAGGTGAAATAAAATTACCTAAATGCATTTTTTCATTTACCGAAAAATCAATAGTAGCCAAATGAGGAAGTAAAGTAGTGGCTTTATTGGCTTTTACAAAACGTAATAAACTATCAATAGAACCTGCTTTGTATTCAAAATTTAACTTGGAACCTAATTGGTTATCATCAAAATCGCAAAGCTGCAACACTTGAGTGCGCATGCAATGGCCTTCTTCCATTAAGCAAATATTTTTCATTTTTATATTCTTAACAGTAATGTGCTCACTCATGGTATTTTCTGCATCAAAAAACAAAAATGGCTCATCGTAAAGCTTTATTTCTTCAATTTCTTTATCGTTTAATGGAACCGAAAGTATGCCAATATCCAACTCCCTACTTTTAAGTTTCCTCACTATTTCGGAGGTGGTTTCCTCTCTCACTTTGATGTTTAAATTAGGAAATTTGGTAGCAAAATCTTGTAAAAATAAGGGCAATAAAAATGGCGCTATGGTAGGAATAACCGAAAGTGTTAAGCTACCTGTAACTTCACCTTTTACCTCATTGGTTAATTCTTTAAGTTGGTCAATATTATTAACTATAATGGTTAATTGTTCCAAAATTATTTTCCCTTCGTTGGTAAGTTGAACGGGCTTTTTTTTTCTATCAAAAATTTTAAAACCTATTTCATCTTCAAATTTTGAAATCATGGTGCTAAGGGTTGATTGGGTAATGCAGCATTTTTCGGCTGCTATTTCAAAATGCTTGTATTCGGCTACTGCTAAAATGTATTGAAACTGTTGGATGTTCATCTATAGTGTGAATATTGTTATTGAAAATATCGTTTTTATCAAACAAAAGTATAGCTTATGTTTGTAATATAAAAGTAAAACTAAACTAAATAGGAAATGAAAAAAATACTAATTGTTTTTACATTAATTGCTTCAATTAATGCCAATGGGCAAGACAAAGCAGAGAGCAAAGGAAAGTGCCCCATGGGTTATGATTCCAAAGAAAAAGATAAATCTGCCAATGAAGCAGAAAATACAACCGAGAAAGTTTTTACCAATAAAGATTGGTGGCCAAATCAGTTAGATTTAAGTGTTTTGCGAAAAAATTCGGAACTTTCAAACCCCATGAACCCTGGCTTTGATTATGCAAAAGCTTTTCAAACCTTAGATTATGTTGCACTAAAAAATGATTTACGTGCATTGATGACTCAATCGCAAGATTGGTGGCCGGCTGACCATGGCAATTATGCAGGTTTTTTTATCCGTATGGCTTGGCATAGCGCAGGTACTTATCGCTCAGGTGATGGTCGTGGTGGTTCAAGAGCAGGTCAACAGCGTTTTGCACCACTTAATAGTTGGCCTGATAACGGCAATTTAGATAAAGCCAGAAGACTTTTATGGCCAATTAAACAAAAATATGGCAACAAAATTTCGTGGGCCGATTTGATGATTTTAACAGGAAACGTAGCTTTAGAAACTGCTGGTTTTAAAACCTTTGGTTTTGCTGGTGGCAGAGTAGATGTTTGGGAGCCAGAAACCAATGTGTATTGGGGTTCTGAAACCAAATGGTTAGACGATAAACGTTACACTGGCGATAGAAAATTAGAAACGCCTTTGGCTGCAGTACAAATGGGTTTAATTTATGTAAATCCTGAAGGACCCAACGGTAATCCTGATCCAATTTTGGCAGCAAAAGATATTCGCGAAACTTTTGGCAGAATGGGTATGAACGATGAAGAAACCGTAGCTTTGATTGCTGGCGGACATACTTTAGGAAAAACTCATGGTGCTGGCGATGCTAAACATGTAGGCCCTGCACCAGAAGGCGCGCCAATAGAAGAGCAAGGTTTTGGTTGGAAAAGTAGTTACAAATCGGGTAAAGGCCAAGACGCCATTACATCGGGTTTAGAAGTAACATGGACCACCAAACCAAACCAATGGAGTCAAGAATATTTAAAAATACTTTTTAACTACGAGTGGGAATTAACCAAAAGCCCTGCTGGTGCTAACCAATGGGTAGCTAAAACCAACGATTTGATTATTCCTGATGCTTTTGATAATACAAAAAAACATAAACCAACTATGTTAACCACCGATTTATCGTTGCGTTACGACCCTATTTATGAAAAAATATCACGTAAATTCATGGAAAATCCAGCAGCATTTAACGATGCTTTTGCGAGAGCTTGGTTTAAATTAACGCACAGAGATATGGGACCTAAAACCACTTATTTAGGACCAGAAGCTCCCAAAGAAGATTTACTTTGGCAAGATCCAATTCCAGCACTTAACCATAAAGTAGTGGGCGAAGCAGAAATTAAAAAACTAAAAACAAGTATTTTAAACTCAGGATTAACCATTAGCGAAATGGTAAGTACAGCTTGGGCATCAGCTTCAACTTACCGCGGTTCAGATAGAAGAGGTGGAGCCAATGGCGCACGTATTAATTTAGAGCCACAAAGAAGTTGGGAAGTAAATAATCCAGTTCAGTTAAATAAAGTATTGAATGCTTTACAAAAAATTCAAAATGAGTTTAACCAAAGCAGTAAAGATAAAAAAATATCGTTAGCCGATATGATAGTTTTGGCTGGAAATGTGGGTATTGAACAAGCAGCAAAAAATGCTGGATATACCATTTCAATTCCGTTTACTCCTGGCCGCATGGATGCAACTCAAGCACAAACCGATATAAATTCAGTTAAATTATTAGAACCACAAGCTGATGGTTTTAGAAATTATGTTAAAACACAATACAATGTTCCAACCGAAGCATTATTGGTTGATAAAGCACAATTGTTAACTTTATCTGCTCCAGAAATGACTGTTTTAGTTGGTGGAATGCGTGCTTTACAAACCAATTTCGATAATTCAAAACATGGTATTTTTATGGATAGCAAAGACCAATTAACCAATGAGTTTTTTGTTAAATTATTAGAAATGGGAACTGTTTGGACTGCAAAAGACGAGAAGAAAGAAGTTTTTGAAGGCAGAGATGTAAAAACCAATCAAATTAAATATACTGCCACCAGAGCTGATCTAATATTTGGTTCAAACTCTGAGTTAAGAGCCATTGCCGAAGTGTATGCAAGCAACGATGCCAAAGAAAAATTTGTAACCGATTTTGTGGCAGCTTGGACTAAAGTAATGAACTTAGATAGATTTGATGTAAAGAAATAAATTTTTAGAGTTTTATAAGTTACAAAATTAGGTCGCTGAAATTGTTTAGCGGCCTTTTTTGTTGTTGGTGTTCTTTGACCGTTGTTCGATAATCGTTTTTCGTTTATCGATGTTAGTTAAAACGATCACTGAGCGAAGTTCGAAAGGTTTCGGACGAAGTAAAACCATTGTTGCAGCAGGATCACGAAACCGATGTATCGGTACTGTCAACATAGGCTTAAATCGCACCTCCGCGAAAAGGCGGAGCTGCGTTTAATCCTTATATGTTATAGGCAGTTAATTTTGTCCACATGCTAATGCTATTTCTTTTTCAATGCTTGTAAAGTCTCCTGTTAAAGCAAATGATTTTATACTTTGCAAAAAAACACTTTCGTCAATTTCATTGCTGTCTGGCTTTAAATATTCACTTTGAGTAATCCCCATAACAGGTCTGCTCATTTTTTTTTTTTTTTTTTGATTTAGCAATTCCTTGTTTTTTGTCCTTATCGCTGCATAAATTAAAAGTTCGTACTTGTTATCTAGCCCAAAATCCTTTGGTTCTAACTCTTTACGCTTTGCAATTATCCTGTCGTAGGAGCCATAAATTTCAAAATATTTTTCTATTTCTGTTTTGATTCTTGTCGCCAAATAAACTGCTAAGTCATTCCATTCTTGAGTCAATGGAAAAGAAGTCCTTCTATGATTATTCAATATATCACCTAAAGGAACGATGTTAAGCATAGTATATTTGTGCTTTCGGTAAAAGTCAACAGGCTTAATTGAAGTCCTGACTTTCAAATTGTATGTCCCCTTATCTTTTTCTATAAAAATAGCTTGCTCAAGTTGATTAACTTCTCGGGAAAGTTTAATAATTGAAGCTGTCTGGTCGAGTTTGAAGCCGTTTGTTAAGGACAATAGTGTCGCACCGAACTTTTTAAATGTCGGGTTAATTTCTGCTTTATCTAGCTGCTTATATACTTTTAGTTCTTCCCACATGGATTTTCGTTTAATTGCCTATAACTTATATACGTCTCATTTTATCAGACCTATCTCCTTTTTTGGGACAGACATGTCTCATAAAAAGCGTTTTTTCAAATATATTATTTAACTACAAATCATCAACAGAAATATTGTTACTAAACAAATCAGGAAA
>JAIXSO010000036.1 GCA_027484685.1 Bacteroidota bacterium
TATCTCTGTTTTTTACTGCAAAAACAATTTGAATATAAATTTGAGAAAATGTACCAGCCATATTATTAATTTTTGTTTTTATATTTAATTATTCGTTTTTATTGACCTTGAAAAGGTCAAATGTTTATAGATGTTCGGTTTTGTTGCAATGGTGCGACCCCGATGAGGTCGAATGTTGTTGGATTATGTTGCTATAAACATTTGATACCTTCGGCATCAATTTGTTTCAATTATATTATTTTCTATCAACATGTAATACCTTCGGTATCATTTTTTCGTTGTATTTCAATTTTCGTTTTTATTGACCTTGAAAAGGTCATATGTTTATAACAAAACGAGTTAGTTTCAGTTGTGCGACCCCGATGGGGTCGAATGTTGTTGGATTATCTGTCAGGTTTTTGGGTTTAATAAACATTTGATACCTTCGGCATCAATTTGTTGTCCAAGGTCGGTGTCCTCACCGCACCTTATTCGGTTGGTTGGGAAACCAACCGAGGACAATTATAATTACCAACTATTATACACCAAAAAAGCCCAACCGAAAAAAATTCAATTGGGCTTTTTTTATAAGTTAATACTGCCTTATGGTTGGCAATATTTAGCTACGTAAGTTTTATTTTTTAGGATTAAATAAACCACATATATACCACTGTTTAATGAATTTGTTTCAATATTTTTAATGGTTTCTGTGCTTTCTATATTGGTTTGATACACTAAATTGCCATTGGCATTTCTGATTTCAACTATTCCGTTATCGTTGGCTTTATTGGCAATTCTTATGATATTATTATCTAAATCGTTACTAATATCGGCAGCTTGTTTATTTAATAAAGTTTCTTGGCTTAAGTCTAAATCGTAAGCATAATCGCCTTGTTCTAAAGTATTGGTATTAGGTATTACTGTTATCATGCCTTTTTTGCAAATAGTATCTACCTGAGCACCTTTTGATACAATCATTTTTACATCGTAAACACCTGGTTTGGTGTATTTATGAGCAGGGTTAATGGAGTATTCCATTTGTCCATCGCCAAAATCCCATTTTACCCAATCGTAATTTTCAGGGTTTTGGGTAACAAAATAAACTGCTACATTTATTTTAGTAGTAATGTTTTTGTTAGGAGTAAAATTGTGGTTTATTTCAGAAGCATTAGCTAATAAAGAAATAAAAAGAGCTGCGGTAAAGAATATGTTTTTCATAATGGTAAGGTTTATTATTTTTAAAATTATGAACCTTTTACGCAGTTACTTTTCAATAAGTTACTTTAAAATTGGTGTTTATACACCATTGGTAATAATTTAAATATGAATGGTTAATTTAAGTGATTTAAATTTTCAGCAGCTTTGTAAACTGATTTGGTAAAAATAAAAAACCACCTAAATATTTATTGTATCTAGGTGGTTTGAAAAATTATTAAGCTTAAGTATTAATAATGTATATCGTAATATATTACTATTTCTTTTCTCTGGCTTTTTGCATTAAGTTTAAATCGCTGTTGTCAAATCTACCAATACGTTTGGTTTTAAATATATCAAACCTGCTTTCTATAATTTGGTTTGGCCAAGTATTGTTGCTTTCATCTATATCGGCAGTTTCTTTGTATGGGTCAATTACAATTGATTGCACTTGTTTGGCTTTTGCAAATGTTTTGGTAAACTTCTGCTCGTTTTTGCGCCAAATATAAGCGCTAATGTATTCTGTTTCGCTTGTTCCATCGGTATAATTCCATTGAATAATAACTGGCATAACACAACCACCTTTATTTGAAAAATGCAATTCGTAATAAAAATTACTTTCGTAAGCAGCACTTTCCTCTGGCGTTAAAAGTGTAAGTCTTTCGTTTACGTTTTTGGTAACCGATTCCGGAAAATCTTCAGTTTTAGTTTTGTTGTAATAATAAAAATCGCGTAAAGTGGTATCAATATCTACATAAAAAGCCATACCACTTTGTTTATTTCTTAGTTTTGAAACATGTTGAAACTCCACTGGAACTTCTCTACGTTTAATAGTCTCTATTCTTTCAGGCACAGCTTTGGTATTGTTTACCCTGATTAAACTTACCGAATCTAAACTGATATCCACTGGGTCAATATCGTAAAACCAACCTCTCCAAAACCAATCTAAATCTACTCCTGAAGCATCTTCCATGGTGCGGTAAAAATCTGATGGAGTTGGGTGTTTAAATTGCCAGCGTTGTGCATATTGTTTAAATGCAAAATCAAATAGTTCTCTGCCCATTACTGTTTCGCGTAAAATATTTAAAGCGGTAGCTGGTTTTCCATAAGCATTTGCACCAAAATTATTGATGTTTTCGCTATTGGTCATAATAGGTTCTAGCTGGTCTTTGCTCAATCGCATATAATCCACTATTTTATGAGCAGGTCCGCGGCTACTTGGGTAATTATTATCAAATTCTTGTTCGGTTAAAAATTGTACAAAAGTGTTTAAACCTTCGTCCATCCAACTCCATTGGCGCTCATCGCTATTAATAATCATAGGAAAAAAGTTGTGGCCAACTTCGTGTATAATTACACCAATCATTCCGTATTTGGTACGTTCAGTATAGGTTCCGTCTGTTTCGGTTCTGCCATAATTAAAGCAAATCATTGGGTATTCCATTCCGCTTGCAGCTTCTACGCTGATGGCAGTTGGGTAAGAATAATTTACAGTAAATTTAGAATATGTTTTAATGGTGTGAGCCACCACTTTAGTTGAGTATTTACTGTATAACGCATACGATTCTTTAGGATAATAACTCATACACATTACATTTTTTTCGCCTTGTTTTATGGCCATGGCATCCCACACAAATTTGCGAGAACTTCCCCAAGCAAAATCGCGCACATTTTCGGCTGTGTAAACCCAAGTTTTGTAATTGGTTTTATCAGGATTAGCTTCTTTGGCTTTAGCTTCATCAAGGGTAACTATTTCAATTGGGCTATTGGCACTTTGCGCTTTTTTCCATTTGGCTAATTGCGCAGCAGTTAATACTTCTTCGTAGTTTTTGCAAACACCTGTTGATGCAATTATATGATCAGCAGGCACTTTCATTTTTACTTTAAAATCGCCAAAGGCTAATGAAAACTCGCCTCTTCCGGTAAATTGTTTGTTATTCCAACCACCATAATCGTTGTAAACACACATACGTGGATACCATTGAGAAATGGTAAATAAACAGTTGCCATTATCTTCAAAAAATTCGTAACCACCACGGCCACCAATTTTCATTCGTTCAGGAATTTTATAGTTCCATTTAATTTTAAAAACCAATTTACCTTTGCTTTTTAAAACCTTAGGTAAATCAATGCGCATCATGGTATTGTTAATGGTGTAAGGTAAATTATTGCCCGCAATATCGGTTACAGAAATTATGTTTACACCATAACCATCTAGTTTTTTCTTTACATCAAGCCCAAATAATTCCACATCTGTAATTGGTTTCGAAATTTTACTACCATCAAAGTAGTTAGATTCTGTTTTTACATGATGCTCGTTTTCATCTAATTGCAACCATAAATAATTTAAATTATCAGGCGAATTATTGAAATAAGTAATTTTCTCTGAACCTTCTAGTTTTAATTCTTTTTCGTTTAAAAATGCATCTATTTCATAATCGGCCTTTTGTTGCCAATATTGATTTCCAGGTGCACCTGAAGCAGTTCTAAAATTATTGGCATCGGGTAAAATGGTTCCCAATTGCTCAAACTTGTTTCCGTGGTTCGATTTTGGATTGTTTTGAATGTTTTGTGCTAAACACCAATTAACTGAAACAATAGAAACAAATGATAGAAGTAGGTTTTTATACATATATAAATTTTATTTTTTGCTGTAAAGTACAACAATAATAAAATTTATTGAATGAAACGTAGTTTCAATTCCTGATTTAATTGGTAAAATAGTTCTTTAAAAACACATCATCATCCGAAATTTTGCCTACTACTTTGTAATCTGACTTTTCTAAAACCACCGATTCGGTTGCTTTTTCATTGACTACACAAAACGGAAATCGGCCACTGGCGTGGATAAAGCGCACTTCGTTAGTAGAGTCAATATAAATAAAACCGGTATGATTATCTAACCCAATGATGTAAATTCCTTTCCCTTTTTTGCTAATACCGTTTATAAAATTTTGCAAACTAAGGCTGTTAAAATGTGTAATATTTTGTTTTTGCACCAAGCTTCGTATCATTTCCTCTGATGCACATTGGGCTAATTTTACCCTATTTAGTTTTACACCTGCGTGGCTTAAAGTGGTGGTTACAAAATAGCCACAAGCTATACTGCCATCGCCCGGAGTGGTGGTGTTGCCATAAAACGACCAACGTGTTCCGTACCAAAATGGAAAAATATGTTTGGTGAGCGCATTGATAAAAAACTGCTGTTGTTTTTGTTTGGATAGTTTTCCAAATTCAGTTTTTTGAGATTTTATAATAGTTAGCTCTTGTTTATACTTTTTGGGTGTAAAATAAAAGGCATGATAACCTGGCAAAATGGCTCTGTAAGGCGAAAACCAAATTATAATTACCAATATAACTGTGGTAATTAATATAATTTTTAATGCTTTCATGTTAGCCAAAATTTACCAAGCTTGCTCGCCAATTAAAGGCACAAACCTAAAGTTTTCTAGGGTAATTTCTTCAAAAGTGGTGGCCGATGTTTTTACTATGCTATGCATTTTTTGCGTTTGGCTATCGCCAATAGGAATAATTAAAATACCACCAATTTTTAATTGGTTTATGAGCGAATCGGGTAATACAGGTGCACCTGCGGTAACTATTATTTTATCGTAAGGAGCTGCCTCGGTATAACCTTTACTGCCATCGCCTAAAATGCAAGTGGCTTTGTAACCAAATTTGGCAATTCGGGTATGGGCTTTTTTAAAAAGTTCAGGTTGACGTTCAATGGTGTAAAGTTCTACTCCAAGTTCTAATAATATAATGGATTGATAGGCTGAGCCTGTTCCTACTTCTAGTACTTTATCGCCTTTTTCTATTTGTAAAAGTTGGGTTTGATAGGCTACAGTGTAAGGTTGGCTTATAGTTTGTCCTGCATCTATTTTAAAGGCTTTATCCTGGTAAGCATGTGTTCTAAATTCAGGTTGAATAAAAAAATGACGTGGAATTTTAAGCATAGCAGCCAATACTTTTTCATCTACTATGCCTTTGGTTTTTAGTTCTTCCATTAATCGCTTGCGTGCACCTCTGTCTTTAAAAGTATCTTCCATTATTGTTTTGCAAAATAAGCAAGCGTTTTATAACCTTATTTACATATTTGCAGATAAAAACATTTGGTGTGTGAATATTTTAAACTACTATACATTTTTGGGTAAAAATAGCTAAAGTGTACATTTTATATGTTAAATTGAATGTCGCTGTTTACAGTTTAGTGGCGTAAAATATTATTTGAATGGCATTAGCGCTTAGTTTTGTTTTTGATTATTAAAGTATAAAAACCTAATCTATTTAAAAGCGTAACAATGATTCAAATTGGTATAGCCGGAGCTAATGAGCTAAGCAAAAGACATATCGAAAAGATTTTAGAGATAAAAGATTTTAGATTAGTTGGTTTTTACGACCACGATGAACAAAGTAGTGAGCTTATAAGCAATACCTTTGGCTTAAAAAGATTTGAATCTTATGCCGATTTATTGGCTAATACCCAAGCTATTGATATTCTTTCGCCTGTTGGTACGCATTATAAATATGCTTTAAAAGCCATTGAAAATTGTCGTCATGTATTTATTGATAAAGTGTTAAGCGAAAATTTAGATGAAGCCAAAGAATTAGCTAACTTAGCTTATGAAGCTAATATTCAATTACATGTTAGTAGGTACGAACGTTTTCATCCTAATTTCCAATTATTAAAAAAGCTTCTTAATAATCCATTATATATCGAATCTTCTAAGTTCGATCCACACGTAATAAACCTTTCGCCCGATAATTTAGTTTTTGATTTATTGTTAAATGAGTTGGAATTGGTTTTAAATATTGTAAAAGCCAATGTGTTAAAAATTAGAACTACTGGTGTTTGCATGCACAGCGATACCATTGATTTTATAAATGTACGCTTGGAGTTTGACAATGGCTGTGTTTATAACATGGTAGGAGGGAGCTTTAAATCGGAACAGCGCAACAAGATTAAGTTTTTTCAAAAAAATAAAACCTATAGTTTTGATTTAACTAATTTTAGAATTTCGCTTTTAAACTCAAGCGAGGAAGTTAATGAAGTACAGGAAGAACAAATTTTAAGAAATTCAGGTAAAAACACTACCGAAATGATAAAGCGTGAGTTGGAGCATTTTGCTCAAAATATTACTCATCAATCATTGCGTTTACGCACTTATTACGATAATTATCAGGCCATAGAAGTAGCACATCGCATTATTGAAGATTTACAAAAACACAAAAGGTAATTTTTAGTTTTTTCTTTTGTCTGTAAAATTAGGAACATTATTAGGCTTTTTGCGCATTTATAGTACATTTGCCAATATATGCTAGCACATAAAAGAAACTACATTATTTTTCTTTTGCTTTTTTTCATTGCATGCTCAATTGAGAAAGCAACCATACCCTCATACGTTTACATCAAAAAATTTAAACTAACTACCAATCAAGCATTAATGGGCGATACATCGGCCGATATTCAAGATGTGTGGTTGTATCAAAACAACGAATTTAAAGGTTCGTTTGGTTTACCAACCTATATTCCATTACCCGAAAAATCAAAGCAAAACATAACTCTTCGTGCTGGAGTAAAACGTTCAGGTCAAGACGATCAGCGCTTGCAATACCCTTTTTTTACTGATTATGACACCATTTTGCCGTTGGCCGATTTGCGAAGCGATACCATTCAACCAAGAGTAACTTATTTAAGCAATTGCAAGTTTCCAATCATACAAGATTACGATGGTGCTGTAAATTTCTTTTCTATTTTTAGACCCAAAACAGGCGATAGTATAATTAAAGTAAACGATGTTACAGCATGGAAAATTAATAATAACTGTGCTAAGTTGGTTTTATCTGATTCTACTTATCAGTTAAATTATTTGTCAAAAGAAATAAGCGATTTACCATCTAATGGAATTAGCACTTATTTGGAAGTAGATTATAAATGCAATGACATGTTTGTTATAGGTTTAAATGTACTTTATACCGATGGTAGTTCTCGTGGATACAGTGTTTTTAGTGCGAATTCAACAGGTGGCGTTTGGAAAAAAGCCTATATTGATTATTCAACTGAAATTAGCTCTGAAATAGCACAAAGAGGAAAAGGTACTCAATTTCAAATACTTATTCAAGTTACAAAATCGGGAACTCCGCTTACCGACAATACGCAATTATTTATAGATAATATTAAATTGATTCACTTTTGATACGCAAAAGAAAACTATTTACCATTGCCCTTATTTTGTTTGATGCCTTGGCTGCTGCTTTGGCATGGTCAATGTTTTTTGCCTATAGAAAACTATTTATTGAAACCGATTTATATGGTAAAATAGATGTAGTGTTAGATAAAAATTTTTATTTAGGACTTATTTATATTCCTATATTTTGGGTAATACTTTATTTTTTAGCAGGAAATTATAAAGATGTTTGGCGTAAATCGCGTATCAAAGAGGTTTCAAAAACTTTTAGCATAACTATTATTGGGGTTATATTGTTGTTTTTTACCCTATTATTAGACGATGCAGTTGGAAATTATCAAGCTTACTATCGCACTACTATTGCTTTATTTATTTTACAGTTTTCGTTAACGCTTACCGAGCGTTTGGTTTCTGCTACCTATATAATAAAAAAGTTACGTAAAAGACAATTAGGTTTTAATACATTAGTTATAGGTGACAATGAGCGAACGCTGCATTTGGTAAACGAACTCAATGCTAAAAATAATGCACAAGGTTTTTTAATTAAAGGATATATCAGCAATAAAAATAGCGTAGCTCATAATCATAAACTGAATAATGATTTAAAGTTTTTAGGCCATTATGCTGATTTGCCACATATTATAAAAGAACTTGAAATTGAAGAAATTATTATTGGCATTGAAAGTAATAATCATAATGAATTGAATGTTATAACCAATTTGTTGGAAGACGAAAACGTGGTATTGCGCATTATTCCTGATACTTACGATTTAAGAAGCGGCTCAGTTCGTTTAGAAAACGTGGTTGGTACAGCCTTAATCGAAATCAATCAAGATGTAATGCCCCAATGGCAAAAATTTATTAAACGTGCTTTAGATATTTTGATTTCAACCATTGTACTTGTTGGTTTATCCCCAGTTTTTATTTTAGTAGCACTTGGTGTTAAATTAAGTAGTCCGGGGCCAATTTTATTTAAACAAATACGTATTGGTTACAAAGGAAAGCCTTTTTATATTTTAAAGTTCAGGAGCATGTATGTAAATGCGGAATCTGATGGGCCTGCACTTTCTAGCGATAACGATGATAGAAGAACCAAGTTTGGCGTATTTATTCGTAAATACAGATTTGATGAATTGCCACAATTTTACAACGTATTGGTTGGCGAAATGAGCTTAGTTGGTCCAAGGCCTGAACGTAAATTTTTTATTGATCAAATTATAAAAATTGCACCACATTATAAACATTTACAACGGGTAAAACCCGGTATTACCAGTTGGGGAATGGTTAAATATGGTTATGCCGAAAATATTGATGAAATGGTAGAACGCCTTCAGTTTGATATTTTATATATCGAAAATCGTTCCATTGCCATTGATTTTAGAATATTGATTTATACCGCTCTCATCATTATTCAAGGCAGAGGTAAGTAACATTTTTGAGATTAATAAATGCACAACAATTTCTTGTTGTTGGCTAAACAACTTAATTTAAAAAATATTATAAGGTTTTGAATTTCGATTTTTCGAATTCGAATTTCATAAATTATTCTTTAACTAACTTTTGGCTATAATTTCCATTATTGGTTTTAAATATAACAGTATAAAATCCATTGTTTAAAGCTGATAAATCAATTAACAATTCATTGTTTTTGCGAGGTTCTGTGTTCTCCAATTTATAAACTTCTTTACCTAATACATCAATAATGGTTAATTCAAAATGGTTTGTTTTTAGTGCATCATAATTAATTACTACCTTATCGTTAGCTGGATTTGGAAATACCTTTAACAACTCGCTGTTTACATTATCAATTCCTAGTGACCATTCGCCTACTTTTATATTAATTCCTCTGGTAGCATAAGCTTTATATGGGCAATTTCTATCCATACCAGTTACAGTAAAAGCATGAGGTAGGTCTCTAATTGCGCTTGCAGGTGGAGTCCAACAAAATTTAAAACTATCAGCTTTTGGCCCATCAATAGTACGTTGGTTTAAAATATAATTTCGAGTAAAACTTGCGTTTGCTAAAACTGTATTATATAGCCCTGGGTTATTCCATTTTAAATCGGTGGTATCAGCTTCTATGGGTGGAGTAGTTGTATTATCTGCTTGGTCTTCGGCCACTATATCCAAACAAATTTGTTTGCCTTGTTGTACAAAAAAAACTTGACTTCCATTACTTAATTTCCCTTCTCTATAAATTTTAATTAATGGAATTCTATTGGTTTTACATGCCACAGTTGTATTAATCTGCAAATCTCTATTAGTAATGCCTACAAGGGTAGTTACATTACCAATTTTTCGCCATTGCGATACTTCCACATTTATATTTGCTATAAACAAACCAAGAGGCCTAAAGCTGATATTACCTGTTAATGGATCTATTCTTAAGTTGAGCGAAGTTTGATTAGGAGGTCCAAAATAGGGAAATGGAAATTTTTCTGAAAAGGGTGCAACAAAACTAACAGGAACTCCTTTTGCTTTAAAGCTGGGTACCATTTTATAGCTCAACGAATCTCCATCGGGGTCAATGGGGTTTAACTCAAAAATATAATCAACTCCAGCGCAAATGGTAGCATGCGCATCGTTGGTAAATGTTGGTGATGAATTTTCAACACATTTATTGATTACACATTCAGTATAAAATGCTTCAGGAATAATAGTAGTAAGCGATTTGTTTCTACTATTACTGCTTATACCAAGCGCTATATTACAACAGCCTAACGGCACTGAGCTTAAATCAACCAATCCTTCAAAAATGTATACTTCAACTCCTACTTTAAAAGTACCTGGAATACGCGTATTACAATTGGTACAAATGGAATTTATTTTTTCACATTTTTGAAACTCCACAATATCGTAAGCATTGGATATTCCTGTTACTATGTTTAAATTAAAATCTCCATAGTTTATGCCTTCAAAACCTTTATCCATTCCAATAATGGCGGTGGTAAAACCTGCGTTTTTTAGTGTGCATCCATTGGTATTTCCGTTTGGAAATGGAGTTTCACAACCAGCACATAATACTTCTGCCGAGCAATCTCTATATATTTTTACATTTACCTTATAAATATTTTTATTGGAAGTAGCTTGGTAGCTTATATCGCAAGCATTAATTTGAGCAGCAGCAACTTTGTTTGTACTAAAAAGAAAAATGACAATTAGTAGCGTAAAAATATTTTTCATAATTAAATGAATTGTTTGTACGAACATAAATAATTCATTTTGAATTAAATACTTAAAAATGAAGGATTGGTTGATTTAAAGAATAAATATGTTAGACACATAAAATGTTCAAACCAATATGCATAAAAAAAACCTGCTCGTTTGGAGCAGGTTTAATTAAGTATGTTAAAAAATTAGTTATTTAGCGATGTTCAATTTTTGGCTAGTTATTACACCATTAGCTTCAATTTGAACAATGTATAAACCATTGTTTAATTGTGAGCAATCAATTAATTGATTCATTGAATTGATTGTAGTGTTATAAACTTCTTTACCATTTAAATCAATAATTCTTATTGAACCAGTAGTAGCATTTTTAAACTCTATGTTGAAAGTGCTTTGAGCTGGATTAGGATAAACACTGAATTGGTTATTTGAATTAGCTTTTTTAACACTTAAAGGGAATACTGAAGCAGTTGATTGTGATTGCCATACTTCTTTTTTAGTATCATCTTCAACAAAAACTACTGCATGTAAATTCCAGAATTCTTCAACCGAATTTTCAGTGGCTAAATTAATGATATTTGCTGCTTGCCCATCATTAGGTAAACGATAGTTACCTGGGAAAGTAAAACTTTGGTTAAAATTAACTGCTGTACCGGTTGAGAAGCTAATTGCAGTTCCTGTAGCATTAGGTAACATTTTTTTATTTACATTGAAAAACTCAGTTTCACCATTTGTTTTAACATTTTGAGTTGTTCTACTTTCAACAATAGAAATTCTAAGTTTTAAATTAGAATTAGTAAATGCTTGAACAGGGGTAACTGTACCAGTTACAGTAAATGTTTTTCCTTCTAATTTGTGGTCTGCGGTAATAGCAACTAAAGATGGTTTTGAAGCAAATGAATTTAAAATATCTTGAGTGTAGCTATTAGCATTTTGATTCCATTGACCATCCACAGTTAACCAAGGAGCAAAATTAGCTGAATAGTATGAGAATCTGGTTCCAACTTCTGAAGTATAATAAGGGTCACCAGTTCCAGGAAAGTTTACTTGGTATTTTATTACATTCCAATTGTCTTTGTTTTCAGCTAAAATACCATCTAAATTTATGTTACCAGGATTACATGGTGGGCAAGTAGAGGAAGTAAAAACTTCATGTAATACTTTACGAGAAATAACGCTATTAAATACTTCAGTAGAAATTGTTGCGGTATCATTTTTTCCATTCGAATCAGGATTTAAATTTGGATTATCAATCCAAGCTTTTATTGATTTAACACCCAAAGTAGAAAAATTTAATTTTGTAGGGAACGTAATAATTTCTGAACCTCCAGAGTTAGCAGTTGTTAAGCTAGGTAAAGTACCAGCAACAGTTGCACCACCATCTACCGAGTAATAAACTTTTATTGTTGTTAAATCTTCAGTACCATAGTTTATTAATGTTGCTTGCAAAGGTACGTCAACACTCTTACCAACATAAACAGGTATACTTAATTTACTCAAAGAAGCATCATAAGCAGGTTGATTACCAGCAATGAATTTGTAAACAATCATATCTTTATTAGCTAAAATAGTTAAAGCTGAGGCAGTAATAGGGTAAGCAAAACTAGCTGTTTTACCAATCATTTTACCTTCAGTTCCATCAGCATTTTGATAACCAGCAACTCCTGAAATTGAACCAGCTTTACCACCATAAATAATATCAAATCCACCAGCTTCGTATAATTTTACTGCCATGAATATAATATTACTACCATCAGGGGTAACGCCCTTTTTAGCCATTCCGTACCATTGTACTACATGCACTCTATTTGGAGAGCTTCCGTATGAATAGCTGAAAACTTGAGAGCGTTCAGAAGTATATTGTGTGTTTCCAATGCATTCCATATCACTCCAAAGTGCAAAAATTGCATTTTTAGGAGCTGAAACGTTTGGTAATGCCACTGGAGTATTTTGAGCAGTTGTTGCAGTTAAATCAAAAGTTAAATAACCATTATCACTTACTTTGTATGAGGAGTAAGACGTTCCATTAAAGTTGTATGGAAAAGGAATTGTATTAGCTCCTGATAATACATCATTTGAAGGTTTGTCTAAAATGATTGATGTAGAAGCAGTTGCTTGAAACTGATTGTAAGCATCGGTAACTCCAATGGTTTTGTAGTTCCAATAGCCTTGACTAAATGCACTTAAGCTGCATAATAGTGAGCTGAATAGTAAAATTTTTTTCATATATGTGTTTTTTTAAAAATCAATATTAAGAATTTTTTTAGAAATTGCAATAAACACTTTTATAAATCATATTTCCCCAACAAACAATATTAAGTTACTGATTTTCACTGTTAATTTATGATTTGAGTTTTTACAATATAAATAAAATTACCTTTGAAGCATTAAAATGCATTTGTACTTAAAAAATCTACGTCTTTATAATTTTAAAAACTACCCAACTGCTAAGTTCGAATTTAGCAATCAAATAAACTGTTTTACGGGTTTAAATGGTAGTGGCAAAACCAATGTGTTAGATGCTATTTATTATTTATGTTTTACTAAAAGTTATTTTCAAAATCAAGATTCGTTAAATATACTGAATGACGAAACTGAGATGAGTATAAATGGCAGTTTTATTAAGAACAACGACACCGAGCAAATTCAACTAATTATTCAAAAAGGAAGTAAAAAAAAACTAAAAGTTAATAATAACGAATATCCTAAATTGGCTGATCATATTGGTAGTTATCCTTTGGTAATAATTGCTCCAAACGATATTTATTTAATACACGAAGGAAGTGAAGAAAGGCGTAAGTTTATAGACTCATTTATATCGCAATTTGATAAAAGTTATTTGCAAAACTTAATGCAATACAATAAGGCTTTGGAGCAAAGAAATGCTTTACTTAAAAGCTTTTTTGAACAACGCTATTTCGACAACAGTTTAATTGATACTTACAATCAAAAGTTAATAACTACTGGGCAAATTATATTTGAACAACGTAAGCAGTTTATGCTCGATTTTGAGCAAATATTTTTAAAATACTATAACCAAATAAGTAGACAAACTGATGATGTTTCGCTTAAGTACGAAAGTCAATTATTGGAAGATAACTTGGCTAATTTATTAGTTCAAAATTTGGGTAACGACAAAGCTGCTCAGCGCACCACAAAAGGCATTCATAAGGATGATTTATTGTTTGAAATAAATGGGTTTCCTTTAAAAAAAATGGGAAGTCAAGGGCAACAAAAGTCGTTTATAATTGCTTTAAAATTGGCTCAATATGAATTTTTAAATGTTAAATCGGGTATTAAACCATTGCTTTTGTTAGACGATATTTTTGAAAAGTTAGATAACAACAGGTTAGCCATTATTTTAACCATGATAGCTGAAGATAATTTTGGACAAATTTTTATAAGTGATACCGATAAAAAAAGGCTTGAAGAAATGTTTAAAAATCTTCAAGCCCAAATAAAATATTTTGAAATAAATAAAGGTTCTGTAATAGCTTAGCTCTGCGCGCTTAGTGCTAATTCCACAGCTTGTTGCACCATTTGAGGTGTAATTGGTTTTGATAAAAATCCATGGCTGTTGGTTTCGCTAATGCGTTTGAAGGTATCGCTTTCTTTATGACCTGATGTGAAAATAATTTTAGTTTTATCGCCAATAATTTTAGCGGTATCTACACCATCTAATTTATTGTTTAACTCAATATCCATAATACAAATGTCTATTTTGTCTTTACGAATAATATCAATGGCTTCAAAACCGTTATTGCAAGATAAAATGTTTTTATAATTTAATCCCAATAAGGTTTTACGTAAAACTTCACGTGTTAAATCGTCATCTTCAACAATTAAGAAAGTAGTGTTTTTCATTTTTAGTTATTATTTCAACAAATGTTATAAATATTTTAAATAATTAGCAAAAAAAATAATTGATTTATTACCAGAAAATTGTTGTTATACTAATTGATTGGACGGGTTTTTGAAAAATGCGGAATGTGGAAAGTTGAATGCAGGCTGCTAGCTTCTGGCTGCTAGCTGGGAGAATTTTAAATGCACAGACAAACCATCAACTAACTTAGCACGGGAACAATTCCCCCTTGTGAATTGGACTTGTGCGCAAGCGAAGGGGGGTAGGGCAATGTTTTCAAATTATGAGTTATGACCCTTCTTTGAATTCAGGGTGACATTTGAATGCTTAATTTTGAAATCAACTGACAACTGACAACCAACAACTAACAACTAACAAACTAAGGTATTTGCAAAAACTTATGAGTTTGCAAGCTAATTTTCCATTTAGGATTTTGTTTTACATATTCAATAATTAGCGGAAGCATTTGGCTAGATTTATCCCACTCTGGTTGTAAATAAAGCTTACAATTAGAGTTTACCAAAGCTGCATATTTTTCTGCCCATTCAAAATCAGATTTATTAAAAACCACTATTTTTAATTCGTTGGCTTTTTCAATCACTTCTAATAAAGGTTCTTTAAATTTTTTTGGCGAAAGGCAAATCCAATCCCAGCTGCCACTTAACGGGCTAGAACCACTTGTTTCAATATTGGTTTCAATATGATTTGATTGTAGTAATTCGGTTAGTTCATTTAAATTATGCAAAAGAGGCTCTCCACCTGTTATTACAGCCATTTCGGCTTTAGCTTCTTGTATGTACTGAAGCATGGTATTTAATCCAACTTTTGGATGACTATTTGCATCCCAACTTTCTTTTACATCACACCAAACACAGCCCACATCGCAACCGCCTAAACGTAAAAAATAGGCAGCCCTCCCAGTATGAAAACCTTCACCTTGCAGTGTATAAAAATGTTCCATTAACGGAAGTGTGATGTTACTCATGGTGTAATAAATTTACTGCAAAGAAAACGGAAAGATTGGTAAAACGAAAGTATTAAGCAGTTTCTATTTCCTTTGTATAAAGTACTTTGTCGTTATGTTGGTACAATACCACATTTTCAGGATTAATAACCACGGGTTTATCCTTTAAGAAAAATAAGATGAATAAAGATACAATAGGTAAAAATAAACCAATAGTAAACCATAACCAAAAACTGCGTCCTTTACAAATGGCTAAATAACCCATAACAGGCGCATAAAAAACAAGTAATACTAAAGCTTCCATTTTTAATTTATTTGTATTACAAATGTACTTTTAAACAAAAATTTAAAAAGATGATTTTATATTGCAATACCTTTTTAATTGTACATGCTAAACAAAACTTTTAAATATCCGATTGAATTAATTTTATTGCTAAATGTAAATCAGTTATTTGCCCAAAGTAAATGGAGCCTCGGAGGGAGTGCATCTATTGATTATTGTTATAGATTTTATAGTAATAGTAATACTTCTGCAGTGACAAAAAAGTTGTTAGATACAGTTGAAGTCGGTAATTTAGGCTATAATTTAGGCTTAAAAGCAAAATATGCTATAAATAACAATTGGTCTGTCATATCAGGAATTAGCTATTATTTTCATTCTTATAAATCAAAGGAGATTCAATTGGTTGTAATAGATCCAAGTGATCCTAATATTCCTAAATCGTCCAATTACGTTTATAAAAGTGGGTTTATACAAATACCAATAGTAATTTCGTTTTACAAAGGCAAAAAACTTAAATTTGGATTTACCACGGGAGTATTACTCAATAAAGCATTTTTTATTGATAGTTACAGAAACTTAAGCTTTGAAAATCATACAGAAACCGTTTCTTTTAGCCAATTGGATAATAAAGGTGTAGGTAAATTATATTTATCAGGATTAATTGGTGTAGGGGTTTCTTATCCATATAAAAAATTTGAATTTAGGGCTGAACCAACAGCAGTTAGTCAAGTTTATACCATTGATGGTGCAAATGAATTATACCTATGGAATGCAGGTTTAAATTTGAGTGTTTTTTATAATTTGTAAAGAAAAAAATAAAGAAAAAAATGATACAAGTACTAAATAATAAACAAAATACATTTTATACATTTATGAAAAATTTAATTGTTTTACTGTTTATTCTTTTTACGAATTTAGTATTTGCACAAAGCAAATGGAGCCTTGGTGGCAGCGCATCTGTTGATTACAGTTATAGATTTCACGAAAATGGTGGTGATATCTACTTTTGGGAGGGTAAAACTTTAAACTATTACGAATATGGTCAAGTAGGTTTTACAGTAGCTGTAAAAGCTAAATACCAAATTACTAAAAAGTTTTCCATAATTAGTGGCTTAGGTTTTTGGCAAAATAATTACCGTACAAGAAACATTAGTACGGCCAATTTAATTCCTATTGATCCAAATGACCCCATACCATTTCCATCCGATTATGATTTCAGGTATAGCAGAGAATATTTTCAAATTCCTATTTTAGTATCATTTTATTGGGGAAATAAATTAAAACTTGGCTTCTCTGCTGGTACAGCCATAAATTTTGCTACTTCTCAACAAATGACAAGTAATTTTTATTTTAAGGATAGGCCTTCGGTAACACAAAGTACAAATCTGTTGGACAAGAGTGGAGCAGATTTACTTTTTATGTCGGGAATTATAGCTGCGGGAGCTGCATATAATTACAATAACCTAGAGTTTAGGCTAGAACCTACATTCAATTGTAAATTTTATGATATTAGCCCTAAATCACCCATTTCACTTTGGAATGCAGGTTTAAATTTAAGTGTTTTTTATAAGCTTTAATTTATTCCACTTCCGCTTCTAATATTTGTTTACTTTTTGAAACTATGCCTGTAGGTGAATTTTTCATATAAACATCTTTTAGAATAATTTTATCTCCAGTTTTTACATTTCGTAATTCCATTCTAAAATCAGATTCAATTATATTTCCTTTATTATTGGTATAAGTTATGGTATCACCTGACGTTTTAATTAATTCAATAGTAAAAGATTTTACATCGTATTTAAAATATTGTAGAACACAGTCTGGCACTATAGCATATACTGCGTTAGCATCTTTTATCTTAGCAATATTTGTTTTCCCATTTTTACTAATAGAACCCAATTGGATTTCTGGACTTGGTAGATTCTTTAACCTGTAAATATGTTTTCCAACTAATGTAGTATCTACTTTATTTATTTTAAATACTGAAATGGTTTCCAATTGATAACCATCAACTCCATTAGAATCAGAATAATAAACATATTCATTTTCTAACAAACCTTTTCTTACATTTCCATTTTCAGCAATAACAAATATTTTATCTTTTTCTACTCCCGGAACAGCTATTCTCATTGGATTTTCTATTCCCCTATAAAGCACATTTAAATTAGAAACAGCAATAACTGATTTTGGATTAATTACCAAAGAATCAATTTCATCATTTTGAGAAAAAGCTTTTGAAAATGATGTAAATAACAGAAATATTGAAAATAGATATTTCATTTTATTATTACAAAAATCCCAATTGTAATTTGGCGGCTTCGCTCATTAAGTCTTGGCTCCAAGGTGGATCAAAAGTTACACGAACCTCCACTTCATTTACACCTTCAATAGCGCTTAACTTTTCTTTTATTTCAGCAGGCATACTTTGCGCTGCAGGGCAAAATGGCGAAGTTAAACTCATTACAATTTCAATGTTTAATTCATTAGAAACATTTACTTCATAAATTAAACCTAATTCGTAAATGTTTACAGGAATCTCAGGATCGTACACTGTTTGAATAACTTGTATAGCTTCGTTTTGTACATCTACAAAAGTGCGAAGTGGTTTATGTTCTATGTTGGTTTCTTCCATGTTTTTTTACTTCTGGCCGCTGGCTACTAGCCGCTGGCGTTTTAAAACTCTTTATTATTACAATTTATCAGCTAGAAGCTAGTGGCTAGTGGCCAGCAGCCTTATAAGCTAATGCATACATTTTTATTTGTTTAATCATGCTAGAAAATCCATTGCTTCGTTGGCTTCCAATCATGCGGCTCATGCCTATTTTTTCTATAAAAAACAATTCACTGTTTAATATCTCGTCAGGGGTTTGGTTGCTCCAAACTTGTACCAATAAACTCACCAAACCTTTTGTTATTTCGGTATTGCTATCTGCTTCAAAAATAACTTTGCCATCAACAAAACTTGGATAAACCCAAACTTTACTTTGGCAACCTTTCACTATAAAATCTTCTGTTTTATGAGCTTCGGGCATGGCAGGTAGTTTTTTACCTAAATCCATTAAGTAAAACAATATGCTTTCCATATCGCCATCAAATAACTCAAAGTTGTCGATGATTTCGTTTTGTATGTCTGTTATATTTTTCAAATAGTTCTTAGTTATAAGTTCTTAGTTATAAGTTTTTAGTTCATAGTTTTTTGCCACTAGCAACTAGCTTCTAGCCTGTGATTTATTTATTTGATAATTTTTTCTGAGCAATCTGTTGCTATCTTTTATTTATTTGTTTATTTCAATATTTGAAAAGTTTTGTTCTACTCCATTTACTTTAAATTTAGTATAAACTTCCTCCGATGTTCCGCTGCCAATAGCACATTCATTACATGGTTGGTTGGTTTTTGTAAAGTCGTTTATTAAATAAATTTTATTACTAGCCAAAACAGTTACTTTATAATCTTTTGTAAAATCTGTAATTCTATATTCATTAATATAATTATATAAGTAAATACTATCAATTGCTTTTGAAAAATTGGTGTTTGAAGTAAATATTTTAATCTCAACCGAATCAAGTAAAGTTAAGGTATTCCCTTTTACAATTTTTGAAGGACCTTCGCCACACGCAACTTTTGTACAACAACTTGTTATAGTTATTGCAATTAGAAATAGAGAAAATGATAAAATTGTTTTCATGGTAAATTCATTTTAAATTTGTCAAATATCTTACAATTTTCAATGATTTCGTTTTAAATGTTTTATATTACTTTCATTTTCCTAAGTTAAACCGCTAAGGTCGCTATGTTATTTCGCAAAGTTCGCGAAGCTTTTCTTTGTGCTCTTTGCGTTTTTACTTTGTGTGCTTTGCGGTTAATACTACTAATTTCTTTACTGCTTCCAAAAATACATCTATTTCTTCTAAGGTATTATAAACCGAAAACGAAGCTCGAATGGTTCCATCTAAACCCAATCGGTTCATTAATGGTTGTGTGCAATGATGACCCGTTCTTACCGCAATTCCTTTGGCATCCAACATCATTCCTGCATCAAAATGATGCATTCCGTTAATTACAAATGATTGAACTGAAACCTTTTGTTTTGCTGTTCCGATTAGGGTTATTGGTTGTTCTTGTAGAGACGTATAATTATACGTCTCTACGGATTTGTTGATTTGTTCCAATTCTTCCATGCAATGTTTTAATAATGCATTTTCGTGGGTGGCAATGTTTTCTTTGCCAATTTCATTTACAAAATCTAAAGCATATTTAAAGGCAATTACATCGCCAATATTGGGTGTTCCTGCTTCAAATTTGTAAGGAATTTCGTTGTAAGTAGTTTTTTCAAAACTTACTTCTTTTATCATTTCGCCTCCACCTTGATAAGGCGGCATGGCTTCTAATAATTCTCTTTTGCCATAAAGCACTCCAACACCAGTTGGGCCGTATAATTTATGAGATGAAACGGCTAAAAAATCGCAATCTAAATCTTGTACATCAACTGCTAAATGCGAACAAGCTTGTGCGCCATCCAATAAAACTTTAGCTCCTACAGCATGTGCTTTTTGTATAATTTCCTTTACAGGATTAATGGTTCCTAAAGCATTACTTACCCAAACACAAGCTATCATTTTAGTTTTTGATGAAAGCATTTTATCATACTCATCCATCAATAATTCACCAGCTTCGTTTATTGGAATTACCTTTAAAATAACACCTTTTTCTTCGCAAATCATTTGCCAAGGAACAATATTGCTATGGTGTTCCATGGTGGTAATGATTACTTCATCGCCTGCTTGCAAAAATGTTCGACCCCAAGTTTGAGCAACTAAATTAATACTTTCAGTTACTCCTTTGGTAAAAATGCATTCTTCGGCTTCCTTCGCATTGATAAATGTTTGAATGGTTTTGCGCGTATCTTCAAACATGTCAGTAGAGCGAGCTGCTAACGTGTGAGCTGCTCGGTGAATGTTTGCATTATCGGTGCTATAATATTTAACCAAAGCATCAATTACAGATTTTGGTTTTTGCGTAGTAGCAGCATTGTCAAAATAAACCAATGGCTTTCCATTTACCTCTTGATGAAGTATTGGAAACTGATTTCTTATTGATGTTATATCTATATTTGACATATTTTTTAGGTTTCTAACCGCAAAGGTTACAAAGGATTTATATGCGTTCTTTGCTTTTTTTCTAACCGCAAAGATCGCCAAGTTGTTTCGCTAAGGTCACAAAGTTTTTTTGTTCTTTGTTGTTATATCCTTTAACCGCTAAGTTCACATAATTCTCAAAGGTTTTCTTCGTGTTCTTTGCGTATTTTTCTTTGTGTTCTTTGCGGTTCTCTATCTTAACAGCAAAGGTCACAAAGGATTTATATGCGTTCTTTGCTTTTTCTAATTACAAAGGTTGCTAAGTTGTTTCGCTAAGCTCACAAAGGTTTTCTTTGCGCTCTTTGCGTATTTTTCTTTGTGTTCTTTGCGGTTAATCTTCTTGACTATTAGTTTTCTATTTTATTAGCTACTCTTTTAAGTCCATTTTTCAAAAGAGTTACATTAAAGTTTATCAAAAGACCTAGTCTAAAATCGCCTATTTTTAAATAAGTTAGTGTTTGTGCTAAATCAACATCATTCAAGGCTTCTTTTGACTTTATTTCTATTACCAATTTTTTCTCTACTAGTAGATCTATTCTATAACCAATTTCTAATTTAACCTCTTCATAAATTAAAGGCATTGGCTTTTCTTTTTCAACAAATAAACCAGCTTTTATCATTTCATAATATAAGCATTCTTTGTATGCTGATTCCAATAAGCCAGGTCCTAATGCTTTATGAACCTTGATTGCACAACCAATTACTTTTTTAGCTATTTCTTCTATATTTAAATTACCTTCAATCATGTAATCTATGCAATCTGTGGCTAATCTTATATCTTTTTCTCTATTTCTTGTTCTAGCAATTCAACCAATTCTGGAATTTTAATTCTTTCAGCTATGTCATCGGCAAATGCGTTTAATAACATTTTTCTGGCCACATCTGCAGGAATTCCTCTGCTTCGTAAATAAAACATAGGTTCTTCATCTAATTGACCAATAGTTGCGCCATGCGTACATTTTACATCATCGGCAAAAATTTCTAACTGTGGTTTGGTATTTACCGTTGCTTCATTGCTCAATAAAATGTTTTGATTGCGTTGGTAAGCGTTGGTTTTTTGCGCATCTAAATGCACCATAATTTTTCCATTAAACACCGCCACCGATTTATCCATCATAATGCCTTTGTATAATTCATCGCTATGGCAATTTGGAAATGCGTGGTCAACACGAGTGTGGTTATCAACTAACTCTGTTCCATGAGGCATGTACAAACCATACAATAAACTATTGCAGTTTTGTCCGTTCATGAAAAAATGCAAGTTGTTACGCACCAAAGTACCACTTAATGTTAAAGTTACGTGGTTTATATTGGTGTTTGCTTCTTGAAAAATTTGGGTAAAATTATTGTGGTAACTTTCACCTTCTTGGTTTTGAATTTTATAATGTTCAATATGCGCATTTTCATTTGCATAAACTTCGTTAACCACATTGGTAAACGAAGGATTATTGCCAACGGCATAAAAAGTTTCAACCAAAGTTAATGAAGCACTTTTTTCTACAATTATTAAATTGCGAGGTTGGCACAATACATTTACATCGGTTGAATCAGCAATATTAACAATGATAACAGGATTAGTTACTGTTTTATTATTGGGAACATATATAAAAGCTCCATCGCTTAATAAAGCAGTATTCATGGCATTTAAGCCTTGTCCTTCAATGGGTGCATATTTGCCAAAGTGTTTGTTAAACAATTCGCTATGAGCTGTTTTTGCTTTGGCTAAAGTAGAAATAACAATGCTTTCGTCAGTTTCGATAATTGTTGAAAGTTCTGGTCTAAAACTTCCATTCACAAAAACCAATTTATTAGCTGTTAGCTCTTTTAAAAATGCGTGCGATAACATCAATTCTGTTTCAATGGTACTTTCGCAAGTTGATTGAAACGACTGATTGGTAATGTTTTTAAGGTTGGTATATTTCCATTCCTCGTTTTTGGTGGTAGGAAAACCAACTTTTTCAAATTCAGCAAAAGCTTCTTCACGCTTCAAAAAGAAATCACTTTTCTCCGCTTGATTTTTGTATAAATTAAACTCTGCTTTTATATTTTCTACTAACATTATTTTTTAAATTTTAGCCATAGATTTCACTGATGACACTGATTTATTCCGTTTATTTTTTAGCCACAGATTTTACAAATTAATCGTTTAGTACACTAATTTTTCTGATTAATTTCTGTGTAATCTGTGCAATCTGTGGCTGTTTTGTTTCTGGCTAATTATTATGAATTAGCTTCTACTTCTTGTTTAATCCAGTCGTAGCCTTTTTCTTCCAATTCTTTAGCTAAACTTGCATCGCCACTTTTTACAATGCGGCCTTTATATAATACATGAACAAAATCAGGAACGATATAATCCAATAAGCGTTGGTAATGCGTAATTACAATAAACGAACGCTCTTTGTTGCGTAATTTATTTACACCTTCCGACACCAAACGCAATGCATCAATATCTAATCCTGAATCGGTTTCATCTAAAATGCCTAATTTAGGTTCAAGCATAGCCATTTGGAAAATTTCGTTGCGTTTTTTCTCACCACCACTAAAACCTTCGTTTAACGAACGGCTGGTTAACGATTTATCCATCTCAACCAATTCCATTTTTTCGCGCATCATTTTCAAAAAGTCGGTAGCTTCCATTGGCTCTAAACCTTGGTATTTACGCTTTTCGTTGATGGCTGTTTTTAGGAAATTGGTATTGCTTACACCTGGAATTTCAATTGGGTATTGAAAAGCTAAAAACACACCTTCACGTGCTCTATCTTCTGGACTTAATTCTAATAAATCTTTGCCATCAAAGTCAACAGTTCCTTCGGTTACTTCGTAATCTGCTCTACCAGCCAATACTGCCGATAAAGTACTTTTACCTGCACCATTTGGCCCCATGATTGCATGCACCTCGCCTGCCTTTACTTCAAGGTTTAATCCATTTAGAATTTTTTTACCTTCTATTTCTGCTTTTAGATTTTTTATACTTAACATGTTGTAGTTCTTAGTTCTCAGTTCTTAGTTCTTAGTTGAACAGAACAGAACTTTTATTTATATTTTATTCCTTTTAATTCTGATTTACTCAAATAATTCATAAAACCTGTAATTAATTTACCTATTTCTTCTGAATCATTTTTTAATTTATTATATTCAATGTCATTTATGTAACCAATTTCAAATGCTATTATCAATTGAGTTTTTAGTTCATATAATGAACCTTTTGCAATTGATAAAAACTGAAGAAATTCTTTATTTCCTCCTCTTCCAAACCCTTCGGCAATATTTGAAGGTATTGAAACTGCTGCTCTTTGTATTTGATTGCAAAGTCCAAAATCTTTTGAGAATGAACTGTTTTTAGTAATCTTATAAATTTCAATGGTTAAATCTTTTGATTTTTGCCATGAAATTAATTCCTCCACCTTTTCAATTTTACTCATAACTAAGTACTTAGAACTAAGAACTCAAAACTATTGTCTATCCAACACTTCCTTCCAAACTTACCGCTAAAAGCTTTTGTGCTTCAACTGCGAATTCCATTGGTAATTGGTTTAATACTTCTTTACAGAAACCGTTTACAATTAATCCAATCGCTTCTTCAGTTCCTATGCCTCGTTGGTTGCAATAAAATATTTGATCTTCACCAATTTTACTAGTACTTGCCTCATGTTCTACTGTGGCGGTATTATTGCTAATTTCTAGGTAAGGAAAAGTATGCGCTCCGCTTCGGCTACCAATTAACATACTATCGCATTGGGTATGGTTACGGGCATTTTCAGCTTTTTTATTTACTTTTACTAAACCTCGGTAAGTATTATGCGATTTTCCGGCTGAAATTCCCTTTGATACAATTCTACTTTTGGTGTTTTTACCAATGTGAATCATTTTGGTTCCAGTATCGGCTTGTTGCATATTATTGGTAACTGCTACTGAGAAAAACTCTCCGTTTGAGTAATCACCTTTTAAAATACAGCTTGGATATTTCCAAGTGATGGCACTTCCTGTTTCTACTTGTGTCCAGCTAATTTTAGAGTGCGCACCTTCGCAGCTTCCACGTTTGGTTACAAAATTATAAATACCACCTTTTCCGTCTTTATCGCCAGGATACCAGTTTTGAACAGTTGAGTATTTGATTTCAGAACTTTCCATTGCAATTAATTCCACAACAGCTGCGTGCAATTGGTTTTCATCTCGCATAGGAGCGGTACAACCTTCTAAATAACTAACATAGCTATTATCGTCTGCAATGATTAAAGTACGCTCAAACTGACCTGTATTTTCGGCATTGATTCGGAAATAGGTAGACAATTCCATTGGGCAACGAACGCCTTTTGGAATATAAACAAAACTTCCATCGCTGAATACGGCTGCGTTTAGCGCTGAAAAATAATTATCGGTATAAGGAACCACTGAGCCAATGTATTTTTTTACCAATTCAGGATGCTCGTGTAAAGCTTCGCTGATGGCACAAAAAATTACACCTTTTTCGGCTAGTTGGTCTTTAAAAGTAGTTGCAATTGAAACTGAATCAAAAACTGCATCAACTGCTACGCCTGTTAAACGCTTTTGTTCAGTTAGGCTGATTCCAAGTTTTTCGAAAGTTTTTAGTAATTCAGGATCAACTTGATCTAAACTATCTAATTTTATTTTTTCTTTAGGAGCAGCGTAATATATAATTTTTTGATAATCAATTGGATCTAGATTAAAGTTTTGCCAATTAGGTTCTTCCAAGGTTAACCAATAGCGATAAGCTTTTAAGCGCCATTCTAGCATCCATTCTGGCTCATTTTTTTTAGCCGAAATAAATCTTACAATGTCTTCGCTTAAACCCATTGGGGCCGAATCCATTTCTATATCGGTAGTAAATCCGTATTTATATTCTTGACTAACTACTTGGTCAATTATATCAACTTCTTGTGTATCAGACATTTTCTAACTTTTGTTTAAGTTTAGGGTGGCAAATTTAAACTAAATAATGAAACTATTTATATTTAGTCTAAATAGAAATACAAAAAAAGTACATAAGTGTTTTACAAACTGATTAAGTTCTTTATTTCAGTTCGAAGTTTTCAGTTCGAAGTACTTAGTTTGGGTTTCTTGGTTGCGAGTTATTTATTGCGGGTTATTATTTTCATAATTCATAATTCATCTTTTATAATTCATAATTCAATCCATGCGTAAGGGATAGCAGCGGAAATCCTTTTTTGTTTTGGCTTTGTGGTTTTGGTAAAAAAGATTGGAGCGAATAGCCCGACCCATTTTGGCTTGCAATGGCCTCAGAATTGGGCCAAATGGGTTACGCCTAAAAATAAATTTAAAAATTGAGGTAAGTAGCTAATATGTATTTAATACCGCTTCTATATTTTATGGCTAAAATTACTTTACAGCGGTATAACACCATTTAAGATTTACACCAAATACGCGGGCTTATTTGTAAATCAAAATGGTATAATTAAAAAAACGGTAGGCAATTTAGTAGCTTTATTTATATTTGCCGATTAATTAAAAACACAAAACATGCTACATAAAGAAGGAAAAGCTACCATATTAATTACGCTATTAGGATTATTTGCCTTAAATTTTGCCATTGGTTTTACTGAAATTGATTGGTTAATAAAAGTTATTTTAGGTTTATCGATAGTATTTTTGATAATTATTCTTCAATTTTTTAGAAATCCAACTGTTACTGTTACTCAAAACGAAAATCATGTTATTTGCCCTGCAGATGGAAAAGTGGTGGTAATTGAGGAAGTAATGGAAACTGAATATTACAACGAAAAAAGATTACAGGTTTCGGTATTTATGAGTCCTTTTAATGTGCATGTAAACCGCAACCCAATTGGTGGTTTGGTAAAATATTTTAAATACCATCCGGGTTTATATTTAGTGGCTTGGCATCCAAAATCGTCAACCGAAAATGAGCGTACTACTACTGTAATTGAAAAGCCAAATGGAGTTTCGGTATTGTTCCGTCAAATTGCGGGTGCTTTGGCTAAGCGTATTGTTTGGTATGTAAAAGAAGGACAACAAGCGGAGCAAGGTGCTGAAATGGGTTTTATTAAATTTGGTTCAAGGGTTGATTTGTATTTGCCTTTAGATGCTAAAATAAATGTTACTTTAAATCAAGTGGTTAAAGGTGGTAAAACCGTAATTGCTGAGATTAAATAAAGTTTTCATTTTGTCATTGCGAGGAACGAAGCAATCTCTCAGTTAGATTGCTTCGTTCCTTGCAATGACGAATAAGTAGTTATTTTAGCCCTCAAAAATTTTGAACAAAATAGATATACGCGAACTTACGCTTGACGAATTAAAAGACATTTTTGTAAAAAAAGGTCAGCCTGCTTTTAGGGGTAAGCAAGTGTATGAATGGCTTTGGAAAAAGTCGGCTACCAGTTTTGATGAAATGAGTAATCTTTCTATCGAATTGCGTAATCTTCTGAACGAAGAGTTTTGTATCAATCATATAAAAGTTCAAGATAAACAGGTTAGCGAAGATAGAACAATAAAAAGTAGTTTTAGGCTTCATGATGGATTTTTGGTAGAAGGAGTTTTAATTCCAGCCGAAGACAGAATGACGGCTTGTGTTAGCAGTCAAGTGGGTTGTAGTTTAACGTGTAAGTTTTGTGCTACCGGTACCATGAAACGCGAGCGTAATTTGACACCTGCCGAAATATACGACCAAGTGGTTCATATAAAAAATTGGGCTCAAAATCATTATGGAAAACCATTGACCAATATTGTTTTCATGGGCATGGGGGAGCCGTTGTTAAATTACAGCAATGTAATGGCGGCCATTAAAAAAATTACTTTACCCGAAGGTTTGGGTATGAGTAATGAGCGCATTACAGTAAGTACTGCTGGTATTGCCAAAATGATAGAAAAGTTGGGCGATGATAATGTAAAGTTTCGTTTGGCACTTTCGCTACACGCAGCAAGCGATGAAAAACGAAACTTAATAATGCCTATTAACGAAAGCAACAGTTTAGAAGCGGTAGGCAAGGCATTACAACATTTTTACAATAAAACCAAAAGCCGCATTACCTTTGAATACATAGCCTTTAAAGATTTTAACGAAAGCATTGAAGATGCTAAAATGCTCCTTAAATTCTGCAAAAAAGTTCCTGCTAAAGTTAATGTAATAGAATATAATCCCACTGGTGACGGTCAGTTTGAAAAAGCTGATAGCAAAAAAATAGATGCTTTTTGTGCCTATTTAGAAAAAAACGGTGTGAAAGCTACCGTGCGCAGAAGCCGTGGTAAAGACATAGATGCAGCTTGTGGCCAGTTAGCCAATAAAAAGCACGATGATGCTTTGATGGAAGGGTAAAAGTTCGGAATGCGGAGTGACAAAAATGCGGAATAAATGCTTCCCTTCGTCAGATAGCTATCGAACAAGTTCAGTGTGACATTGGAATATTGGTTGCTGAGCGAAGCCGAAGCATGAATGATAATCACGCAAGGCGTGAATGAATGTTTTAAATTTAGTATTCTTATACTTTAACGAAAATCCACTAACAACAAACGTCATTGCGATCACGCCTTAGCGTGAGAAGCAATCTCAAACGAGCATTTCCCGCACCATGTTAAGATGCTTTCCTGCTTTGGCGAGACAGGTTGTTCCTCAGCATGACGAACAACCTTCAACGATCAACGAAATCACGCAAGGCGTGAATCAACTAAACTGTTTCGTAAATAACCAATCCTGTTCTAATTTTGGGTTCTATCCAAGTTGATTTTGGAGGCATAATTAAATTCTCGTCTGCTACTTGTTTAACTTCCGATATACTGGTTGGGAATAAAGTAATAGCCAAATCAAAATCGCCACTATCTACCGCGCTTTGTAAGGTTAATAAACCACGGCTTCCATCTATAAAACTTAAGCGTTTATCGGTTTTACTATCGGTAATATTAAATATGCGTTTTAAAATAAACTCTTCTACAATGCTTACATCTAAATTAGCTAATGTACCTAATAGTGCATTTTCAAACTCAGGTTTTAACGTAATTACATAAGCATCGTTATTTAAGTAAATACCAAACTCGCGTTTGGCTAATGGCTGCACTGGCACATGCCCACTTGGAATAATATTAAAATACTCGCCAATTTGGGCCATAAAATTACCGCCATTTACCATGGCTTCGTCTTTTACCAAACGGTGGTATTCAAAAATATGTAGCTTGTTAAATGGAATTAAACAAACAGGGAAAAAGTTAAATAATTCTTGACCGTTATAATCAGGGTTTTTACTACGCATGATATCGCAGTAAGTAGCACAACCAGCACTGCGATGGTGTCCATCGGCAATGTATAAATTACTCATGGTGCCAAAAGCGGCTTCAATGGTAGCAATATCAGCTTTGTTATGAATAGGCCAAAGGTTATGTTTTAGTTGGTCTTGGCTTATAAAATTATACTCAGGCGCATGGCTGGCAATGGTGCGGTTTACTACCTCTTCTATATCGTTATTATCAGGATAGGTAAGTAATACAGGATTTCCTAAACCGCTGTAAAACTCTATATGTTCGGCTAACTCGTTTTGTTTTTCGGTTAACGTATTTTCGTGTTTTAAAATTACATTATTCTTATAATCATCAACCGAGGCCGAGGCTATAAGCGAAGTGTAGGCCACACTGCCTTTAATTAACCTATACACATAAAAACTAGGTTCACTGTCTTTAATTAACACTTGCTCGGCCTTAAATTTATTTAAGTATTCTAATCCTAATGGAAAATGTTTTTCAGGATTTTTCTTTTCGCCTTTAAAATGCAAATACGGTTTTACTACATGTAAGTAACTGTATGGATTACGCATAATTTCGTGGGTTGAAAGTTCGCGCAATGTACTATCGTAACTTGGGGCAGATACTTGTGCTGCTTTATCTCTAGCTGGGCGCAATGCCGCAAAAGGTTTAATAATGGCCATAGGTATGTGTTAACGGCTGCAATTATATAGTTTTTAGTTCTTAGTTCATAGTATTTAGTGCATAGTTTACAGTACTAAGTTAGTTGCGGGTTTGTAGGGTTGCAGGTTTTTTAAAGTACGGTTGCTGAGCGGAGCCGAAGCATGGTTGCGGGTTGCGGGTTTAGGAGTTGCGGGTTTGTAGGGTTGCGAGTTTTTTAAAGAACGGTTGCTGAGCGGATCCGAAGCATGGTTGCGGGTTTTTGGGTTGCGGGTTTAGGAGTTGCGAGTTTAGGAGTTGCGAGTTGTTGGGTTACGAGTTTTTTAAAGACGGTTGATGAGCGGAGCCGAAGCATGGTTGCGGGTTGTTGGGTTACGAGTTTGTTTATTCATAATTTACCTGTCACCCTGAGCATGTCGAAGGGCATCCTTTCCACATTTAACAGATTTATTCAAATAGTTTTGCAGCATCGAGTTTACACACTTTTTTCGACAGTCTCTTGCTATCCCTTTCCACTAATCTTCTATGACCTGAAAATTTATTTCTGAGTCCTTCAAATAAACTTTTATGTAATCCAAATTAGCTTTTAAGAATTCAATCTTACTGCTAAAAAAGTAACAAAATATCAACATTGATTCTGCTTAAATTTTTGATAATACTAGTACTTAGAAACTTATACTATAGTCTAAGTTTATGGTTAAAAGTTCACTTATAGCCTATGTTTTGAGGCGCGCTTTTAAAATAAGTTGCGTGTTATGGACATTTCTGAAAAAGTAGGAATTAGGATAAAAAGTATTAGAAAATGGTAAATTATTTTGAAGTTTATATTTTTTCAGATCAACCTACAACTTGTCCAAAATGTGGAAGTAGGTCAGATATTATTTTAGACTTGTCTCATACAAATTCTAAAACAGAAATACATTTTTGTCTTTTAAAAAATTGTAATTATGAATTTATCATGCAATTTGATGAAGATTTTGATAATGGGTTGTTGTAATGATAGAATCGGGATATTATGTATTCGTTAGCATTTTACGATTTTGTGGATTTATTGTTGTAAATCTTAATTTACTAATTAATTTATATTATTTTAATTGCATGAAAAATAATTAGTTTGAAAGTTATAAATGTTACATGTGCAATTATTTTGAAGGATAATAAAATTTTAGTAACTCAAAGAAGTGAAAAAATGAGCTTGCCTTTAAAATGGGAATTTCCAGGAGGAAAACTAGAACAAGGAGAAAATGAAGTAGAATGTATTATCAGGGAGATAAAAGAGGAGTTAAATATTGAGATTGAAGTTTTAGAAAGGTTAACACCAAACATTCACTTTTACGAATCATTTTCAATAAATCTAATCCCATTTATAGCTAGTTATAAATCAGGAGAAATAAATCTCATGGAACATGCTACATATAAATTATTAGATAAAAATAATTTATTAAGTTTGGATTGGGCAGAAGCAGACTTGCCGATTTTACATGAGTTAATTAACATAAAACTATGAACCAAGGTATATATGAAGAGCTTGTAACTAAGCTTATAAATATTAAGTTAAATGATATAGATAAAGACTTATTTTTCGTTGATGATAAAACAATTATTGACAAAGCCGAGGCTGCTGAAATTTTATCAAATCATGTTGGTAAATCTATAAAACACGCTTTAAATTTTATAAAAGGAGAAGATGCGCTTCAAACTCAAATACTAGTTGCAAACAAAATAATTCAATTTTTAAAAGAAGAATTAAATAAGGAAGAATTTGAAGATGATTTAATTGTTACTGAAGGTAAAATTTTAAAAGCAATTTTTTCAAAAGTAGATTCTCACTTCTCCGATTTGGACTTACACTTAAAGGAAATAACACCTTATACAAGATTAACACATAGCGAATTATTTACGGGTGGAAACGCTGGACTTTCTTTAGAAAGTGAGTTGAAAAAAGAAATTTTATCATCGGATAAAATAGATTTATTAGTTTCATTTATTAAATGGAAAGGTATTATTATTTTAGAAAGGGAGCTAAGGGAATTTACTGAAAGAGGAGGAAAACTCAGAGTTATAACAACTACCTATATGGGCGCTTCCGATTTTAAAGCAATTCAATTATTGTCAAGTTTAAAGAATACTGAAGTAAAGATTTCATATAATACTGGAAATGAGAGGTTGCACGCCAAAGCCTATTTATTCCATAGAAATACAGGATTTCATACGGGATACATTGGTTCATCAAATTTTTCTCGTTCAGCTCTTACTGATGGTTTGGAATGGAACATAAAAATAACAACAAAAGAGGTAAGTCATATTATAGACAAATTTCAAAAAACTTTTGAAGCCTATTGGCAAAGTAGAGATTTTGAACTTTTTGATGTTAAAATACATTCTGAAAAGTTAACTAATGCTTTGAAGCAGGGTAAAATATCAAAGGAGTACGTGAATACTACAGCATATTTTGATTTAAAACCTCATAATTATCAATCTGAAATTTTAAAAAAGCTTGAAGTTGAAAGAAATGTTCATCAAAGATTTAGAAACTTAATTGTAGCAGCTACAGGTACTGGAAAAACTGTTATTTCAGGTTTTGATTATCAGCAATTCAAACTAAAGAACAAATCAGCTAAATTATTATTTATTGCACATAGAAAAGAAATATTAACACAAGCTAGATCAACATTTCAAGGTGTTTTAAAAGACAATAACTTTGGCGAACTTTGGGTAGATGGAATTGTACCAAATAACTTCGAATATGTATTTGCTTCGGTTCAATCTTTAAATAATAAAATCAATGATTTGAAGTTAACTCCTGAATATTATGATTTTATTATTGTTGATGAAGTTCATCATATTTCTGCATCTAGTTACAGGCCTATTATAAATTACTTCAAACCTAAAATTTTACTCGGATTAACAGCCACTCCTGAGAGAATGGACAATGAAAATATTTTAGAAGATTTCTGTAATAAAATTGCTGCTGAAATTAGGTTGCCGGAGGCTTTGAATCAAAAATTACTTTCACCCTTTCAGTATTTTGGAATTTCTGATAGTATTGATTTATCAAATGTTGCTTGGCAGAATGGAAAATATGTTGCGAGTGAATTAACCAATTTATATACTGCAAACGATAGACGCGTTAATGAAATTATTAACAATCTGAATAAGTATACTAAGGATATTTATGATTTACGAACATTAGGTTTTTGTGCTTCAATAGAACATGCAAAATATATGGCAGAAAAGTTTTGTTTGGCAGGTTTGAAAGCTGAATATCTAACAAGTACAAATACTCAGAATAGGGAATTTTTGAAACAACAATTAATAAAAAAAGAAATTAACTATTTATTTGTAGTTGATATATTTAATGAAGGAGTAGATATTCCCGAAATAGATACAGTTTTATTTTTAAGACCGACAGAAAGTTTAACAGTTTTTCTTCAACAACTAGGACGAGGCTTGCGTTTAGCTCATGGAAAGGATTGTTTAACAATCCTTGATTTTGTTGGCAATGCAAGACCTGAATATAATTTTGAAAACAAATTCAGAGCGCTAATAGGTAAAACAAACACGACTGTTCAAAAAGAATTAGAAGATAACTTCCCTCATTTACCATTAGGCTGTTCTATTATTTTGGAGAAAAAAGCTAAAGAAAATATATTGAAAAATATTATTGCTGCTACTAGTTTAAACAGAAATCAAATAATACAGAAAATTAGAAACTATCAGCACCAAACTACTTTACCTTTAACTTTAAACAACTTTATAGAATTCAATAATATTCCAATTCAATCTATCTATTCAAAAGATAGTTGGAAAAGGCTTTGTCAAATTGCAGGTGTTATTGATAATTTTGATTCTTTGAATGAAAAACAAATTGTTTCAGGCATTTATAAAAAACTCCTTTCAACAAATTCATTAAGTTATTTTACTTTTTTTCTAAAAATAGCTAATAAAAATTTTGACATTAAAACGTCTGATTTTAGCAACGAAGAACAAGCTATGCTATTGATGATTCATTACGATATTTGGCAAAATGCAGGTGGTTTTATTTCATTAGAAGAAAGTATAAAAGAGATAGGTAAAAACAAGATTATGGTAAAAGAAATAATTGAAGTTTTGGAGTATTTAATTGAAAAAATTGATTTTAAGGAAATAGATATTGATCTTCCATATAGTCAACCTTTAAAACTTCACTCAAGGTATACAAGAGACCAAATCTTAGTAGCATTTAGAATGAACAAGTTTGATAAATCTTCTTCAAATAGAATTGGCGTAGGGGTTGCTGAAAACAAGGATCTAAACACTGAAATTTTGTTCATAGATTTGGTAAAATCTGAAGAAAATTTTTCTCCTACAACCATGTATAATGATTATGCAATTAGTGAGTTGCTTTTTCATTGGCAAAGTCAAAATTCAGCTAGACCTGAAATTGGAAAAGGCTTATCCTACATAAAACAATTTGAAAATAATAAACACATATTATTATTTGTTAGAGAAAAGGCCAAAAATGAATTCAAAAATACAATGGGTTATGTATTTGTTGGAAAAGCTAAATTTGTAAATAGTGAAGGCGAAAAACCAATGAATATTACATGGGAATTGAATGAACCAATGCCTCATTATTTATGGAAGGATTCAGCTAAAATGTCAATTGGATAGTTTTAAAAATAAATCACTTTAACACTTCGATCCTCAACACTTCAACACCTAAAAACATCAACTACATCCACACTTAATAACTTGAACACAGCAAGAGGAAAAAAAATAATATATTGTGCCTCTTTATGCACGAAACAGATTTTATAGCCATTATTGCGCAGCAACTTGGTATTCAGGCCAGGCAAGTAGCTGCTACCATTAAATTATTAAACGAAGGCAGCACCGTACCATTTATATCGCGGTACAGAAAGGAACTTACGCAGGCTTTAGACGAAGTACATATTGAAAACATAAGGTTATTAAATTTAAAATATACCGAATTAGTTAAGCGCAAACTTACCATTATAGATACCATAAAAGAGCAAGGAAAACTAACGCCTGCTTTAGAAAAAAGTATTGTAGATTGTTGGGATACCAACTTGCTAGAGGATATTTATTTACCATACAAACCAAAGCGTAAAACCAAGGCTAGTATAGCCCGCGAAAAAGGTTTGGAGCCTTTGGCTTTATGGTTACTGAAAGAAAATAACAACAGTGTAGAAATAGAAGCAGCGCGTTATTTAAAAAATGGCGTGCAAACCGAAGATGAAGCATTGCAAGGCGCTAGAGATATTATAGCCGAAATAGTGAACGAAGACCCCAAGGCACGTAACTTGGTGCGTAATCAGTTTGAAAAACATGCAGTGGTTTATACCAAAGTGGCTAAAGGCAAGGAAGCAGAAGGCAGTAAATACCAAGATTATTTTAAGTACGATGAACCATTGAATCGTTGTCCATCGCACAGGCTTTTGGCAGTGTTTAGAGGCGAAGAAGAAGGTTTTTTAAAATTAAACATTGAGCCTGATGAAGACATAGCAGTTCAAAAACTGGAGTTTCAGTTTATAAAACGCAATAACGATAGCAGTTATCAAATAGAATTGGCTGTGAAAGATGCTTACAAACGATTGTTGGCACCTTCTATGGAAACTGAGTTTAGAAATTTAGCTAAAGCCAAAGCCGATGAAGAAGCCATTAGGGTTTTTGCCGAAAATTTAAAGCAATTATTACTGTCGGCACCTTTGGGTAGCAAGCGTATTTTAGCCATAGACCCAGGTTTTAGGTCGGGCTGTAAAGTGGTATGCTTAAATGAAGAAGGAAAGTTATTGGCCGATGATATTATTTATCCTCACGAGCCGCAACGCGATGCACAACAGGCCATTGCTAAGCTTGCTTTTTTGGTTGAAAAGTATAATATAGAAGCTATTGCCATAGGCAACGGTACTGCGGGCCGCGAAACAGAAGATTTGGTAAGAGGCATTAACTTTAAAAACGAGCCACAACTGTTTATGGTGAACGAAAATGGTGCTTCGGTTTACTCGGCTAGTGAAGTGGCTAGAGATGAATTTCCGGATAAAGATGTAACAGTGCGCGGTGCAGTATCTATTGGTCGTAGGCTTGCCGATCCATTGGCTGAGTTGGTAAAAATTGATGCCAAGTCGATAGGAGTGGGGCAGTACCAACACGATGTGGATCAAAATAAATTGAAACAAAGTTTGGATGTGGTGGTGCAAAGTTGTGTAAACCAAGTAGGAGTTAACCTAAATACTGCTAGTAAAAGTTTGCTTACTTATGTTTCGGGTTTAAGTGCGCAAACGGCTCAAAATATTATTAATTTTAGGAATGAACATGGGGCATTTACCTCGCGCAGTCAGTTGAAAAAAATACCACGTTTGGGTGAAAAAACTTTTGAACAATGTGCAGCTTTTTTACGTATTCCTGATGCTAAAAATGTGTTAGATAACAGTGCGGTGCATCCTGAAAGTTATGGAATAGTGGAGCAAATGGCCAAACAAAATGGTTGCAAGGTAGAAGATTTGGTAAAAAACGAAGTGATTAGAAAGGCTATAAAGCCCGAAAATTATATAACAGAAACAGCAGGTTTATTAACCATCAACGATATTTTAAAGGAGTTAGCCAAACCTGGCCGCGACCCGAGGGAAACACTTAAGCCGTTTACTTTTGCCAATGTTAAAAAACCAGAAGATTTATATGAAGGCATGGTATTACCAGGCATTGTAACCAATATTACCAAGTTTGGTTGTTTTGTAGATATTGGGGTAAAACAAGATGGTATGGTTCATATATCGCAATTGGCCGATAAATACATTTCGGATCCTAACCAAGTAGTAAAACTGCAACAACAGGTTCAAGTAAAAGTATTGGAAGTTGATTTGGCTAGGAAAAGAATTAGTTTGAGTATGAAGGGGGTTAATTGATTAATTGTTAAATTGTTGGATGGTTATATTGTTTGATTGTTGTAACTCAAGGCGTGATTGGGTTGTTGGTTTGTGCGGGAAATATTCCCCCTTGTGGGTAGGAAAGGCAAGGCCGAAGGGGGATGTGTTTTTTAATTATCATACACATACATCCCCCTTACCGAAAGCTTTCGGTACCCTTCTCTTTCGCCCAAGTCCAACACTCAAGGGGGAAGCGTTTGTTGCGAAAATGTTTGTTGGTAAAATTTTTTGAAAATAAAAGTGCGGGTAATGTTCCCCCTTGTGGGGAGGAAAAGAATTACGCACACACATCCCCCTAACCCCCTTCTCTTTTGCGCAAGTCCAACGCACAAGGGGGAATTATTCCCGCGCTTTGTTAGTTGACGGTTTTTCGATGTCTAATATTCGTTTAATTCATCACTCTCCAAGCCAGCTGCCAGAGGCCAGCAGCTAGTAGCCCGCATTCCGAACTCTTTCAAACTTCATCATTTAAAATCCAACATTTAACATTTCCTCCAGAATTGTAATTTTTTTGTTTTAGTTTAAATTAAGTGTGGTTAGCTCACAAATATTTGTAAATTGCTCAGCATTAATGGTTAATCTTTGGTGCTAACTCTACTAAATAAGTATATTATTAAAACAATAAATGCAATGCCTAAAAGCGTGGTAATGGCGCTGTTATTGTGTAGTTTTAGCTTGGCTTCATGGGCCATAGGCGATGCTAAATTTCAAATAAAATTTATCGAAAATAAAGGTCAGTGGATACCCGAGGTTTTGTTTAAAGCCGACATTCCTGGTGGGCATTTATTTGTATCAAAAAATTGTTTAACTTATTACTTAATTGATAAAAAAGCCGTTCACGATCATCAACATGGTGATAAAATAACGCAAGCCAATGCGCAAGTAGTAAAAGTTTTTTTTGAAAATGGCACTCCAGAAAATGTAACAGTAGAGGCCAATATGCCTTTTGCGGAGTATTATAATTTTTTTAATGGCAGTCAAGATAATTGGCGCAGTAAGGTAAGAGCTTATGGACAAATTGTGTTAAAAAATGTATATAAAGGCATTGATTTAGAAATAAACAGCAATGGTTATTATGCTAAATCTAATTTTATAGTAAAGCCCAATATTAACCCCAATCAAATAAAATTAAGGTACGAAGGTGCTGATTCTATTTTTAAAGAAAATGAAGATTTAATGGTAAAAACTTGGGTTGGAACCATTGTAGAACAAAAGCCTGAATCGTTTCAACGTTTAAAGAATATTTCAACCAGTATATATTCATCGTATCAATTAAATAAAAATGTACTCAGTTTTAACATAGGCGAGTACCAAAGAGACCGAGAATTAATCATTGATCCAACTTTAATTTTTGGAACTTATGTAGGTTCAATTTCTGATAATTTTGGTTTTTGTTCAGCCTTTGATTTAAATGGAAATGCCTTTGCAGGTGGAACCATTTATGGTGCTAATTTTCCAAAAACTACCGGAAGGTTCCAAGCTAGTTTTGCAGGTGGAAATGGAATAGGCAATGAATATGCTCGCGATTGTATTGTTGCTAAGTTTTCGCCTGATGGCACCAATATGATTTGGGCTACTTATTTAGGAGGAAGTAATAATGAGCAACCGCATAGTATGAGTGCAAATAGTGTTGGTGATTTGGTAGTAATGGGTTCAACTTATTCTTCTAATTTTCCGGTATCAAGTAGTGGCTACGATAGAAGTTTTAATGGCATAACCGATATTTTTGTAAGTAAACTTAGCAATGACGGAATAACGCTTATAGGTTCTACTTTTTTAGGTGGTGCTGCTCGCGATGGTATTTCAGGAACCGAAGAACATGGCTACCCAAGTGCTAATGGTATATTGTGTTATAATTATGCCGATTGGTACAGGGGAGAGGTAATTGTTGACATGTTTGATAACATTTATATTTCAAGCGTTACCTCATCAAAAAATGCTGATTTATTACCATTGCCAAATGCTTTTCAACCAACTTATGGTGGTGGAAACATAGATGGTTTGATAGCGAGATTTAATAATTCGCTTACCAATTTAAATTTTTGTACTTATGTGGGTGGTTCGGGCGATGATGCTTGTTATGCCATTATCATTGATGTATTGAATAATTTGTACGTAACAGGTGGAACTACTTCTAGTAATTTACCGGGAACATCTGTTATCTATCCTTACAAAGGTGGTGTAGATGGTTATATTTTAAGAACGAATACAAACGGTTCTGGAACACCAACTACGGTTTATGTTGGCACTCCCTCGTACGATCAATCATTTTTAATTCAGGTAAACGATAGGGGAGATGTTTATGTAATTGGACAAACCGCTGGTGCCATCAATGTAACTCCTGGTGTTTATAATGTACCCAATGGAAAACAATTTATAAAAGGATTTAACCGCAATTTATCAACAGAAATAGTATCAACCACTTTTGGTAAATCGGCTTTGTATCCAAGTTTATCGCCAACTGCGTTTGTAATTGATAAATGTGATAGGTTGTATTTTAGTGGATGGGGCGGTAGTGTAAATTTGATTAATAATCCTAATTTAGATAATACCAATGGATTGCCCACAACAACCAATGCCTTTCAACGGACTACAGACGGGAGTGATTTCTACTTAATGATTTTAGGTGATGGTTTAAAAGAACTTACTTATGCCAGTTTTTATGGTGGGGCTTTAAGTGCTGAACATGTTGATGGAGGTACCAGTCATTTTGATAAAAACTTCATTATTTACCAAACAGTGTGTGCAGGATGTTGGGGAAATAATGATTTCCCAACAACAGTTGGCGCTTGGAGTAATGTTAACCCTGGAAGGAATAATAAATTTGTAGGCAATGCTGGCTGTAATATTGGTGTGTTTAAATTTAATTTAGATGCATCAATTTATCCACCCGAATTTAGAGATACAATTTTATACGTTAATGCTGGCGATACCTTAAATTTTTTAGCCAATATTATTGATAGAGATAATGATTCTATTTCGGTTTTAGCCAGTGGAAAGGTTTTATTGCCGGGTATTAATCCAGCTATTTTTACTATTGAAAGCCGAGCAAAAGGTTTAACCCAAGCTAGGTTAAAATGGGCTACTTTATGTAAAGATTTTGTGAACGATACTTTTGTGGTAGATTTAAGTTTGATGGATGATGCTTGTCCAATTTCAAAAACAGGGTCGGGTAAAATAAAAATTGTAGTGTTATCACCTCCAATACCAAGTCCGTTTTTAGCTTGTTTAACCTCAATTGATGATAATACTGTAAATATAAAATGGAATGCTTATGCCACTAAACCAGCTACATTTGGCCATTTAAAATTACTAAAAAGTATAAACAATAGTCCTTTTGTTCAAATTGATACCATTGCTAATTGGAAGACCATTAATAGGATAGATATTAATGCATTAAATCATAAAGTTTTACAAACACAGTATAAGTTAGTAAGTATAAATAACTGCGGTATTATTGGCGATACAAGCAGGGTTATAAGCAGTATTTATGTGGGCGATACCATTAATAATCCTAGCTTTTTAGATGTAGCAGATACAGTTATCAATATTATTCAAACTGATACTTTAGATGCGCAGTTTTTGGTTTCGGCCATTGAGTCAAAAGATTCAATGTTTATTTCACTTTCAGGTTCTTTATTAGATTTTAATAATATAGCTTTTACTAAAATAAATGGTTTAGGACAGGCTACAGTTAGTTTTAGAATGATAACTGATTGTAATACGCCAATAAAATCTTACGTTTTGTATTACAAAGTTAGAGATAATCAATGTCCGCAACCGCGCGAAAAAACCAAGGTTATTACCGTAAATGTTTTGCCAATTGGTAGTTTGCCTGTGCCAGACATCAATTGCCCAATAAGAATTAATAACCAAGCAGTAAAAGTTACTTTACCTCAATTTAGCAGCACTAAATATTTTAAAAAATTAAAGTTGGTGAGGTACAACGAAAGTAATTTTGCTACTGCAGTAGGCGAGTACGGTACATTGCCTTCTGATTTAATTATTACCGATAGCAATGCTACTAATAACAGAGTGGTGAATTATTGTTATCAAACCATTAGTTACGATGTGTGCGATTATCCTGTTGATAGTTCTAACAGGGTTTGTATGCAAATAACTGATGGCAATTATCCTGAAAAGTTAACTTGGTACACCGTAACTGTTAAGGATGATAAAGAGGTAAAATTAGTTTGGAATAAATCGAAAAACGATAGTAAAGCGTTTTTAAATTATTCTATTTACAAAATGCAAGATAGAAACGGAAACGGTTTTAATTTTATTGGTACTGTTAATAATATAAGCGATACTTCTTTTATTGATAAGGATGTAAAAGTTGACGACCATTCGTATTGTTACAAAGTAACCAATTCAAATGCATGTGGAATTGAAAGTATCAATAATGACTCGGCTTGCAGTATATTACTTAAAGGTGTTTCTGAAAAATTAACACATACCTTAGAGTGGCAAGATTATAATTATTGGACATTGGGAGCTCAAAAATTTGACTTATTACGTGCCAATGCTTACGACCCAACTTTTGTTAATATTTTACCTAATAATACCAAACAATTGGTGGTTCAAGATACCAAGTTAGATTATAATGTTGGGTTATATTATTACCAAACAGTTGCACATCAAAATCCAAATATTGGCAATGCTACTAGCGAGTCGAATATTATAGAACTAGTGCAAGCGCCTTATGTATATGCACCAAATGCTTACACCGCCAATGGCGATAACTTAAACGATGTATGGAAAGTATCGCATGCTTTTGTTAAAGAATATAATCTTAAAATATACAACCGTTGGGGGCAATTAATTTTTGAAACCAACGATAAAAACAAACCATTTAATTTAACTATTGGCAGTCAAATTATAGCTAATGATGTGTACGTATATTTAATTGAATTCAATGGTTGGAATGGAGAAAGCAATACTTTAAAAGGAAACTTTACCGTTTTGAAGTAGGTTTTAAAAGTTCAAAATAATTCCAATTGAATAAACGCCTAAATCAGTATCGGTATATTTATTTTCGTATGATTGTAGGTTGCCAAAACTATCAAATTGAATGGTTTTAGGGTCTATTATCTTGGAGCTATTACCAAAGTTTTTTAGATAACGAAATTCAAATTTTAATCCTTTTACTAAATTAAACTTTATACCTCCACCATAACCATATATTTGCGAAGCATCACCTTCTAAGTTTTTGGTATCAGTTTGTTTGTTATTTTGTGCATCAAAATAATGAATATTCTGGCGAGTATAAAAAAATCGTCCGCCCCAAAATGCGGTTCCAAAAAAGGTGATTGGCCAATTGGGTCCTAACTCCAAATCGGCATAAGGATACCACCCGTAAGCATTGCTGTTAATGGCTACATCTACATTATTTGTTTGACTAATTTTTTTACCTCCAAAATACAAGTAATCAAATCCCAAACCAGTATATAATGCAACAGGAGCATCTTTTATTAAGTTAAATCCTAATTTGAATCCAAAACCAAAACCGTTATCTAAAATATCGCTACTGTTTAAGCTGGTTCCATAATTTAAACTAGCGCCTAGTTGAAGACTATTATTATTATTGTCAAAAGCACCAGGCGATAATGGTCGGTTTGGCGAAGATACAGCAGAGTTAGTATTGGTTTGGTTATTAATGCTGGTATCGCTTTGGTAATTAGGATTTATTTTGCCAGCGTTGGTGTTGGGGTTGCGCTGCGCAAATATTACTAAAACATGTAATATGTTGATAGTTAATAGAATATAGCCTTTCATATATTGCAAGTAATAAAATATTTTATGGGTTTACTAAAATCGTACCAAAAATGTAAAAATTTAATTCGGTATAAACATTCACTCCACCATTAAGAAATTTTGGTTTACATATTCAGGTATTGATTTTTACGCTTCATACTAAAAAAAATACATTTGGTAGTTCATTGATTTAGTAGGTGGTACATAAACTACATTTTTGTTCCATAATTATTTACAAACAATGAAACACACAATTAACTACTTATTTATGTTTTTATTTTTAGGCTTTGGGGTAGCAAAAGCTCAAAATAGCAAACAAACAGTTAGAGGAACTGCATTTGATAAAGAAACAAAACAGCCTTTGATAGGTGCTACCGTTATTATTTTAAACGATCAAAAAAAGTTGGGTACAGTAACCGATGCAAATGGAGAATTTAAAATTTTGGAAGTGCCTGTAGGCAGACAAACCTTAAAAGTAACTTATATAGGTTATGAACCATTGGTAATTCCTGATATTATAGTTACAGCAGGTAAAGAAGTGGTGCTTGAATTAGGTCTAACAGAAGCCTTGAAAAAAATGAATGAAGTAGTAATATCGTACGATAGAAAAAAGGATAGAACGGTAACTAACAATGAAATGGCTACAGTTAGTTCTCGCTCATTTAACCCCGATGATACTAAAAAATTTGCTGGTGCTTTAGGCGACCCAAGCAGAATGGCTGCTAACTTTGCTGGTGTGGTAGCTGGTAACGATAGCAGAAACGATATAGTAGTGCGTGGAAACTCGCCAAGTGCTATGCTCTGGCAATTAGAAGGCGTTAATATTCCTAACCCTAATCACTTTGGAAGTAATTTTGGTACTGGTGGTCCGGTAAGTATGTTAAATGCTAATAATATTGGTAAATCAGACTTTTTTACCAGTGCTTTCCCTGCGCAATATGGTAATGCCAATGGTGGTGTTTTTGATTTAGTAATGCGCGAAGGTAATAACCAAAAACGCGAGTTTATTGGTCAGGTAGGATTTAACGGATTTGAGTTAGGTGCCGAAGGTCCGTTTAGTAAAAAATCAAAAGCATCTTATATTTTTAATTATCGTTATTCTACTTTGGGTTTGTTTAAAACCATTGGAGTTAACGTGGGAACAGGCGCAGCTACTCCATTATATCAAGATATGAACTTTAAAATTGCTATACCATTTAAAAATAAAAGTAAATTAACTTTTTTTGGAATGGGTGGCATTAGTGCCATTGATTTATTGGCCAAAGATGTTGATACTTCAGGAATTGATTTTTATGGAAATGTAAACCAAAATCAAATACCACGTTTCAGTAAATTATTTGTTGGTTCAGCATTTGAAAAAAGTTTAAGTAATAAAACTTGGGCTAAATTTACCATTGCTTATAGCCGCAGCAATGATAATTTTAAAGCAGATAGTATTAATTTACCCAATGAAAAAACATACAGACAAGCAGAAGGTAGTTTTTTAGATAATAAATATTCGGCAGTATTAAATATTACCCATAAATTCAATGCTAAAAACACTTTGAATATTGGTTTTACTAACGATTTAACGCAATTTGATTATAGCAATAAAGATTTTTTTAACCAAGGAACAATTGACACAATTAGGGTAAAGCAAGCAGGAAATGTAATTTTATCTCAAGCTTACGCACAGTTAAAACATCGTTTCAATAATCGCTTAACTTTAAATATTGGTGTGCATTCGCAATATTTATCGGTAAATGAAAAGGCTGTAATTGAACCTAGAATGGGCTTAAGATATGCCATAAATGAAAAATCGAATATAAATTTTGGTTATGGTTTACACCACCAATCTTTAACCATTTACAATTTATTTGTAAAAGATAATTTAGGCAATGAACCAAATAAAAAACTTGATTTTATTAGATCAAACCACTTGGTATTAGGGTACGAAAACCTATTAACTAAATTAGTTAAATTTAAAGTAGAAGCCTACTATCAATATATTGACAAAGCGCCTGTGAATAGTTTTGTATCGAGCTATTCAGCTTTAAACTTTGGTGCCTCATTTGTACCTAGCGATGAATATCAATTAGTAAGCAATGGAACTGGATATAATTATGGATTAGAGCTAACTTTAGAAAGATATTTTAACAAAGGATTTTACTTTTTGCTAACAGGTTCTGTATTTGATAGTAAATATAAAGGTAGCGATGGAATTGAACGTAATACTGCATTTAATACCAATTATGCTGCTAACTTTTTAGCTGGAAAAGAAGTTACTTTAGGCAAAAAAGGAAATGTAGTTTATGCCAATATTAAGTTAACAACCATTGGAGGTAAGTATATTACGCCAATTAATTTAGCAGCTTCTGCTGCTAAGGGCGAAGCAGTGTTTAATGAAAATGAAGCATTTTCGGATAAACAATCTGCTTATTTTAGAACAGATTTTAAAATTGGATATAGAAGAGATTATAAAAAGAGTTCATTAGAGTTTGCTGTTGATTTTCAGAATATAACCAACCACCAAAACATATTTAGTCAAGGTTATAATAGAACCAGAAACACCATTTCGACCGAGTACCAACAAGGATTTTTTCCTGTACCCATGTTTAGATATACCTTTTAGTTGTTAGTTGACAGTTGTTGGTTGATAGTTGACAGTTTTTGGTTGATATTAGTTGGTTGATAGACCATAAATATTATTCCATAAACTAAGAACTAAGTACTAAAAACTAAGAACTAAAAACTAAAATACGCAAGGCGCAAAAAAACCTATATTGCATAAAAAATAGAAACAAATAAATGGCTATTTCATCAAAAGCATTTCAAAAACTTTCAAGTTCTAAAGACATTATAGTAAGGCATTTAATCATTGCGGTTATTTCTCTTGCTTTTGGATACTTGTCGTATTTAGGCGCTCCTAAAGGTGTAAGCCATTTTTTTATACGAGCTTATTTTTCAAACTTTATATACATAGCCCTTATTTGGAATGGAAACATTTTATTGATGGGCATTGTAGACAAATATTACGACATAAATACTGAAGTTAAAAAAAAGCTATTGCTGTGCGCAGCAGTAGCTTTATTTTTACCTATTATAATGCATTATACCTATAGTTTTTGGTTTTTTCCATTGGTTAATGGTTTTGATTGTACGTTAAATTCAAAAGAAAGTTATACCTATTTAATTGTCTCGGTGGTTACTACTTTATTGGTTAATAGTGTTTATATGTCGATAGATTTTTTTAACCATTGGCGAAAAACATTGGTAGAAAAAGAAGAGTTTAAGCGTACCAGTTTAAGTGCCGAATTTGAAGCTTTAAAGAATCAAGTTAATCCTCATTTTTTGTTTAATTCATTAAATACTTTGAGTAGTTTAATTGATGAAAATCCGGTGCAAGCCAATGAGTTTGTTCAAAAATTATCTAGCGTTTATCGTTATGTATTAACCCACCGCGATAAAGAAACTGTGTTGTTACAAGATGAGGTAGATTTTATAAAATCGTATATATTTTTGAATAAAATACGTTTTGGCGAAAACTTAAATATTCATATTAATTTAAATGAGGCTTGTTTGCAATTGAATATTCCAACTTTAACGCTGCAAATGTTGGTAGAAAATGCCATCAAACACAATGTTATCTCAGCCAGTAAACCATTAACAGTTTATATTAATTGCGATAATGAATACATAGAAGTAACCAATAATTTACAAGCTAAGCTAATGACCGTAGAAAGCAGCGGAATTGGATTGAGCAATATTATTGAAAGATATAAATACTTAACTACCAAGCAGGTTTTTATTAATAAAACCGAAACAAATTTTAGTGTAAAAGTCCCATTGGTTTAATGCTATTATATTAAAAAATTTGAAATGAAAATAATAATTATTGAAGATGAAACGCCTGCTTTAAACCGCATAAAAAAAATGGTTTTAGAGGTGGAGCCAAGTATAGAAATACTTGATACAGCTGATAGCATTGAGCAATCGGTTCAAGTTATTGAAAAACACCAAGGTACTATTGATTTGATATTAATGGATATAGAACTTGCCGATGGGCAAAGTTTTGAAATATTTAACCTTGCAGAAGTAAAATACCCAGTAATTTTTACTACTGCTTACGATGAGTTTGCGTTAAAAGCATTTAAAGTTAACAGTATTGATTATTTGCTAAAACCTATTGATAAACAAGAGTTAAAAGCTGCATTCCAAAAGTTTAAATCCATTCAAAAAAGTGCTAATAATGTAGATGCGTTAAAGGAAATGTTGGCTCAAATTTCAGCGCCTAAAAATGGTTTTAAAGAACGATTTTTAGTAAAATTAGGCGAAAGGTTGATTTCAGTTCCTGCTAACGATATTGCCTACTTTTTATCGAAAGATAAATTGACTTATTTGATTACAAAAAATAACAATAAATATGTGGTGGACTATACTTTGGAGGATTTAAATACCATGCTTGATAGCAAACAATTCTTTCATTTAAACAGACAGTTTATAGCATCCATAAATAGCATTACCAATATTCATACTTATTTTAACGGAAAACTAAAGGTACAATTAAACCCTAATTTTGAAGATGAAGTATTGGTAAGCCGCGAAAAAGCAAGTGATTTGAAAGTTTGGTTAAATAATTAAATAATAATTTCAAAAATTTCTATGGGATTAATTTTTTAATCATTAATTTGTAAAACCATTTTATTTCTAAAAAAACGTTTTATAACGTTTAAGAACTAGAATAAGGTTTTAATTCATGTTATCACAATCAAATAATAAATTTCATACTAAAATTGCTGATGCTATATTTCATACATCACCGGTTTCAATATTTATTGTTGATAATAATGGCATTATAAAAAGTGCCAATAAAAGTGCCTCAGCCTTACTTGTTTTAAGCGAAGATATATTGGTATCTAAATCAATTTTTGATTTAATTCCTAAAGTACATATTTTATTTCCTCGCACTTGGTGGCAAAAGGTGTTAAACAGAACCAACGAGGTAGTAACGCAACTACATGATAACAATGGCAATAAAATAAAAGTAAAAATTAGTGCACAGTTTAATATTGAGCAAGATTTACATTTATTATACATTTTACCAATTAACGATTCAACTCCACTTACTCCAGGATATTTAAAATCGGAAGATAAATTAGCGGCTTATTTTAACAGCACCAGCGAGCTAATAGTGCTGGTAAGTCCTCAAAAATTAATAGTTTCTTTCAATAAAATATTTGAGCAGTATGTTCAAATGGTTTTTGAAAAAACAGTTAACGAAGGCGACCCAATAATAAATTTTATTGTTCCTGATTCAAAAATTGAATTTCATAAAAACTTTGATTCAGCCTTTAATGGCAAAGAGGTAAAGCTTGAAAAAGAAGTAAAATATGCTGGTTTAAGCATTTGGTGGGCTATTACTTATTTGCCTATTAGAAATGAATTTGATGAAATATTAGGAGTAGCATTTATACTTCAAAATATTGATGATAGAAAAATAGCCGAAGAGTCATTGATTAAAAGCGAAGAACGTTTTAAACTTGTAATTGAAGGTTCAAACGAAGGTTGGTGGGATTGGGATTTAACCAATAATTCATTGTTTTACTCCCCTAAATGGTGGCATACACTTGGTTACGAAAATAATGAGTTAATTAATATTGCTAATTTTTGGGAAAAAATAGTTCATTCAAACGATTTAGAGTTTATTCAGCTAACTTTTAAAGAGATACTTGCTAATAAAAATGAAAATAAATATCAAATAGAGTACAATGCAAAACATAAGGAAGGTTACTTTATTCCCATGTTATCGCGTGGCTTTATAAAGCGCGATGAAAATGGAAATGCCTTAAGGGTTACAGGCTCTGATATGGATTTGCGTGAAAGACAAAAATCGGAAAGTTTATTAATTGAGAATCAGCGCAAATTACAAATAGCTCAAAAACTTGCTTTAATTGGTAATTATGAAGTTGATTTAAAAACCTTAACTTGGAAAGGTTCTATTGCTGTTTTTGAAATTTTGGGAATTGATGCCAATTTTACACATACCCTATTAGGGTTGCGTAAACTGTTGCATTACCAATTTGCTGAACCTGTAATTAATTTTTACAAAAATGCCATATTCAATAAAAAGCCATTTACTTATGAGTATAAAATAGTAAAACCAGGCACTGGCCAAGTAGTATGGATTTCTGATTTCTTAGATATTGATTACGATGAAAAAGGCAATGCTGTGAGGCTGATTGGCGCTATTCAGAATATTAATGATAGAAAAAAAGGTGAAGATAATTTATACAAAAGTGAAATTAAATACCGTAGTTTAATTGAAAACATGGACTTAGGTATTTTGGAGGTTGATAATAATGAAATTATTTTAAAAGCCTATCCTAAGTTTTGCGAAATGGTAGGTTATACCGAAAATGAGTTATTAGGCAAAAATGCTAAAGAGGTATTTTTACCTAAACTTGAAGTTGATAATTATAATAACTCTATACAAGCAAGACAAGCAGGTCTTTCTAATGCTTACGAAGTTCAAATTTTAAATAAAAAACAAGAAGTTTTACATGTAATTATTAGTGGTACACCTATTTTTAACGAAAATGGAAAAGTAGTGGGTTCTATTGGTATTCATTACAATATTACCAATAGAAAAAGAACTGAGAAAGAATTGACTGAAAGTCAAGAAACTTTTAAAATGTTATTTTCGTTATCACCAATTCCTTTAATTATAACCGAACCTTCATCTGGCGAGATAAAACTAGCCAATAAAGCTATGCAAGCTATTTTAAGTATGCCTGAAAATGATTTAGTTGGACGGGAAACAACACTTATTTTTGAAAATTTAAGTGAACGTAATAATATCAATAACTTAATTAATAAAAACGGTAGCGTTAAAGATTATCAAACTCATATTATAGATTCTCATGGTAATTTATTATTGGTTTTACTTTCGGTTGAAGTAATTGAAATGAAAGGCAAAAAAATGTATTTGAAAAGTTTTATTGATATTACGGAGCGTATAAAAATTGAACAAGAGCTAACCAATTCACTAAATTTAGTAACTGAACAAAACAAACGCTTATTAAATTTTTCATATATCGTTTCGCATAATTTAAGGTCACATACAAGTAATATAAAATCGATAGTTAACTTTTTAAATACTAGCACCGAAGAAGGCGAAAGAGTAGAGTTAACTAGTCATTTAACCAATGTTTCAGAAATGTTAGATGAAACTTTGAATAACTTAAATGAAGTATTATCTATCCAAAAAAATGTAAATATTACGGTTGAAAAAATTAATTTAAGTTTTTATATAGATAAAGCTTTAAGTGTTTTAAAAGATCAAATTGAGAAAAAAAACATACAGATTATAAGTAATTATGATACTAGTTTAGAAGTTAATTTTAATGCTGCTTACCTAGAAAGTATAGTATATAACTTAATTTCTAATGCCATAAAATACAGCAAGCAAAATAATATGGTTCCATCGTTTATTAGAATAAATACAGTAGTAAACGATAATAAATACAGCTTATCTATTGCGGATAATGGAATTGGGATGGATATGGTAAAAAATGGCGATAAACTATTTGGCATGTACAAAACATTTCATGATAATGAGGATGCAAGAGGAATTGGACTTTTTATAACTAAAAATCAAATAGAAGCTATGGGAGGAAAAATTGAAGTATTTAGTGAATTAGGAGTAGGTACTACTTTTAAAATTACTTTTAAATAGTAATTTTAATTTTTAGTTACTCTAAATGCAAAAGCTCTTTTCTAACTAATTCAAAATTTGTCCAAGGTATAAAATGGTCAGTATCTTTTAAGGTAATTGCTTTTAAAGTATCTGCACCTGTTATATTTTCTTTCATGTATTTTAAGTTGCCATAAGCAACCAATTTGTCTTTATCACCATGTATAGCAATAGTTTTGCAGGTAATTTTATTTAAGTTTTTGTCTAAATCCTCCAAATCGTTTTTAAGCCACCATAATTCGTGGTTACTTGGATTGAGTGCTCCTGGAACCATCATTTCTAACGGATTATTCATGAATATTTTTCGCCATTTTTCAGGGTTTTCTAATGCTAAACTTAAAGCTCCAGCTAAAATTACTATGCCATTTATTTTTTTATTTTCAATAGCCATGCTTGCTACCAATGGTCCTCCATACGAGTGACCAACCAAATAAATAGGTTTGTTATTATCAATTGATTGAATAAACTTATTTAAAATAGTAGTTTGAGTTTTTAAAGTTTGTGGTTCATTGAAATTACTATGTCCAAAACCAGTTCTATCTACACTAATTAAGCGGTATTTTTTTATTAGTAAACTATCCATTAAATAGGCTTCAAAAGCATCCCAAGATCCAGGAGAACCATGCACAAAAATGATGGTTGATGCACTATCGTTGCCAGTTTTTGCATAGTGAATTTTTAAGTCATTTTTTATAAAATCATTAAATATAAGTTTTACTCCTTTCAGTTCAAATTGTTTGATGGCTTTATTGTCATTTACCCTCATTCGTAAGCAACTTTGGGCAAAAACTATATAGCTTAAAACACCAATAAAAGTAATAACTTTCCACTTCTTCATAGTTGCAATATTATATTATTTATTGCTCAAAGCTTCTTTATATACTTCTAAACATCTTTTGCGGGCAAACTCATGGTTTACAATAGGTTTGGTATAAGTTGAAAATAAAACCTCAGGTACCCATTTTTTAATGTATTCGCCTTTTTTATCAAATTTTTCGGTTTGTAAAGTAGGGTTAAATACTCTAAAATATGGAGCAGCATCGGTACCCGAACCTGCAGCCCATTGCCAACCTCCATTATTGGCACTTAAATCAAAGTCCAATAATTTTTGAGCAAAATAAGCCTCGCCCCAACGCCAATCTATTAACAAATGTTTGGTTAAAAAACTTGCCACAATCATACGCACACGGTTATGCATAAACCCTGTTGCATTCAACTCGCGCATACCTGCATCTACAATTGGGTAGCCCGTTTTTCCATCGCACCAATTTTTAAAATCTTGCTCATTGTTTACCCATTTTATCTTGTCGTATTCGGGTCTAAATGCCCCATTAACTACATGCGGAAAATGATATAAAATCATCATATAAAAGTCACGCCAAATTAACTCATTTAAAAATGTTTCACTTATATCTTTACATTTTCGTGCTTTTTCGCGTATGCTAATGGTTCCAAATCTGAAGTGAACACCTAACCTGCTTGTTCCAACTATTGCTGGAAAATTTCTGTCATCAGCATAGTTTTTTATAATGGCTAAAGTGGTTTGTTTTGATGAAAATTCAAAATCACATTTTGTAAAACCCATTTGCTCCAAACTGATTAAAGTTTGTGGGTTTGGTGCTTTATAAAAGTTTTGGAAATACTTTTCGGTTGGATAAGCTTTTAAGTAATAATCATTCAATTTTGCTTTCCATTTTTTAGAGTAAGGTGTAAAAACGGTATAAGGTTTTCCATCATCTTTAGTAACTTCCTCTTTTTCAAAAATACATTGGTCTTTAAAAGTTAAAAATTCAATGCCTTTTGTTGTTAAATTTTTTTTTACTTGCTCATCACGCTCAGTGGCATAAGGTTCATAATCGTGGTTGGTAAATACTTTCTTTACCTTGTATTGCTTATCAATATTTTGCCAAATAGCCATTGGGTCGCCATATTCCACCTGAATATCTGTTCCTAATTGTTTGTATTCAGCTTTTAACTCAGCTATTTGTTCATGTATAAAAGTTACCCTTTTATCTTCCTTATCTTCTAATTTATCTAAAATATTTTTATCAAAAATAAACAAAGGCAAAACAGGTAAACCACTTTTTAAAGCATGGTATAAGCCAGCATTATCAGTATTTCTTATATCTCTGCGGTGCCAAAAAATGGCAATTTCTGTACTCATTTTAGTAAATTACTTTTTGTAAATATTCTTCAAAGCTTCATCTACAGTTTCAAATTCAAATTTAAAACCTGCATTTGTGGTTTTTTGAGCTGAAATATTCTGACTCATCAATATAACAGCGGCCATTTCGCCAAAAATTAATTTTAATGCAAAAGCCGGAACATTGGGCATAAAAAATGGTCGGTGTAATGCTTTGGCTATTTGTTTGGTTATTTCGTAATTGGTAACTGGGTTTGGAGCTACTGCATTGTATACGCCTTTTAAATTTTCTTTTTTAGCAGCAAACAAAAATAAGTCAGCTAAATCGTTAATATGAATCCAACTGGTTATCATTTTACCATTGCCTAAAGAGCTCGCAAAACCCCATTTGGCTGGAGCTGCCACTTTTTGTAAATAACCTCCATCAGCACTTAAAACTATACCTATTCTTAATTTTACTACTCGTATCCCAATATTTTCGAATTGATTTACTGCATTTTCCCAATCTTTGGTTAGGGTGGCTAAAAAATCTGTTCCTTGTTCACTTTCTTCGTTTAGTAAAAGGTCGTCTTGATTTTTATAAATTCCAATGGCAGAGGCTGCCACAATTACCTTTGGTTTATTGGCCAAATTTTTAACTGAATCAAAAAGCAGTTGAGTTGATTTTATTCTGCTGTCAATAAGTTCTTTTTTTCGTTTTTCGGTCCAATTTTTTTCAGCAACACCTGCTCCCGCAAGGTGAATTATGGCATCTACATTGGTAAAACAGTTGGTGTCAATTTCGTTTTTATCAATATTCCAGTTAAAACAGCTAACATTTTTTTGTTCTTTTTTTGAACTAGTAAGCCAATTAACTTGCTCATTTTGAGTTAAAATTTTACTAGTTATAACTTTTCCTACAAGCCCACTTCCCCCTGAAATTAAGTATTTCATACATTTTTTGTTTATTATCGAAACATATTGCAGCAATTAATGTTTAAAAAATAATAAAAATAAAACACAACATAAAAATTGGCTAATTTTTCAATCAAAGATATCGAATCCTTAACCGGCATTAAAGGCCACACATTGCGCATTTGGGAGCAGCGATATGGAATTATTAAACCAAAACGATCTGAAACTAATATTCGTTATTACGATGATGACGATTTGAAATTATTATTGAGCATCAGTATTTTAAACGAACATAACTTTAAAATTTCGGAAATTGCAAAAATGACTGAAGCCGAAATTTCGGAAGCGGTTTTGAAATTAACCACTGTTACTGGCGAATTTTCCAATCAAATAAAAACTATTATTTCTGCCATGATGCTGTTTGATGAGGTGGAGTTTCATGCCAAGTTAAATAGTTATATTGCCGAATATGGTTTAGAAGAAACTTATATAAAAATACTTTTACCTTTTTTGGTTGAAGTTGGAATTTTATGGCAAATTGGTTCTATTCAACCCTCGCACGAGCACTTTGTTACCAATATTATCAAACAAAAACTGTTTGCTTCTATTGATAGTCAAATTGGAAATAAAGGCGACTGCAAAAAGAAATTTTTATTGTTTTTACCTGAAACCGAAACACATTCACTAAGTCTTTTATTTGCCAATTATGTAATTCGTTCAAGAGGTCACGATGTTATTTTCTTAGGACAAGAGGTGCCTTTGGCTGATTTGAAAAACGCATTTAAAAACGAAGCTCCAGATTATATTTACACCACAGCCACCATTGCTCACTTAAAAATTTCGATGCAAGAAATGTTAGATTTTTTAAGTAGTAATTGGCCACATTCTCAAATTTTGGTTTCTGGTTATCAGTTTTTAATGGCCGATTTAAAAATTCCTCAAAATGTACATTTGCTTAAAAAAGCGGAGGATTTTATTGAATTTATCAATGGCATTTCAGCTGAATACGTAAGGAATAGTTAACAATTTTTTTTTAAGGATTGTTATATTGTGGTATTATTGGATGGCTAAATTGCTACATTGTTAAATGTTTGTCCCGATAAATCGGGAGTTAAATTGTTGTGTGGTTAAATTGCTAAATTGTATAACTTAATTAACCGACAACTCACCAATGCGTAACTCGTCAATCCGCAACTCTTCAACCCGCCACCTTCAAACTTGCCAACTCGTAACCCCGTAACTTTTAAACTCGCAACTCTTTACCCGCAACTATTTCATCATTTCGTTGGCTAACTCTTCTTCGTCTTTCACCATTTTATAGGCAGCGCCCACCTCAAAAAGTTTATCACTCATCTCTTCTTTTACTATTTGTCGTACACGCATAGTTATACGCATTTCTCCTTGATTTACAGTATATTCTAAAAGCCCTCCATCTAGCTTTGAAAATATGGCATCTTGGTCGTTTCCCATATTTATTTTAGGTATTTCGCTATTATACCAATACTCGCTCACTACCGATTTTCCGTTTAAAGTAGCTGTAACAATGGCTTTGGTGCCTTTATAACCTGCAATCATTTTGGTTTCCTTGGTAATTTCTACATTTATTTTTACTTTATTGGTATCGGCAAGTGCATTTTTTACCTCTTCATCGGTTTTTTTAAAAGCTACTTTTTTCTTCTTTTCTATGTTATTAAATGCAAAAAGAAATTCCTTTTTTTGTAAATCTCTTATAATAATCATTTTGCCAAATGGAGTAGGGGTTTCCACTCGGGTTTTACCTTCTTTAAAATAGGCGGTAGCATCTTTAGGCAACATACTTGCCATCATTTGTTTTTGCTCAGCAGGAATATCAGGAAAGGCCATTTCATAAAATATTTTCCCTTGTTTGATAACATTTTGAGCAATTAGTATTTGTGTAAAAACAACAAAAAATAATGGTAAAATAATTCGTTTTAGCATATTGCAATTAATTATAAAAATTTGGATTGTAATTAACCATTTATCCAAATAATTTTCGGTGATTTATAAACTATTATTTCTTAGTTTGGGTAAACTTGTTAATTACAGTTTTTTTATTTTAAAAGTTTGATTTTATTATTTTATGGTAGGAAACTTTGCGGTTTACTTCATCTTCAATTGATAAGATATATATACCTTCGTCCAAGTCAGCTAAATCAATATTAGCATCACCATCATTAACAGATAAATAAGTTTCTTTCAAAAATTTACCTATTATGGTGTGTACTTTTAAGTTTAATTTATTAGACAGCACATCATTTTTAAAAACAATCTTTACATTGTTTTTAAATGGATTAGGGCTAATTGTTAAATTAATATTTTCTATTTTATTTAAGCTATTATTCCTAAGCTTTTCAAAAAAAGCAACTGTAAGTGAAAAAGCAAAAACATTAAATTGCCTGTTGCAATTAAATAAGGGTGATTCTCCAAATGCCTCAATAGAATCTCTATTAAAGTAAATTTTATTTTTCTGTGTGCCCATTAAAAAAAATTGTACTCTATCTATACCTCCAATATATCCATTATAGGATCTAAGAATACAGTTTGATGCAAAATATTTGTTTAATGTATCTTCATATAAAAAATCTGAGGTATCCCAACTCATAGAAATACTTCCACCAATGGCATAAAAATCAAATCTAGTTTCGCCATATTTCATTTTTTTTATGTTGTATTTTAAATTACCGCAATCGGTATTAAACTGGTTTTGTACCAAACTATCATGGCTAAGTATTTTATTTACACTTCCTACGGTATCAAACACATCAAGTCCTTCTTGGTACCCTTCATCGCCTAAGCTATCTAACCCAAACCAAATCGTATCGGTAGCAGCTTTGTTATTGCTATCTAAAAAGTGAATAAATAGTTTTGCTCGCCAAGGCTTTTGCGCAAAAACTAATTGCACTAAAACTAAATATAAAATCAAGAAGAATATTCGTTTTATCATAAAGCAATTTATTAAAGAAATACAGTAATTAATTAACCTTTTATCAAAAATAAATTGTATAAACTTTACTGAACTAAATTAGTGTATGGTTTTTAGTAAAATCTCTTATTTTCGCCCAATATCATCAATATTACAAATATGGAAATTGTAGAAAAATATACTCCTGTAAATAAAATTAGAATTGTTACTGCTGCTGCTTTGTTCGATGGACATGATGCTGCCATAAACATTATGCGCAGAATTATCCAATCAACTGGTGCTGAGGTTATTCATTTAGGACATGATAGAAGTGCTGAAGAAGTGGTTGATACTGCCATTCAGGAAGATGCAAATGCAATAGCCATGACAAGCTACCAAGGTGGGCATGTGGAGTATTTTAAGTTTATGTATGATTTGCTGCAAGAAAAAGGTTGCGGACATATAAAAATATTTGGAGGAGGCGGTGGTGTAATTTTACCTACTGAAATAGCTGAATTACATGCTTATGGAATTTCCAGAATTTACTCACCTGATGATGGTAGAGCAATGGGACTGCAAGGCATGATTAACGATATGTTGCAACAATCTGATTTTGCCACGGGCGCAAATTTATTAGCCGAAGCAAATGAAATCAACCAAAAAGTTAAAGAACAAGATTATAAATCAATTGCTAAATTAATTTCGGCAGCCGAAAATTTCCCTGACGAATTTGCTGTTTACAATCAACAAATCAACAATTCAACAGTCATCCTGAGCGAAGTCGAAGGACAACAATCTAACACGCCAGTGTTAGGAATTACCGGAACCGGTGGCGCAGGTAAATCATCATTGGTAGATGAATTGGTGCGCAGATTTTTGATGGATTTTGAAAATAAAACCATTGCCATTATTTCGGTTGACCCAAGTAAACGCAAAACTGGTGGTGCTTTATTAGGCGATAGAATTAGAATGAATTCAATCAAAAATCCTCGTGTTTATATGCGTTCGTTGGCTACTCGTCAAAGTAATTTAGCATTATCAAAATATGTGAAAGAAGCCATTGATGTTATAAAAGCTGCGCAATTTGATTTGATTATTTTAGAAACTTCGGGCATTGGCCAAAGCGATACTGAAATAATTGAACACAGCGATATGAGTTTGTATGTAATGACACCAGAATATGGTGCTGCTACACAACTTGAAAAAATTGATATGTTGGATTTTGCCGACATCATTGCGTTAAATAAATTTGATAAAAAAGGTTCGTTAGATGCGCTGAGAGATGTAAAAAAACAATACCAACGTAACCATCAGTTGTTTGATAAAAACCCGGATGATATGCCAGTTTTTGGTACCATTGCTTCGCAGTTTAACGACCCAGGTATGAATAGATTGTACAAATCTATCATGAATAAATTGGTGGAGAAAACGGGTGCTAATTTGAAATCGGATTACCACATTAGCAAGGAAATGAGCGAAAAGATTTATATCATTCCTCCTGCAAGAAATCGTTACTTATCTGAAATTTCAGAGAATAACCGTAACTATGATAAATGGGTTGCTAAACAAGCTGAGATTGCTGATAAATTATTTGGTTTAAAATCATCAATAGAAACCATTGCGGCTTCTAAAATGGATGACAAAGACCGTTTGTTAAAAGGCTTAGAAGAAGCATATCAAACAGTAAATTTAGATTTAGATCCTCGTAATAAAATATTGCTAGAAACTTGGAGCGAAAAAATTGCTCAATACCAAAACGAGTTTTATATTTTTAAAGTGCGTGATAAAGAAATCAAAATCAAAACACATTCTGAATCCTTATCGCATTTGCAAATACCAAAAGTTGCTGTGCCTAAATTCAAAGGTTGGGGCGATATTTTGCGTTGGTCGTTGCAAGAAAATTTCCCTGGCGAATTTCCTTACACTGCGGGTATTTATCCATTTAAGCGTGAAGGCGAAGACCCAACTAGAATGTTTGCCGGTGAAGGCGGACCAGAAAGAACCAACAAACGTTTTCATTATGTGAGCAAAGGCATGCCAGCTAAGCGTTTAAGTACAGCATTTGATTCAGTTACTTTATACGGACAAGACCCTGACCACAGACCAGATATTTATGGAAAAGTTGGTAATTCAGGGGTGAGTGTTTGGAGTTTAGATGCTGCCAAAAAATTATATTCAGGCTTTAATTTAGCTGATCCTAAAACTTCCGTATCCATGACCATTAATGGGCCTGCGGCAATTATTTGTGCATTTTTTATGAATGCTGCCATTGACCAACAATGCGAAATTTACATCAAACAAAATGGTTTGGAAGATGAAGTAAACAAAAAATTAGAAGCCATTTTTAAAGCAAGAGGAACAGCAAGACCAACTTATAACGAAGAAATTCCAGAAGGAAATGATGGTTTAGGTTTAATGCTTTTGGGCGTTACGGGCGATATGGTTTTACCTGCCGATGTGTATCAAAAAATTAAAGTAGAAACTTTAAAACAAGTTCGTGGAACGGTTCAAGCTGATATTTTAAAAGAAGACCAAGCACAAAATACGTGTATATTCTCAACTGAGTTTTCTTTGCGTGTAATGGGCGATGTACAGCAATATTTTATCAATAACGCAGTGCGTAATTTTTATTCGGTTTCTATTAGCGGTTATCATATTGCCGAGGCAGGTGCAAACCCAATTACGCAATTGGCTTTAACACTTTCAAACGGATTTACTTTTGTAGAATACTACCTAAGCCGCGGAATGAATATTGATGATTTTGCGCCAAATCTTTCATTCTTCTTTAGCAATGGAATTGACCCTGAATATTCAGTAATTGGAAGGGTAAGCCGCAGAATTTGGGCCAAAGCCATGAAGTTAAAATATGGTGGAAACGAACGCAGCCAAATGATGAAATACCATATTCAAACAAGTGGTAGAAGTTTGCATGCGCAAGAAATTGATTTCAATGATATTCGTACAACCTTACAAGCACTTTACGCCATTTACGATAACTGTAATTCGTTACACACCAATGCCTATGACGAAGCCATCACTACACCAACAGAAGAATCGGTGCGCAGGGCAATGGCTATTCAGTTAATCATTAACCGTGAGTTAGGTTTGGCTAAAAACGAAAATCCTTTACAAGGTTCGTTTATCATTGAAGAATTAACTGATTTGGTAGAAGAAGCTGTACTGGCAGAATTTGATAAAATTAACGAGCGTGGTGGAGTTTTAGGTGCCATGGAAACCATGTACCAACGCAATAAAATACAAGAAGAAAGTATGTATTACGAAATGTTAAAACATACTGGCGAATACCCAATTATTGGTGTAAATACTTTTTTAAGTTCAAAAGGTTCGCCAACCGTTATTCCGCAAGAAGTAATTCGTTCAACAACGGAAGAGAAAGAATTCCAGATTACGATGTTGAATCAATTAAAGCAAAGCAACGAAGAAAAAGGAAAAGAAATGTTGGCTAAAATTCAACAAGTAGCCATTCATAACGGAAACATATTTGAAGCCTTAATGGAAACAGTAAAATACTGCTCATTAGGACAAATTACCAACGCCTTATTTGAAGTAGGCGGACAGTATAGAAGGAATATGTAAGAGATGTTGCCCTTCGACTGCGCTCAGGGTGACAATGAATGATGAATGTTGAATGATGTTCGAACCGATGCCATCGCTTTAAGCGATGGCATCGATATAAAACAAATTACTAATTTTATATTGGAAGTAGCCGCTAAGCATCAAAAATATGTAGGATTATAAATGAATAATGTGATAATTTGCGTCATGCAAAAATGTTCTTACAAATAAAATAAACGATTTTAATAATGAAGAATCAACTAAATATAATTATTCTCTTTATCATTGCCTTTACTAGTTGTAAAAAAGAAACTAATGAAAAGCCAATTGAAAATGTTATTGCAACTGAATCTTGGAAAATGTTAGACGATAGTATCATTGCTGTGACTGATAGAAATATTCTAACTGCTAGCAACTCTTACAATAAATTGTTTTTTCAAACGCCATCAGTTTTTTACGAAATTGACTCAAATGTAAGACTCAAAAATGCTTGGGTAATGGGTCCTGATTTTGATAATGGATCTATGAAACCTTTTATCGGAAAAAACTATGTTATATACTTTGATAACCCCAAACCGCAGTATATAGAAATTTTTGATAAAAATGATATTCATAGTCACTCACAAACTTCAATTAATCTAAAAGATAATGTATTTAATAATTACTACCGTCAAAACAGTTTTAGTAATGTAGATGATCAAAATAATTTTTGTCATTCATTCTTAAGTGGCCCTGGTAATTTTGATACATGCACATTTTATATAAACAAGTATCATCTGAGAACAGATTTTTATTCAGATTATGATTTACTGTTTTCTAAAGCCATTATGAGGGATTTTAACTTAAGCGTTTCAAATATACACCTCATTGATGATATAATATACTATAACTTAAATGGGTTAGGTTTCAGATACCAGAGTAGCAATGGACAAATTGATACACTCGAGTTTAATTTAAGAAAAATGTTAAAAATTAATGATGTAATTTATGCAACAAGTCAGTTCAGCGGTTACAAGGGAATAGCAAGAAACCCAAGTCTTTATTGCTCGTTTGATAATGGAAGAAATTGGCAAATTATTGGAAGTGGCGGTAGTTTTGGATATGCAAATAATCTTTCAAATATTGGAGGTAAGTTAGTTGCATCTAGCGCTCTTTGGGCTATATGTCTTGATTTTACTAGTAATTCAATTAAAACCATTAATACTAAAGATCTTCGCGCTCAAATTAAAACTATAACTGAGTTCAATAATAAAGTATACATCGGAACAGATGCTGGAGTTTATTATAAATCTCTATCCGGTTTTTTTAACGATTAAATATTGATATGTTACCCTTTAGTTTATTAAAATAAATTTTAAAGAGGCAAAATAAATTCCGCCAAATTCCATGAAACACATTTTTATTGTATTATTTATTCTTTTTTCCTTCCATTCATATGCACAGAAATTTTTTTATCATGAAACATACTTTGATAAAGTGAATGGAGTTGTTGATTCATACTTTGGAAATATCAAGTATGAATTCAACAATAAAATAAAGCAAAATAAAATATTTTTTTATTCAAATAAAACTTTGACTGAAAAAATTGATAGTGCTAATTGTAATGAATACTTTAACAAAAAAGCACAAATTTTAGTAAATTTTGATAGTTTGTATTTTTATGATGAGATAGACCCAATTGAACCATTAGCTACATTTAATAAAATAAGAATAGACAAGAATGGATTTGAATTTATTTTGAATACAAAACTTTGGTGCAGATCATTAGATTGTATCAAGACCTTAAAAGACACAGATATCAGTATTTTTTACATTAATAATGAAAATTTAAACAAACTTACTGACTCTCCAATCGGTAAATCAATTTTGTTTCATTATCAAAATAATCTTAGAGAGGTAAAAGAGATTTCGACAAAAACTTATGCAATTTTTTTAGTTGATATGCAAAGAGAAATGCTTAATCCTAAAATAAGAAAATACGTAAAACGAATTGAGGGCTTTAAATATAAAAACTTAGATTCAACAATGAGTAATGAGTTGTCTAACTTAAGATATTTGAAATTCAGCAAAAAATTTGACTATTCAATTGATATAAAAAATGTAATTAATGAAAGTAGATTGGTAATTGATTATGATATGGACAGTAAATCCGGTAAATTTATTTTGCAAGGAGTAGGTTTTGAATTTTGTCCAGGTGAATGCATGTGGATTGGTTCCAGATATCCTTTTGATTATTATTTCATTGAATCAAAGGATTTAAAAAAGGTTTTTTCTAAAGAAAATGTTGACTTAATTTATTTATTAATAGATTCTTATGTGAATAGGATGAATTGTGATAATTGAAGTTTTACATTATTAATATTTCACACGTAGAGACGTTGCACGCTACGTCTTCATTAATAAAAGACGTTGCGTGCAACGTCTCTACAGCATTGTTATAAATTATGGAAATGGTTTAATTTCAACAAATTTTTTCTAATTTTGATTTATCATGTCTGATAAATTCAATGATAAATACCGAATCAAATCTGCTAGATTAGAAGGATATGATTACAGAAATGAAGGTCTTTATTATATAACCATTTGCACCAAAAACAGAACACATTATTTTGGAGAATGTAATGATGGAATCATGTTTTTAAATGATTTGGGTAAAGTGGCAGAAGATTGTTGGTTAGCAATTCCAACACATTTTCCAAATGTGTCATTAGATGAATTTGTCATTATGCCAAACCATATTCATGGAATTGTTTGTATAAATGAAAAAATTGAAATTGGACGGACAACGGTAGAGACGTATAATTATACGTCTCTACAAACGCCCAAAAATTCACATTTTCAAAATTTATCAGCACCTGCCAAATCACTATCTACCATTATTAGGGCATTTAAAACTGTTGTGACAACAGAATCTCGAAAAATCAATCCAAATTTTGCATGGCAACCGCGTTTTCACGACCATATTATTCGGGATGCGCAATCATTTGAAAATATCAAAAAATACATCATCAATAATCCAATCAATTGGAAGGAAGATGAATATTATTTGTAGGTAAAGACGTTTAATTAAACGTCTCTACGGATGCGTATCAACCTAAATTCGCTTTCACGACAGTATAATTAGGTATGCGCAATCATTTACCAATATTCAAAATTACATCATAAACAATACTACCAATTGGATGAATGATGAATATAATAGTTGATTCTTTACAGTTGCTTTTTTAATAAATGAATCAATTCATCTACCTCGTGGGTGTTATTATAAATATGGGTGGATATGCGCAATGAATTCAATCCATTTTCAGGAACTACGCGTATTTTTATTTTGTTATCATTTGCTGTTTGGTAAAATTTAGCTGATTCTATTCCTTTAATTTTAAACCCATTTACTGCACATCTTGATTGTGGTTCGGTTGGGGTAATCAGTTCTATTTTATCGCCTAATTTCAGCAATTCATCTTGTGTGTATTTGCCTAAATAGTTAATGCGGTTGTAAATATTTTGTTGCCCAATGTTTTCAATAAAATCAATTGCTGCATCAACTCCTTTATACAAACCTAAAGATTGTGTTCCTCCATAATACCTGTGAGCAGAGGTGGCATAATTTTCCATTTTGGGCGGATTGCTCATCATATTCCATTTGTTATCATCGCCACCCGCACCAATAAAATAAGTTTGTAAAGTATCCTGAAAATCTTTTCGAATATAAATAAAACCTGTTCCTTTAGGGCCAAGCATCCATTTATGGCAACAACTTATATATACATCGCAACCAATTTGGTGTAAATTAAGTGGCATCATTCCAGCGCCATGAGCACCATCAATTACCGAAAAAATATTTTTACTTTTAGCTAAATTCACTATTTCTTGAATAGGGAAAATTTGGCCTTGAGTGCAAGGAATATGAGGCACTGCAATGGCTTTTGTTTTTTTTGTGATTAATGCTTCAATGCTTTTTAAAGTTTCAGCGGCAGTTAATGATGGCGTAAAAGTTTTTATTACTATACCATGAACTTTTTGTCTGTTAAGCCAAGGCAATGCATTGCCTACATGCTCATGCGTATTCATAATTACTTCATCACCTTTTTTTAATGGCAAACCCCAACAAGCTATGTTTATTCCTTCGGTTACATTATGGGTTAATGCTATTTCATCATCGTTTACATTTACAAATTTGGCAAGCTTGGTAGCGGTGTTTTCCCAACCGCTATAACTTCCTAGTTGGTCGCCATCCATCATTCCTTTTTTTACTGCTTCAATTACAGGGTAAGGCGATGGTCCCATGGTTCCATTATTCAAATAAATAAAGTCCTTACTTAAAGGAAATAATTGCCTAATGGTATGCCAATATTTTTCATCATTAAAAGCTACTTCTACACTGCCAGTATTAGGTACAGCATAATATTGAGCATTCAATTTATTACTAAATGCACCAGCAAAAAGAGACGATACTCCAGTTGTAATAAATTGCTTTCTTGATGTTTTCATAATTCAATAAAATTGGTTATACGAATAATGAAAAAATTAGCTAATAAAAAAAGTAATAAGTTAACTTATCTTTCTTTGGTAAATAGTATAAATTAAAACCATACCTGCTAAAATGATCAAAACCCATTCATGCGGTTCTGGTGTTCCTGTAGCTTCCATGAGGCCAAATCCAAATGGTTTAGTAAGTTGATCTTTACCATTTTCGTTGGTTCTGTTAAATCTATCTTCACTTTGTTCTGCTTCTTTTAACCGTTTCCATTGTTCTTCATCTACCAATACAATCATAGATGAATATGGAGTAACAATGCTGTTTTTTACTGCTACTTTATGTATTAAATCTAAGTTTTTATTTTCACTCAAAGCCTTGCCATTGGCTTGCTGCATTAATAGTTGTATGTATTTTTGCGCTGCAATGGGTGTAATCAATTTATGGTCTAAATTGTTTACTTTATGGCTTTGATTGCCTAATTGCCAAGAATAATTGCCTTCAATAACATTTTGAGTATTGTTATTTTTATATAAGAATTGAATAGCTTGTTCTAAACTAGTAACCGCAGTTCCATTCGATGCCAAAATACTTTCAAATAAATTATCGCTATAAACTGGAGCTTCATTTCCGTTAATATGGCATATAATTATAGGCTTTGGACTTTTAAGCATGGGTAACTTTAGTGTATCAATTTCGTTGGAGCCTTCATCGGTTAAAACAATAATGGCATCATAATTTGATAAGTTATTTTTTTTGCTAAAATTAGTGAGTAATTGAGCGGGATGTTGTATTCCAAAGTATGTTATTTGTGCTATTTCACTTTCATTTACTGGCTTCATTTTGTTGTTGTCATCACTAGCAAAAATTTGGTATTTGGTAGTTTGAGACAATAATTTTAAGTAATTTATATTTTCAGTAAGTTGCGTTTTATACTTACTCATGCTGTAAGATTCGTCTAGTAGTAAAGCTAGTTTAAGCGGTCTGCTCGTAGGTTTTGGTTCATTGTTTATGGTTAACGAAATATTAGAATCAACTGCAATTGATGCGTCTTGAGGTAAAGCGCTAAATGGTTTTTCTCCAATAATGTTTGGCATCCAATCATCGCTATTCCAACTTATATTATTTGTGTAGTTTCTTCCGGTTTCATCACTCCAATAAACATTTCGTTTTTCTAATAACTTTAATGAAGGAATTTTATTATCAGCAGTTTTTAAAACCACATATTTTAACCATAAATGAAAAGGTTCTCCATCCACAATGGTACGTTTATTTCTAAGTTTGTATTCTTTTTGTTTTGGTAAAATAGGAAAAGCTCTTAACCTATATTGATGAGGGCCAACTTGCTCTAAAAGCGATGGGTCAACTCTACGTTCAACTTCTTGATTGTAAATTTTTTGTGCAGCACCTCTTGGCGAAACCCTATACTCAAATTTCTTTTTTATCTTGTCATCATTACTTAGCCATAAACCAGTAATTGCTGCATTTTCGGGTAGTTTAAAATAATAAAATATTTCTAATCTTTCAAATGTTTGATTCAAATACCTTTCATGCAGTGTTACTTCTGCTGCGTTAGCTGATTCATTAATTTCTATATCTTGATTGGTAATCAATACTTTTGTTTCATCAATATTAAGTACACCTGCTTTAGCCATATCTCTATCGTAGGTGGCCGAAAGGGCATTTTTAACAGCATGGCTTTCTGCTTTTTGAATTGGAATGTCAAAGATGGTTTCATACAATTGTTCTGCTTTTTGCATATCGTAATTCGCTTCCTTTACATCTTGATATAAAAACGGATACATCAATCCATTGAATATATTTTGCATGGTTTCTGATTTGCTTTCTAATTTAAAAGCTTCTTTATAAATATGTCCAATAAACTCCATTCCTTTCCAGGTATCAACATATCTGTATGGAGCTAAATAAGCATTTGTAAGGCCAGCTTTTACTTTATTTTCTGCTTCAATAATTGCCATTTTATCTGCTTGTTGATAGCTAGTTTTATCTGCCAGTTTAAATGCCAATTGTTGCGGCTGGTTATTGCTTGTAAAATAAATAATGGTAAGAAAAATAAAGGCAAATCCGCTTGTAACTAAATATGCTTTTCTGTTTTCAATTTTATAGGCTTGGTATGTTTCAAAAAACGATTTTAAGTAATAATAAATCATTGCGAAGGGAGCAATTAGAAATAGCGTAAAACTTAAAATAAAGAAGATGCTGGACATGAAACCAACAAGAGTAAATTGCAAGAAATGAAGAGGATTTTCAATAATGTATTTTACAATATCAATAATATGTTTTAACATTTCAAACAATCCTCTAATAAAAAAACTTATCAATGGAATTGTAATAAATAATAAAAGTAAACTTACGTAAATACCTGCCATTGCTAGCAAAGTATGCATTAACATTTTAACTGTGTTGGTTTTTTCTGAAGGTTTTATAATGCTAATAAAGTAATAGCCAATAGCGATAATTACTGAATAAATAATCACACCTGTTCCTAAAGTTAATTCTCTAAAGGCAGTCATACGCAATATGCATAACAGTAATATTGGAACTTGAACGCCATAAAAATAATTGATGAGTTTGGTCGGATTGTTTTGAAGAGTTTTTAAACCAATTACCACACTAATTACAGGTAGTATAAGTATTATAAAACTGCTTATAACCAAACTAGCTGGAATAAGTCCTTCCCAAATATCAGCAATAACATATAACAGGAAAGGATCCTCAATTTGAACCGTAATCAATGTGAGTAGAAATACCAAATTCCACGACCAAAATATGGTGTATTTTATCCAGTTTTTAGCAATAAATAATTTTAGTTTATTCATAGTTTTATTGTTTTGTAATAGTTTCTGTGTTAAATGATTGATGAATTGCCTTGTTTAAAAATTGAAGCAATTCTTGAACTTGTTGTTTGTTGGAATTATTATGAATTACTATATTCATTAAAACCCAATTCGATTCCTTACCACTTAACTCTAGCCAATTTCTATAGCTATAATCATCAGTTATAATTTGAGGTGATTGAAACCAAGAATAAACCACAGATTCTTGTTTGTTAAATTGAATGAATTTTACTGGAAACGATTTATTTACAAGCAAGGTTTGCACAGATTGTAAATTATTTCCAGCAGCTTCAAAACAAAGTTCTGGTTTATGTTGCGCACGCCAATCGTTACCAATAACTATAATAGCCTCACCAATAATTTCTTTATATTTTAATTCAAATTTTTGTGCAGCACTTCCATCTTTTTCAAAAACTGCTTTTTCACCATTGTTGAAACTTTTGGTTTTTATGCTAAAATTTTCGTTTGATTTTAAGTATGGAATTGCTTTTTTAATTGTCTTGTATTCTGGTTTTTGTGGAAAGGTTAATAATATTAGTATTAGCACATTTAGTACAACTAAATACTTGGTATTGTGTTCTTTAAATTCTACTTCTTGTGTTAAAATTTCGGTTTGGTTACTATTATTTAGTTTAAAATAAATAGCTAAAAAATGAACCAATAAGCACGACAAAACTATGCCAAAGGCGGCAATGCTATAATGAAAATACTGAACACCTTTCTCCAATCCTTGAATAGAATTAAGCATTACCAAAGTACTTACTCTAATAATATTAAAGAATAAAATGGAGATAATTAAAATGAGTAATAAGCCTAACCATTTTAAGTTTAGTTTTATTTTGTTTATCCAAGTATAAGCTATAAAAAAAATTAAGCCAACCCATAAACCTTTTATACCACTGCAATCAATATCAACTTGAGAAGCTTTATTTTCTATAATTAAAATAGTATCTCTTGAGTTTAAATTAAAACCGAACCAAGTCATTTGCGAAGCTACAAAATCAACTGAAAGCATACGCAATGGAAAGCCAATATAAGTATCTAATTGCCTACCAAAAGGCAAACACATTAACAGTAAAGCAAATGGAATTAAGCCGTTTTTCCAAACAGCTTTTGGTATTGTAAAAGATAATAATAAGTAAAAGCCAATTAAACCAATTGCAGTAGTAAATAAATTGATGCGCACATAATAATTTACAAATGGAAATAAACATGCAGTGAAAATAAACGCTGCTGTATTCCATTTATAAAAGTAAACTGGTTTAAAAAAGGTAAAACTAACTGTTTTGTTTTTTTGAATAACCCAGTATGAAATTGCTAGTAGCATTAATATAAAAAGCGCATCAAAATGATCTGTTATACTTACATAAATGTACTTAAAAGCCTGGAAAATATACACAATAAATAGAATAACTAATATGCCATAAAGAGCATAATCTTTAAGCAATAATCTATTTGAAAGTGTGTTTTTATACATGGGTCATGGTGTAACGAAATGACAATTGAAATATTTTAAGTTTATGAAAAAAATGACAAACTATCATTTAGAAAACTGTATTTAGTTTTATTTCTTTCTTGTATCACAAACTTGAATAATTTTCCATGAATCATTTTCGTAAAATAGTTGAAAAGCATCTACTCCTTTATGCGAGAATTTGCCATTTACATAAAATTCATAATCGGCCCAAACACTTGCCATGGGGTAATCTACTTTTATATCAAATTGAGTAATCCGTTCTTCTATTTGTAAGTTGCGTTTTTTTATGGTTAACACTTGTAGTAAAAAACTATCTACAGGTTCGTTTTCGAGAGTGGTAATATTTGTTTTATTGTTTAAAAGAGCCGTTTGAAATCTTGCAGTTTTATGCAAACATTGGTTAACTATACTGGTATCGCTTTTTTGCATTCCTTCAAAAAATAACAAAATAGTTTGTTTGATATTGTTTTCATGTACCTGAGCAAAAATCCAATTGGGAGCAATTAAAATTATCAATAAAAGTAATTTTTTCATAATGGAGGAATAAAATAGTTTTCAATTATAATGAATTTGTACATTTGAACGAATGGAAATAAAACTGCCAACAGCAAGATTATACATGCGTGAGTTTACTTTGGCCGATGCAGAAATTTTGTATCAAATGCATCAAGACCCTGCTATAACTAAATATACTGGCGACCCAATACCTTGGGATAGTATAGAAATGGTGGAGAAAATTATTGCAGAAGCATTAATGCCACAATATCAATTTGGTATTGGTCGTTGGGCTTGTTATTTACTCGAAAATGATGAATTTATAGGTTGGTGTGGACTTAAGAAAGTAGGCGATGAAGTAGATTTAGGTTATAGATTTATACAAAAATATTGGGGTAATGGTTATGCTACCGAAGCTGCTAAAGCAGTTTTAGAATTTGGAGTTAAAAATAAAATACCAAATATTATTGGTAGAGCTGCTGTTGAAAATACCGCCTCCGTTAAGGTTTTACAAAAAATTGGGTTAACCTTTAAAGAGTATTATTTTGAAGAAGGCGAAAAACACCAATCCATTAAGTTAGAGTGGATATATTAATGCCTACAAATAGTTTTTTTATTGAGTGGCGTCATGTTTTTTAAAAACCAAAAATTTCAATTTGCACCATAATAAATTACAAGTATTATGATACGTTTTGATTTTATAGAAGCCAATAAAGAAAAATACCGTGAGCAGTTTTTAACTGCAAAACCATTTCCTCATATTGCCATTGATGGCCTTTGCGATGAAGCAAAATTAACTGAATTATACAACAGTATTCCTGAAATTGAAACAGCTAGTGCTGATTATGTTTTTGCAAAAAACAAGTTCGAAAAATCAAAATTTAAGGAATTAGGTGGCATGTTTGAAGAACTTTATAACGATTTAATAAGTGTAAGATTTAAAACCTGGATTTCGTATATTACCAACGAAGATGTTTTTATTGATGATACTTTTTATGGTGGAGGCATTCACCAAGGGCGTGAAGGCAGTTTTTTAGATATGCATGCCGATTTTAATTACCATCCTTTGGTTGAAAATTGGTACCGTAATTTAAACTTATTGCTTTACATTAATAAAGATTGGCAAGAAAGTTATGGTGGACATTTGCGCTTGGAAGATGAACGAACTGGCGTAAAAACCGAAGTTGGTGTACCTTTTAATCGTTTGGCTATTATGCATTGTAGGTCGTATACTCTACACGGTTACGATCCAATTAATTTCCCAAAAGGAACTGCCCGCACTTCCATAGCTGCTTATGCTTACACCGTTCATGAAAATAACTTTGAAGCACCACGAACCACAGTTTGGCATGTAAAAAAAGACAATCCAATAAAATATGCCTTATCTAAAATTTGGGTTCCAGCTGTAAAACTAAAAAGTATGTTTTTAAAAAGTAATACTGCTAAGCACTAGTAATTATGAAGTTAATACAGAAAGCTGGTGTAATTTGCACCAGCTTTTTTGTTGGTAAACTTTACAATAAAACACTTTTTGTTTTTATAAGTTTGTAAAGTTATGGAATGGAATAAATTAACTGCTATAGACCAATTAGAAGAAATAAATAAAAATTCGTTTGATACTCCCGTTATGATTTTTAAGCATAGTACCCGTTGTAGCATTAGTTCAAGTGCAATAAATAGGGTAGAGCGCAATTGGAATAACGAACAAGATGATGCAAAAGTAAAGCCGTATTACCTTGATTTAATTGCTCATCGAGATGTCTCGAACGAGATAGCTAGGAAGTGGAATATTGAACATCAATCACCTCAAGTATTGGTTATAAAAAATGGGGAGTGTATTTATACTGAAACACATATGGGTATAAATTATGATGAAATTGTTAATATTAAATAATAATAGTTGTGCCAAAATGTTTAAAAAAGTTTAATATTGAATAATAAAATATTATTGAATGTCAATAGATATAGTTACTCTCAAGCTCGTATTATGTATTATAAATATTTTAAATTTATTTATATTATATATTCAATATCTTTCTAATAAAGAGTACAAAGGTATTTTACATTGGATTACAGGCTTTGGTTTTATTGCTTTTTCGCAAATAATTACCCTAAAGTTTATTTTTCCAACAAACGAGTTTATTAGTCTTTTCTCCGATTTATCAATTCTTATCGGTTTTTCTATAGTATCTATTGGAATAAGTTATTTTTTAAATGTAAACTTTAAAAGTAAAGTTTACATTTCGTTGGTGTTATTGACGTTGGTAACTGTTTCTGTAGTATTTTTTGCAGGTAATTTGGTTACGGAAAAGTTTCTTTTATCACTTTTTAAAGCAATTATCTGCTATCATATAGTAGCTAATTTGTTTTATTGTAAAATAGAATCAATAAAAAAGACCACTAATTTTATTGGCATCTTATTTTTTGTATACGCAAGTGTTTTTTTAGCCCAAGCTGTTTCGGTTTTGATAAATGGTATCAGTACCAATCTTAATTCACCTTTATTCATCATCATCTATTTGTTTTCAATTATAGTGGGTATTATATCAACTTTTGGTTTTACATTTTTGGTTAATCAACGATTGATTGGAGAGCGCGATAAAGCGGAAAGAAACGCACAATTGATTCAATACGCGATTAATAATACTTCTGATGCTGTGTATTGGGTTAAAAAAGATGGTAGTTTTTTAGAATTAAATAATGCGGCATGTAATATTTTGGGGTACACTTACAATGAGTTAAAGAAACTTAAAGTACAAGATATTGACCCAGATTATAACTATGAAGTTTGGCCAAAACATTGGGAAGAGCTAAAGCAAAAGAAATCAATGACCTTTAATAGTAGTCATTTGCGTAAAGATGGAAGCATTGTTCCTACCGAGGTAAATGCTAATTATATTTTTTATAATGGTGATGAAATTAATTGTGCCTTTGTACGCGATATTACCGACCGTAAATTAGCTGAAGAAAAATTAATTGCAACCAAAAACCATTTAAAAGCCATTTTAGATACTGAGCCTGAGTGTATTAAATTGTTAACTCAAGATTTGATTTTGCAAGACATGAACCCTGCTGGATTGGCAATGGTTGGGGCTGATAATTTAGAACAAGTTTTGGGTAAAAATTTAATTGAAGTAATTGATTTACCATATAGAGAAAAATTCAAACAATTGGTGGATGCTGTTTTTAAAGGCGAAAACCGAATGATGGAATATAAAATTACTGGTTTAAAGGGAGTTCACAGGTGGTTAGAAACCAATGCTGTTCCAATGCGTAACAAGGAAGGAAAAATTTCTTCCTTATTAGCTATTACTCGCGATGTTTCTGAACGCAAAATAGCTGAACAAAAAGTGCACGAGTTAATGCTTGAAACCATTGATAAAAACAACAGGTTGCAAAACTTTGCACATATTGTATCTCATAATATTCGTTCTCACGCGGCCAACTTTAGTGGATTGTTAGATATAATAAAAACTGCTGAATCCGAAGAAGAAAAGCAACTTTATTATGAATATTTAACATCTAGTAGTGTTAAGTTATCAGAAACAATTGATAATTTAAATGAAATCATAACCATTCAAACTGCAAGTAATTTACCGTTAGAACAGCTTGATTTATACAACGAAGTTGAAAAAACAATTCAGTCACAGCGATTAAATATTGTTAACTATAATATTCAGGTTGACAATATGTTACAAAAAGATGTTACTGTTAACGCTGTTCCTGCTTATTTAGATAGTATTGTTTTAAATTTAATTACCAATGCCATAAAATACAGAAGCAGCGATAAAACGCCTCACATTAAAGTTTCGTGCTTGGTAGATGATAAATTTACCCAACTCATTATTGAAGATAATGGAATTGGTATTGATTTAGGAAAAAATGGAAATAAACTTTTTGGTATGTATAAAACCTTTAATGGCAATAGCGATGCAAAAGGAATAGGATTATTCATTACCAAAAATCAAATCGAGGCATTAAATGGAAAAATTGAAGTAACTAGTCAACTAGGTGTAGGAACAACTTTTAAAGTTTACTTCCCAAACGTTAATTAGTTAGTTGTTATAAGTATCAAACTAAATAAAAAAAGCAGTTAACTAAACTGCTTTTTTATAAAATTGAATCCATTACTGGTTCAAGTTTTTATTTATTCAAATCTTAAGTGTTTAACCGATTCGCCTGAATCGCGCAATTCTATTAATGCATCAATACCAATTTCAATATGTCGTTTTACATATTTAGCAGTAACTGAACTATCACTTTTCGAAGTTTTCACCCCATCGGGTGTCATTGGGTTATCGCTTACCAAAAGTAACGCGCCTTTAGGAATGCTGTTTACAAAACCTACTATAAAAATGGTGGCAGTTTCCATATCGATTGCCATTGCGCGGGTTTTTTTCAAATATTCTTTAAATTCATCATCGTGTTCCCAAACCCTGCGGTTAGTTGTGTAAACAGTTCCTGTCCAGTAATCTACATCATGATTCACTATGGTGCTCGAAACTGCTTTTTGCATTCTAAACGATGGTAATGCTGGAATTTCGGGCATAATATAATCATTGCTCGTTCCTTCGCCTCTAATGGCAGCAATGGGTAAAATTAAATCACCTAGTTTGGTTATTTTTTTTAAACCACCACATTTTCCTAAAAACAAAACTGCTTTTGGACTTATAGCTGAAAGCAAATCCATAATGGTAGCAGCCATAGCACTTCCCATTCCAAAGTTAATTATGGTAATATTTTCGGCCGTGGCCGATTGCATGGGTTTATCTGTACCATCTATTTTTACATTAAATTTTTGAGCAAAAATTTCAACATAATTAAAAAAATTAGTAAGCAGAATGTATTCTCCAAATTTATCAAGTTCCACACCAGTATAGCGTGGAAGCCAATCGTTAACGATATCTGTTTTAGTTTTCATAAATTTCTATGTTTTAATTTGCAATATTTAGCATTAATTATGCAAAAGCAATATTATAAAATTATTTTTTACCCAACCTTGGCCCAATACATTCGTATTAAGGTGTAAAATAACTAATTATTAATTGCCTAACGGAAATAAATTTTACTTAACTTTAAATGGAAATAGAGCTAGAAAAGCTTATTGGTTTATGTTTAAAACAAGATCGCAAGGCCGAAAGTGCTTTGTATAAATATTGTTTTACTAAACTTATGCCTATTTGCCATAAGTATTACAAAAGTAAAGACGATACGTTAGAGCAAATTAACAAGGCGTTTTTAAAAATATTGAATAATTTAAGCAGGTTTGATGGCGGTAAATCGTTTGATGCTTGGATAAAAACAATAATGGTAAATACTATTATTGACGAATTTAGGGTAAATAACAAGCGTAATACTTTGTTTATTGACAAAGATTACGAACAAGTTGACCTTGATTTTCATCCATTTAACTTAAACGAGGCCGAAGCCAAATTGACTGCTGCCGATATTCAGGTTCATATTCAGCAATTACCCGAATCCAGTAAAATGGTTTTTAACCTTTTTACAGTGGATGGATATAACCATAAGGAAATTGGCGAAATGCTAGGAATTACAGAAGGTACAAGCAAATGGCATTTGAACAATGCTAGAAAAATTTTAAAAATAAAACTGATTGAAATGTTTCCTCAACTAAAAGAAAGGGAAAAACAAGCATGACAGATAACGAATTAGATAATTTAATAAAAAACAAACTCAATAGCCAAACTTTTGAGTATAAGGATGCTTATTGGCTACAAGCCGAAAAGATGATTGATGCGCAGCGTTTTGAAACTAAAAAATTGGTTTGGTTTAAGTCGGCATTTTATGCTGCTATAGCTGCAATTTTTACATTGTTAGGATGGTTTTTAGTGGAAAATAATAAAATTACATCCCCTAAAATGGCGGTTAAAACCACTAACGAAATACCACAATCTGTTCAACCTGAATTGAAGAATTCGGCTGATTACACTCAACCAAAAATAGTTGATAATAATCTAAATACCGTATCAGAAAATACTGGTAATGAGGTAAATAATAGTATTGTTAGTTCAAAGGTCAAATTTAATAACAACAAAAATTATAAAGCAACTAAAAATAAATTACAACCTAAAGTTTTTATAATGAACAGCGATTTGTCAAATAAAGAGGATGTAATAAATGACGAAAATATTAGTTTTAATAATGAAGTAACTGTTGGTGTATTGGAAAGCAAAAATGCACAACAAATCGATTTTAACTTATTATCGCCTACTTTCGATTTTACTCAAATTGATTTCATTAAATCGCCAATCAATTATAAAAATAGTTCAAAATTAAGCAGCTATTTTAACGCAAGTTTAGAGGCAGGAACCAATTCATTTAATAATGCATTCTCAGCTAATTCGTTTGGATATTATGTTGGAGGTAGGTTATATTTTGATATTGGTAAGTTTTCGTTAAATACCAATTTGCATTACGAAAATATGTATCAAAATTTGGCCCCTCGCGAAATTATTAATAAAACTTACGATTTTACTTCGAATACAACAACAACAACTATTAAAAACCAATCAATTGATTATGCTATTATTGGTTTAAATGCCATGTATCCAGTTTATAGAAATCACAGTTTTGGTGCAGGTGTACAATATGCTTTATTGGTTAAAACCAACGATTTATTTACAACACGTAATTTAGAAAGTAACACAACGGTAAATGAAAACACCAATAATTACAGTGCTGGAATTAACAAAAGCGATATACAACTTACCTTAAATTATCAATTTAGGTTTGCCAAACATTTAGCCATAAATGCTGCCTATGTGTATGGTTTAAATAATGTTTCAACTACTGAAACTGCTAAGTATAATAATCAAGGAATTAAATTAGGTTTACAATACATTATTAAATAATATTTCATGCGTTCAATTATATATTTCGTCATTAGTATTGCGGTATTAACTACAGGTTGTAAAGTTAAAGAAGATCCAATTGGATATATTGGTACAGCTGAATTTTATGCAACAGGAACTATCAATAATAAGCCTGTTTTGATAGAAGCTGGAAACAACAGTTTTGTGATGCAAACTGAAAATGGAAAGGATAGTTTAAACATTAATACATACACGGGCTCATTAATTAGTACTTGTCAAAATTGTAATGAAAAATTGAGTATTACCATTCGTAATTTTGAAATTGGAAATTCAAGCAATTGGCTTTTAGATTCTGTGTTTAAACAAGGAAATATTTATAATTATTACAGAGCTGTATTGCCTCCAAGCGCCTATAAAGTTATCTTCAAAAACGAATCGGTGGGCTTAGGTAATGTGGATTATAAATGGGATTTTGGCGATGGATTTGGAAGTTTATCTACCAATCCTGAGTTTACTTTTAAAACCGAAGGTAAAAAAAATATTAAACTTACCGCTAATTATAAGGATGTAAATTGTACATCAAATATAGAAACACCAATTTATATTAATGGTAATAACTTGAATGGTTATATTGATTATACTTATCAAAACATAGGTAATAATGTATTTAGGTGCAGGGTAATAAATGCCGATTCAAGTACTCATAAATTTGTTTGGCAATATTTGAATCAAACCAATTCATTTCCTAAAGGTAACGATTTTGAATTACCTGCATTTGTTAATGAAGGTGCTTATAAAGTTGATTTGTTAGCCATAAATAAAACAACCAACGATACTACATTTGTATCCAAAAATTTAGCCACTGCTGCCAATACCGATTGTGTTTCTAATTTTTCATTTAGCTTATTACCTGTTCGCGATACTTTGCAGTTTAATAAAGTAATTGTAGATTATACCGCACCTGATGGAACGTTTTATTCATCAAAATATTTGGAGCAGTTTACCGGTTTTATTATTCAAGAGATTACCAATTATAAAGACATGGTTAATGGTAAAAAAACAATTAAAGTAAAGGTATTATTTACTTGTAATGTAAGCAACGGAACCACTTCTATTGAGTTAAAAGACATCAATGCAGTATTTGCATTTTCTTACTAAATAAAAGGTTTTATTTTTCATAAAATTCAATAGGTAAACCATCGGGGTCGGCTATAAAAGTAAATCTTTTATCAGTAAATTCATCTGTTCTTATTGGTTCAATATCAATGTTAAATGACTTCATTTTTTGTACTACTTCATCTAAATTATTTACCTCAAAAGCTAAATGCCTTAATCCTGTAGCTTCTGGTCTGCTTGGTCTTTTTGGCGGGTTGGGAAATGAAAAAAGTTCAACTATATAATTTCCATTTAAAGCCAAATCAAGTTTATAGGAATCTCGCTCTGCCCTGTAAGTTTCTTTTAAAATTTCTAATCCAATAACTTCTGTATAAAACTGTTTTGAAACTTGGTAATTACTACAAATAATAGCAATATGATGTACTTTATTGATATTCAAATTGAACTTAAGTTTTTAATTTTTTCTTTTTGGCACTTGGAAACAATATATTATTTAAAATAAGTCTGTAGCCTGGCGAGTTTGGATGAAGGTTTAAATCGGTTGGTGGTTCACCTACCATGTGTTGGTAGTCTTCAGGGTCGTGTCCTCCATAAAAAGTCCAAGTACCTTTGCCTAAAGTTCCATGGATATATCTTGCTTCTTTCAGTTGTTTATTTTCCCCTAAAATAAGTACATCGCTTTTAATAAATTGTTTTCTAAAAGCAGTAGTTTGACCCATAAAACCTTTAACTGTGCTGGTGTGGTTTTGACATAACATAGTTGGTACTAAATCCCATTTTGCCGAAAATTCAAATAATGAAAACACGTCATTATCTTCATTTATAGGTCTTGTATCAGGTGTTGCATCAATATACGAATATTCGTATTCGTAAGGATTCATAACTAAGTTAAAATCTTTAAAAGCAATGGTTTTGGTAAAATCAAGTTTAGCATTGGCATTATGGTCTGCTGGGTCGCCATCAAACATACTTTCGCAAATATCAATTCCATCGGCTGCCATAGCTATGTCATAAGTGTCGGTTGCGCTACACATGGCAAATAAAAATCCACCACCTAAAGTAAAGTCTCTTATTTTTTTAGCAACTGCTAGTTTAAGTTCAGATACTTTTTTAAAACCATGTTTGGCTGCCATGGCCTCATTTTCTTTAACTTCAGCTTGATACCAAGCTGTATTTGCAAACTGTGCGTAAAATTTACCGTATTGGCCTGTAAAATCTTCGTGATGTAGGTGTAACCAATCGTATTTTACTAATTTATCACTTAAAACTTCATCATCAAAAACTACCTCGTAAGGAATTTCGGCATAAGTTAATACCATGGTTACTGCATCGTCCCAAGGTTGTTTGGTTTTAGGTGAGTAAACTGCAATTTTAGGAGCTTTGTAAAGTTTTACCAACTCCATATTTACATCGGGCTTGGCTATTTGTAATAATATTTCCGAAACTTGAGCTTCGCTTATAATTTCATAACTAATGCCTCTAATTTTTAATTCTCGTTCATAACTTTGGTCGTAACCAAACATAAAACTGCCTGCTTTATAATTTAAAAGCCAATCTACTTCAATGTCTTTTTGTAAAACCCAAAATGCAAGTCCGTATGCCTTTAAATGGTTTTTTTGTCCTTCGTTCATTGGAATTAAAATTCTGCTAGCAAAACTAGATAATGAACAAAGTAAGAATAGTATAATAAAAAGTTTACGCATGTTTGTTCTGTTTAAATTCAAATATACTTTTACTCATTAATTCATACAAATCTTTTGTATTACTGTTTTGTAATAAACTTAAGTGCTTTTGCATAGTGCTTATATCGTTTCTAATGGCTGGCCCTGTTTGAATTTTACTGGGTTCAAAGTTAAACGAATTATTGATTGCTTTAGTTAATAAATGCTTTAAAATGGTGTAATCTAATTGTTGTAAATCAAGTTCGTACTTAGCTAAAGTAATTAAATGATTACTGAAATTATTGGTAATGGTAGCTGCCAAATGCAAATATTGTCGTTCTACACTGCTTATTTTATTTACATTTTTTGAAAGCCTATCGGCAAATGCCTCTATTATCCTATAATTTTCTTCGCTATTTGCTTCAATACAAATGGGTGTATTTTTAAAGTCAGTAAATGTATTTTTATTGATACTTTCAATTGGCCAAAATACCGCTTGGTTTGTTTGTATATTTAATTCCGACATTGATTTTAAGCCTGAACAATGAATCACTAAACCTTCAACAATTGGCAAATTATTGGCTACTTGGTTAATAGCATCATCGTTTACACAAAGTAAATACAAATCGGCATTAGTCGGAATTTCGCTTATGGTTAGGTAGGCTTTAGTTTTAAATTTATGAGCTAAAGCTATTGAGTTTTCGATTGTTTTTGAAAACACCCCTAAAATTTCTACATCAGTATTTAGACAAGAGGTTAAAATAGCATTTGCCATATTGCCACTACCTAAAATTATTACCTGCATCATAAATTAAACTGAATATTATTTTTCAAATCAAGCTAAAAAAAGTATAATACAATAAATTGATTTGATAGCAATTTTTATTTTTATTTTTTTGACCAGTAATAATCCAATAACTAATTGATTATTATTTTTTTAGGGAATGTTTTTTAAAAAAAACTATTTCTTTTATCTTAAATAAGCGGTAATTAAGTTATGTAAGTATTTTCGATTTTATGGTATTAAAAAATGATAATTACTGTTTTAGATTGATTTTGTAAACTATATTGCACCTTAAATAAAGAAGAAGTAATATGAAGAAACTTTTATTAGGTGCACTATTAGTAGCTTGTTTTGGCCAGTATGGTCAGGCTCAAACCAAAGATATGCCTTGGCAAATTGGTCTTGGTGTTGGTATTTCCGAATACTCAGGCGACTTAGGAAATGGATTTTTTAAATTTGATTTAACACCACACGATGTGGCAAATAATGGTGGTGGAAAAACCAAAAACACTCCTGGAATAGGTACGTTAACAGTTAGCAGGTATTTAAGTAATCAGTTTGATATTGCAGCACGCGGTTACTTAGGAGAGTGGGGTTATTTTGATAAAATTAACCAAGTTGGTTCAACCACAGTTGGAAATTTTTATCGCCAAACTGTTGGTTTTGAAGTTACTCCTCGTTGGAAATTTTTAGAGAAAGACAATGCTATGTTTACTCCTTATATTACTTTAGGTTTAGGGGTAAGAAGAGTTAGCATGCCTGGTAGTAGATTAGAAGATTTTGGAATTTTTGGTATGGATAAAGCAGGAATTTATGAATTTACAGTTCCTGCTGGTTTAGGTGTAAATGTTAGGTTAACTGAAAGATTTGGTTTGAATTTACAATCAAATTATATGTGGACTAATAATGATAAAGCCGAAAATTCATCAGATTTAGAACAATTAACTTACGATCAAGCATGGTTTCACACCATTGGTGTAACCATGAATTTAGGTAAAGTTATTGATACTGATGGTGATGGAGTAGGAGATAAGCGCGATAAATGCCCAAATACTCCGGCTGGCGATTTAGTGAACCCAACTACTGGTTGCTCAATTGATACAGATAAAGATGGTATTGCTGATAACAAAGATGCTTGTCCTTTAGTGGCAGGTGTAGCTTCGTTTAAAGGTTGCCCAGATTCAGATAATGATGGTGTACAAGATAGTGAAGATAAATGCCCAACTGTGGCAGGTGTTGCCAAATTTAATGGCTGTCCTGATACTGATAATGATGGAATACAAGATAGTGAAGATGCTTGCCCAACTGTAGCAGGTATTGCTAAATTTAATGGTTGTCCTGATACTGATGGCGATGGAATTGAAGATAAATTAGATAATTGCCCAGAAAAAGCTGGTATTGCTAAATTCAATGGTTGCCCTGATACTGATGGTGATGGCATAGAAGATAAATTAGATAATTGTCCTAAAGTATTTGGTGTGGCTGCAAATAATGGTTGCCCTGAAGTAAAAGCAGCAGTTAAACAATTGTTTGAAAAAGCTTTACAAGGTGTACAATTTGAAACTGGTAAATCGGTTATCAAACCAAATTCTTATGCTATTTTAAATAATGTAGTTAAAGTAATGATTGAAAATCCTACTTATAAATTATATATTTTGGGTCATACCGATAACGTAGGTGATGCAGCTAAAAATTTGAAATTATCACAAGAAAGAGCTGCAGCAGTTGAAAAATATTTAGAAAGCAAAGGTGTTAATACTTCAAGAGTTCGCTCTGAAGGATTTGGTGATACAAGACCTGCTTATGATAATGCTACTGCTGAAGGTAAAACTAAAAACCGTAGGGTAGAGTTTAAAGTAGAATTTGAAGAATAATTTTAAAAAAATTATATTTTTAACACAAAAAGCGACTGGTTAAAGGTCGCTTTTTGTGTTTTATAGAAACCCATTAATTGCTTGCTATGAAAAAAAGTTTACTCCTCACCATTGCGTTAATAGCTATTGTTTTAAATAATTATGCTCAAGTAAGTAATACAGGCATGGTTGAACAAATGGATAGTGCCGAAAATGGAAAGCTTAATGTTTCGGGTTATGTAGATGTGTATTATGGTTTTGATTTTAACCAACCTAAAACTTTTGATAGAGATTATGCTGTTTCATCATCAAGACATAACGAGGTAAATATCAACTTGGTTTATGTTGATTTAAAGTATAGAAACGATAAAGTGAGAGCGCGCATTATTCCTGGATTTGGTAGTTATGTTAACTCAAATTATGTAAGCGAAAGTGGTTCACTAAAAAATCTGATAGAAGCCAATGTGGGCCTTAAACTATTTAAGAATAAAGAAATTTGGGTTGACGCAGGCGTAATTGGTTCGCCTTATACCAATGAGTCTGCTATCTCTAAAGATCATTTTATGTATACTCGCTCTTTTGCGCCTGAGTATGTTCCTTATTACCTTTCGGGAGCCAAACTTACTATGCCTTTTGGCAAAAAAATTATGGCTTATTTTTACTTACTAAATGGTTGGCAGCAAATATCGGATGTAAACAATCCACTTTCGTTTGGAACACAAATAGAATATAGGCCTAACAATAAACTACTACTCAATTGGAATACTTATGTGGGCGATGAAAGTTCGGCTTTGAATCCTCATTATGGCAACAGGTATTTTACCGATTTATATGTCATATATAATCCTGATGGAAAATTTTCATTTACCAGTTGCGTTTATTTGGGTTTTCAGCAATATGCTGATTCCATTACAGGAAATAAAGACTTTAATAATTGGTGGCAAGCCAATTTTATAGCAAAAGTTAAATGCAATAAAAACGCTTTTGTGGCAGGTAGAGTAGAATACTTTAACGACCAAAACGAAGTAATGATAAAACCAATTACAGGCAGTAAAGGATTTAGTACTTTTAGTTCTGCTATTTGTTTTACAAAAAAAGTGAGTCATAACACCTTATTTAGATTAGAAGCTCGAAATTACGTTTCAGAAAGCAATGTGTATATCAATGCTGAAAATAAGCCAAGTAACACCAGCAATTTATTAATTACCAATATTACTATTTGGTTTTAACTTAAAGGTTTTAAGTTGAAGTTATGTAAAATCTTTGCTTGGATGAAGTCGTTTTTAGAATAGAGACCATTCGACATGAAGTTTAATAAGTAAATTAATGGTTTAAAGTGCTATTTTGTCTGTTTAAAAGTGAAATATAATTTTATTTTGACTTAGAATTATTTATTTGCATTATGGATAGACTTTTCAAAAAACTGATTATTACAGCAGCATTTTCTATAATGGCCATTTCATGTTTATTGTTTTTGGTTATAGTTTATATCAATATAAAATTTCATCAATACCTTATAGTTATTGCTTTGCCAATTATTTCAATGAGTGTAATGCTATGGGTTATTAATTTATTGATTTATAATTTGCTTCAACACAAAATCAATTATATACAACGATTTTTATTGGCTTATTTGGTTGTTTTTATTTTAATTTTTATAGGAGATAGATTTATAGCCAAACCCGAAAATATTTCAGTTATTATTCCAGAAACGCCATTTATTGTTAGCTTTATTCATAATGTAATTATTAGTTTAATTATGAATATTGTGATATTTATTGATAAAAATAAAGAGATTCTTCGTTCCAATGAAGAGCTTCAAATTAACACACTAAATCTTCAAAACGCTTTACTCAAACAAAATATTCAGCCACACTTTTTATTCAATTCATTGAATGTTTTAAAATCATTAATTCATCAAAATCCAATGGAAGCAGAACAATTTTTAATAAATGTTTCCAATCATTTACGAAACAATATTGATTACGGTAATAAAGATTTGATTGCTATTAATAAAGAAATCGAATTTGGATTAGAATACTTGAAAATAATGCAGATTAGGTTCAAAAATGCGCTTTGTTATACTGTTTATTACGAAGATAATCTCCAAGATAATAAAATGATTCCTGTTTTTTCGCTGCAAGTATTGTTTGAAAATGCTGTTAAGCACAATCATTTTACTAACCAAAACCCTTTAATAATTGAGGTATTTATAAATGCCAATGATATCATTGTAAAAAATAATTTTGCTCCAATAAAAACCAATACAAACAAGGAACATGGTTTTGGTTTAAATAACTTAAAAGAACGTTATTTATTGCTAGTTAAGCAACCAATTGAGATTTTACAAACAAGCAATAGTTTTGAAGTTAAACTACCAATTATAAACCAAATTTAAAATGAAAGTAGTAATTATTGAAGACGAGTTTTATACAGCAGAAGATTTAAAACGGACGCTTACCTTAATTGATAAAAACATTGAGATTATAGCTGTATTGCAATCGGTAAAAGAGGCAAAGGCGTTTTTTACTAATCCTGTTAAATTCGATTTAATTTTTTCGGATATTCAGTTAGGCGATGGTGAAAGTTTTGAAGTATTTAAACAATTTGAAATTACGGCTCCTATAGTGTTTATTACTGCTTATAACGATTATGCTATGCAAGCTTTTAATGCAAATGGAATTGATTATATTTTAAAGCCTTTTGGTATAAATGAAATAAAAATTACTTTAGAAAAGGTAAAAAAGATAAATGGCTTGGGTTCATTTAATGAAGTAAAATTATTAGCAGTAATTAATGAATTAAATAATCAAAAAACAAACCAAGTTTTTAAAGTTTTGGTTTATCATAAAGAAAAAATAATACCTATACCCATTCACGAAATTGCTTTGTTTTATATTGATGAAAAAGTATTGCGTTTAATTGATGACAAGAGCAATAATTTTATTATTAATTATAAGCTTGAAGAGCTCGAAAAAATTGGAGGTAATCAGTTTTATAGAGCTAACAGACAATACTTAATTAACCGAAATTTTATTAAGGAAATAAACACCTACACCAACCGTAAACAGAAAGTAATTTTAACCATTAATTTTAATCAAGAAATACTTATTAGTAAGGAAAAAACCACCTCGTTTTTAGAGTGGATAAAAGGTTATATTTCATAGAATTAGCTTGATTTAGGTTGCTAACTAAAAGTGTAAATTCTAAATAAATTCAACTATTGTCCGTTTCACTCTTCATTTTGTCTAATTGAATAAATAAATTCAAGTGATGGTTATTATGTAAAATATTTTTGCTTCATAATTTAAAAATTTATGAGCAAAAATACTCTCTACTTAAAATCAAAAGAAATTCGACTTGGTCTATTTTTATTTGCTTTATCCAATCTGCTTTTAACGCAAAAACTATTTGCACAAAACACAAAGTTTTATATAAGCGGAACTGTTAAAGATGCCAATAATGGAGAAACCATCATTGGCGCAACTGTTAGATTAAAAGAATTGTCATCGGCAGGAAACTTCACCAATGAATATGGTTTTTATTCCATTAGCGCACTAAAAGGTAATTATACTTTAGTAGTTAGTTTTATTGGTTATGTAAGTTTTGAAACCACTTTAGAACTAAATACCTCTTTGAAAAAGGATATTGTTTTAAGGCCTAAAAACAAAGAGCTTAACGAAGTAAAGATTACTGAAAAAAAGAAAAATGAAAATGTAAAAACAGCTCAAATGGGAGTAGAAAAATTAGATATGAAAGAAATATCTAAAATACCTGTTTTGCTTGGCGAGCGTGATATTATTAAAACACTTCAATTAATGCCAGGTGTAAAAGGTGCAGGCGAGGGCAATGCAGGTTACTATGTGCGAGGTGGTGGCGCAGACCAAAATTTAATTTTGCTAGACGAAGCACCTGTTTACAATGCTTCCCATTTATTGGGTTTCTTTTCTACATTTAATAGCGATGCCATAAAAAATGCTACTTTATACAAAGGCAGTCAGCCGGCAAATTATGGCGGAAGATTGGCTTCGGTGCTTGATATAAAAATGAATGAGGGCAATAGCAAACACTTTTCAACTAGCGGTGGCATTGGTTTAATATCTTCAAAATTAAATTTTGAAGGCCCCATAAAAAAAGATAAAGGTTCGTTTTTAATTACTGGAAGAAGAACTTATGCCGATTTGTTTTTAAAGTTAAGCAGCGATAAAAGCATTAGTGAAAACCAACTTTATTTTTACGATTTGAACGCAAAAGCAAATTATAAAATTGGCGAAAAGGATAGAATTTATTTATCGGGTTATTTTGGAAAAGATAAACTAGGTTTTGGCGAAACCTTTGGTATTAGCTGGGGAAACAGCACTGGTACTTTGCGTTGGAATCATATCATCAATAACAAATTGTTTTCAAATACATCACTTATATTTAGCAATTTTAATTATGAAATAAAAATTAGTGCTGGTCAAAACGATTTTAAAATTAAATCGCATATTACCGATTACAACTTAAAGCAAGAGTTTCAATATTTTCCAAATAACAAGAACAAAATTAAATTTGGTTTCAATACCATACACCATACTATTACTGCCGGAAGAATTGAAGCCGAAGAAGGCTCTTCATTATCTAGCCAACCCGAAAATCCAAAATACTCTTGGGAAAATGCCATTTATTTTACCAACGATTGGCAAGTGAATAGTCGTTTAAATTTGGAGTATGGATTACGTTTAACCTCTTTTAGTTTACTAGGCGGAAGCACTTATTACGATTATGATGATAAAGGCGAAGTAATTAATTCAACAACTTATAGTTCAGGTGAAATTTTAAAAACTTATTTGAATCCAGAGCCACGCCTTTCAGCTAGTTATAGTTATGCTACCGATGCTTCAATAAAAGCGAGTATTTCAAGAAATGTGCAAAATGTGCATCAACTTTCTAATGCAACAGCATCAAACCCAACCGATATTTGGATTCCAACTTCATTTAATGTAAGGCCTGAAATTGGTGATCAGTTGGCCATTGGTTGGTTTAAAAATTTTAATAATGGAAATTATGAATTTAGTGCCGAAGCATATTATAAAGAAATGCAAAACCAAGTAGATTATAAAAATGGCGCAAACTCGCAAGCTGGCGATAAAGTGGAAGGTGAATTGGTTTATGGCAAGGGCCGTGCTTATGGTTTAGAGTTATTGTTAAAGAAAAAAACAGGCAAATTAACTGGTTGGGTTGGTTATACTTTATCGAGAACCGAACGCAAGTTTGATGGAATTAATAACAACGAATGGTACTTGGCAAAGCAAGATAGAACGCATGATATATCCATAGTGGGAATTTATGAATTGAAACCAAAATGGTCGTTATCGGCTGCATGGATATTTTATACAGGTAATGCCGTTACTTTTCCTAGTGGCAAGTACAATGTAGATGGAACTTTGCAATGGGCTTACACAGAACGAAACAGTTACAGAATGCCAAATTACCATAGGTTAGATTTAGGTTTAACTTATGTAAGAAAGAAAACAGAAAAAATGGAAAGCAGTTGGAACTTTTCGTTATACAATGCTTATGGCCGCGAAAATGCTTATACCATTTCATTTAGAGAAGCCAAGTCAGACCCCAATAAAACCGAGGTGGTACAAACTACATTGTTCCGCTGGATTCCATCAGTTACTTATAATTTTAAATTTTAATAAAACAGATACATGAAAACATTAATAAAAATAATATGCCTTTTATTGGCAACAAATACCTTTACAGCGTGCGAAAAAGTAATTGATTACGATTTGCAAGAGAGCGAGAAAAAAATTGTGATTGATGCAAACATTGTAAAGGATAAAAACATCAACACAGTAAGCATTACCAAATCGGCTTACTTCAATGAAAGCAATACTTTTGAGGTAATTAACAACGCATTAGTTATAGTTAGCGATAACGAAAATAATATTGATACCTTAACTTATGTAGGTGATGGAAAATACCAAACATCAAAAATTATAGGCAAAGAAGGCAATACCTACAAGCTTTATGTAAAAGTAAACAATCAAGTATTTGAATCCAATTGTACCATGCCAAAGCAAGTAAATTTTGATTCGTTGTTTATTCAAGATTTTGGTGGATTTGCAGGCTATGTTCCAGTACCAGCTAGGCTTGACCCCAAAGGTTTTTCCAATTATTATCGTTTTAAAGTATCAAAAAACGACAAGCCATTCAGCAATATTTTTGTGCAAGACGATGAATTGATTGATGGCAATAAAGTAACTCAACCATTAATTGGAGTTGATTACGATTTTAAAAATGGTGATATCTGCGAAGTGGAAATGTTATGTATTGCTAAGGATGTTTGTAAATATTGGTTTGAGTTAAGTCAAAATGCTGGTGGAGGTCCCGGAGGAGGAACGGCTGCACCAAGTAATCCAACAAGTAATATTAGTGGCGGATGCTTAGGTTATTTTTCGGCACATACCAGTGAAATTAAATCAATAATTTTTATAAAATGAAAAAGATAATTTTATTTCTTGTGATTTTGGCAACAAGTAAATTAGCCTATTCTCAATTAATATTCCCTAGTTTAGATAGCCTTTTTAACTACACCAAACAACATAGTGTTGCACTAAAAACTAATGATTTTAAATTAAGCTACGCCAAAAAAGCTAGGCTACTTGCCATAGCCAATATTATTGTACCAACAGCTAATGCTTCATTTAATTATACCAATAATACCCAGTTACCAGTAAATGTTTTCCCTGCCGAAGCTTTTGGAGGCAGTCCAGGAACTTTTAGGCAAGTTACCACGGGTATTCAGTACAACAGTAATTTTAACGCCAATGCAGAGCTAAATGTATTAAACCTGCAAACTTGGAAAAATGCACAGTTGGCTAAACTTAATTTAGAAAATACCGAAATTGATAATAAAATATCTGAGAAAAAACTGTACGAAAATATTGCAGCTACTTATTATAATATTATTCAATTACAGGCACAACAAAAAACGGCTTTTGAAAATAAAATTGCAGCAGATTCCTTATATCAAATTACCATAAATAAATACCAAAATGGTAATTTAAGAATACAAGATGTGAACGATGCCAAAGTTAGTTTTTTAGAGAGTATAGAGAATTGCAATCAATTGCAGTATTTATTACAACAACAATACCAAAGCCTGAAAATATTATGCGATTTTAAAGCCCAAGATAGTTTGTTTATTGCTGAACTAAACGATAATTATATTCTAAGAAATACCATAGTTTTTAAAAACGAATTGAATGTAAACAATAGCATAAAACTTCAAAATTATGCCAAGGCTAATTACCAAAATTCAAAGTATGCTTACATGCCACATGTTTCATTTTTTGCCTCTAATTCATTCCAACAATTTAATACTAAAAGTACCTTATTAGATAAAAATATTGATTGGATTCAGAGCAATTATATTGGCTTTAAATTAAATGTTCCAATACTTCCTTCATCTAACACCATGGTGCAAACTGCAAAAGCAAAGTACGATTACCAAGTAGCTCAAAAAAATGCTGAACATGCTAAAATAGAATCGGAAATTAATTATCAGCTATTAAAAACCGAATTAGATAAAACAATATCGCAAGCATTAACCAATAAATCAATTTGGTTAGCAAGAAAAGATAGTTATCAAAAAAATTTGGAGCTGTATAAGTCTGGAATTATTGGCCTTGACCAAACTTTAAAAAGTTTTAATGCAATGGTTAGTAGCGAATATAATTACATCACTTCAAATATTAGCATTATGCACATTGATTCAAAAATTGAAATAAATAATAGAATTAAATAATATGAAAAAATATAAAATAGTTCCAATAAGCTTTATTGTATGCTTAATTATTGCCTGTGGCAAACCAACTATTGAAACCAAACCAATACGAAAAGATATTACCGAAACGGTATTTGCAACTGGTATTTTAGAAGCTGAAAATACCTATCATTTAACCGCGGAAGTAGATGGTTATGTAGCCCAAATAAATTTTGAAGAAGGCAGTTTAATTAATAAAAATGATGTGTTTGCTTTAATCAGTAACCAAGAACATGAAATTAATTTACAAAGCGCAAATGCTCTGTATCAAATAGCTGCCAATAATACCAAAAGCAATTCGCCATTATTGTTACAAGCTAAAAATAATATTGCTTCTGCTCAAAAAAAATATCAACAAGATAGCATTCAACTATGCAGGTATAAAAAATTATTTGAAGTAAACAGTGTTTCTAAACTGGAATATGAAAACATGGAAGTTCAGTTTATTAATGCTAAAAATTATTTAGCAAATGCCAATGAAAACTACCAACATCAATTGCAATTAAATAAAGAATCTTTGATTAACAATGAGGCTAAATTAAAAATAAATAGTGTAGCTTTTACCAATAACGCTTTAAAAGCTTTAACAAACGGAAGGGTGTATAAAAAATATAAACAAGTAGGCGATTTTGTTAAAAAAGGTGATGTGTTGGCTTTAATTGGTAGTGCTAAAAGTTTATATGCCAAGGTGAGTATTGATGAAGGCAATATCAATAAAATAAAGGTTGGACAGCAAGTATTAGTAACATTAAACACCAATATCAATAAAGTTTATGAAGGTAAATTGGTTGAAATATTACCTCAGTTTGATGAAGCCACTCAATCATTTGTATGTAAAATAAAATTTAATGATGAAATTGATTTTAAAATTATAAATACCCAATTGCAATGCAATATTATAGTTGGAGTTCAAAAAAATGCCCTATTAATTCCTCGCAATTTTATTGATTATGGTGGAAATGTAATGGTTAAAGGCGATAAAGCAACTCGCAAAGTAAAAACCAATTTTATTAGCAATGAATGGGTACATGTGTTAGAAGGAATTGATGAAAATACCATACTTGTTTCTGATAAAACCAACGCTACTAAAACAGAGCTTAACCCAATTCAAAGTAATCAAAATTAACTAACTCTATACTATGAATATTGATTACGATATTGCGTTAACTCATATCATTACGCGTAAAAAACAAACCCTTATTGCATCGTTAGGTGTTACTATTGGTGTGGCCATTTACCTTTTTATGAATTCATTAAGCGCAGGCTTTACCAAATACTCTAGAGATGAAATTTTTAAAAACAATGCACACTTAAAAGTTTTTAAAGACGATGAATATTGTAAACCATTAAATAAAGATACCTCAACTTTAAACATTATTGTTAATCCTCAAATAACTACTACTACCAAAAATATAATTAACCCCAACAATTTATTAACCCAAATAAAACAACAAAATTTTATTACAAATGCCATTGCACAAGTTGATTTAACAGTGTTTTATAACATGGGTAAAACCCAAATAAAAGGTAGCAGCAGTGGTGTAAATATTTTAGAATACAATGCCATGTTTAATAACGAAAAGTACTTGGTAGGAGGGAGTTTAAGTGCCTTGCAAAGCAATTTAAACGGGATAATTATTGGAAAAGGAATAGCCGAAAAATTAAGTTTAAAATTGAACAGCAACGTTACTATCTCATCATCGTATGGCGTTGTAAAGGTATTGCGCGTGGTAGGTATTTTTGAAAGTGGAAATGGCTTTAACGATAACTCAAAATCGTTTATAAATATTGCTACTGCACAACAATTTTTAAAAGAAGGTCCTGCATATATAACAACTATTTATGCCAATACTTTGAATGCTGATATTGCTGATACTTATGCCCAACAATTACAACCCATAACCAATTATAAGGTTGAAGATTGGAAAACTACCAATGCAGATTTATTGGCAGGCGATAAAACGCGTAATGCCATGATGGGAGCTATTTCCTTATCCATTTTGTTTATTGCAGCTTTTGGTATTTACAATATTTTAAGTTCTACCATTGTTCAAAAAATAAACGATATAGCCATACTCAAAGCCATTGGTTTTTCGGGTAAAGATGTAATTCGCATTTTCGTATCTGAGGCTTTAATAATGGGTTTAATTGGCACCTTGTTTGGCTTAGTGTTTGCCTCCGTTTTAATTACCCTCATGGCCAATATTTATATGGGTGGGCCAGTAGGTTATTTCCCTATTTATTTTAAAGCCGATTTATTTATTCAAAGTTTTATTTTAGGCATGTTGCTTACCTTATTTGCTGGCTATTTTCCGGCTCGTAAGGCTGCCAATGTTGATCCAGTTTCTATATTAAGAAAATAATTTATATGCAATCAAACACCAAACAATTGGTACTTAGCACCAATAAATTAAGTAAATATTTTTACGACCCTGTAAAGTTTAAAGTATTAGAAGAAGTAAGCTTTAATGCTTATAAAGGCGAGTTTTTAACCTTGGTTGGTAAAAGTGGTTCGGGCAAATCAACCTTGTTATATTGCCTTAGTACCATGGATACTGATTACAATGGTGAGTTAACTATTTTAGAACAAAAAGTAACAGGTAAAAACCAAACCCAATTAGCCCATATTAGAAATGAACATATAGGTTTTGTGTTTCAGTTTCATTACTTATTACCTGAATTTACTTGCCTAAAAAATGTAATGATTCCAGCCTTAAAATTAGGCAAATACAGCAAGCAAGAAATTGAAGAACGCGCCTATCATAAATTGGAAATATTAGGGTTAAAAGACCAAGCCTTAAAACCTGCCAGCAAGTTAAGTGGTGGACAGCAGCAGCGTATTGCCATTGCACGTGCATTAATTAACGACCCCGCCATTATTATGGGCGATGAACCAACAGGGAATTTAGATAGTAAAAACTCGGAAAATGTGTTTGATATTTTTAAACAATTAACGCAAGAGTTTAACCAAACTATTATAGCTGTAACCCATGATTTAGATTTTGCAAAAGCCAGCGACAGAACCATTGAACTAGCTGATGGCCGAATTATTTAGATAATTTTTTCTCATAAAAAAACCGCTTTATTTTTGGCTAAAGCGGTTGGGTTGGAATTTTTTTTTGTTTATAAGAAGGAGCAGATTTCCGCACCCAACGTTGTTGAGTTAAAAAGATGACTCCAAAGGAGTCACATGTTTATAGAAAATATTTGCCATAAAACATACGACCCCATCGGGGTCGCACCCACCAATCAATTTTTGATTGCTATAAACATTTGACCTTTTCAAGGTCAGAAAAACGCATAACATAATGATATTACGTTAGCACACAACTTTGAATTGCTAGCAATATATCGAATGCCTATTTTCTAATTTTTAATTCTATAAGCTTTAGTATTCGGTTTTCAAAAATTATAAATTTTATCTATTTACTTTTCGCAAAACTTCTTTATAGTGAGATCCCCAAGTAGGATAACTACTTAAAACAATGCTATCATTGTTTAGAAAAAGAATGTTGCTTTTGGTATTTCTCATTCCTAATAAATTGTTATTTATTGTCCAATGAGATGAACAATAATCAATTGTATTTGGGTATTCAAAATCATAAAGTCCATTAATCAATGGTAATTTCTTAAAAGAATCCTTATAAATAAATTCATAGTAAGTACCATTAGCGTAAAATGTATAGCCACCTTTAATAAAATTATTTTTTTCATCATTATAGTCAATAACCTCCCAAGTAGTGCTATCTCCTTGACAAATATCTGAGAAAGAATAGGATGGTTTACAACCCGTTATTAATAAGCAAATTATTAATTTAATCTTGTGGTTTAGATAATTATTCATAATGTATTTGCCTTTGTTTGCTGTTGTCACCAACTTTTTTTGTACCTCAAATAACGTATTTTCTCATAAAAAAACCGCTTTGTTTTTGGCTAAAGCGGTTGGGTTGGAATTTTTTTTTGTTTATAAGAAGGAGCAGATTTCCGCACCCAACGTTGTTGAATTAAAAAGATGACTCCAAAGGAGTCACATGTTTATAGAAAGCATTTGCCATAAAACATACGACCCCATCGGGGTCGCACCCTCCAATCAATTTTTGATTGCTATAAACATTTGACCTTTTCAAGGTCCTAAAAATGCATAACATAATGACATTGCGTTAGCACCCAACAAGGAGTTATTATAAATCGAACAACAACTATTTAAGAAGTGATGTGTCACAACTAAAAAGTCCGAATGAGTCTTTTAATAAATATCCTCTTTCATCAAATCTAGCATAGTATTTTATGTTATTTGAGGAATCATCTAAATGAAGCCACAAAGATAATTGACCATTATCTCTATAAAACCTCCAAAAACCAATAGCTTTTCCATTATAATATTGCCCTTCTTGTTCTAAGAAATTTCCATTAGGGTAATTATCATAATAGCTACGATAAATACCATGCAATTGGCCTTTATCATTATAATGAGCATCAAACCACAACAATCCATTTGCAGTATAAGCCCTTTTTATTCCTACAGGTGTGGTATCTTTAAATCTTCCTTCGTATTTAATCATTTTAGATTCAGGAAAATAATATCTAATCCACTTTTCATTATCTTGAGTATTATAAACCTCTTCAGATTTTCCAGACCCATTATTATCTGAACAAGATATTACGAATAGTAGTATTATAAATTTAATAATTAACTTCATTTGCCTTTTACTGCTTTTATCTCCAACTTTTATGTACCCCAAATAACGTATTTTCTCATAAAAAAACCGCTTTAGTTTTTGTCTAAAGCGGTTTTTTGTTTTTATTTTAATGGCTTCAAAAAATCGTTAAAGTATTGGTTTATTTTTTTAAATAAATGTACTCTATCTTTTCCTAACACATTGTGTTCGTGTGTTGGATATATGGCATAATCAATCAATATGCCATCATCCACACATTGTTTAGCATAGTTTAATGTATGGTTCCACAACACAGTATTATCGTTTGTTCCATGTATTAATAATAATCTACCTTTTAAGTTTTTAGTGTAGTTCAATAAATTGTTTTCTTTATAGCCTTCAGGGTTTTCTTGTGGTGTATCCATGTATCTTTCGGTGTACATTACTTCGTACATACTCCAATCAATAACAGCACCACCAGCCACACCCACTTTAAATACATCGGGTGTGCGAGTCATTAAACTGGTAGTCATAAATCCACCAAAACTCCAACCATACACGCCCATTCTGGTTGAATCAATAAACTTTTGTTGTTTTAAAAACTTAACACCAGCTAATTGATCCTCCATTTCTGATTTACCTAATTGACGATGAATTACATTTTCAAAATTTAAACCTCTGTTACCTGAACCACGGTTATCTAAAGTAAAAATTACATACCCTTGTTGTGCAAAAGCCAACATCCAAAGTTCGGCTTGGCCTAACCAACTGTTGGTAACCATTTGTGCATGTGGTCCACCATATACATACACAATGGTTGGATACTTTTTATTTTCGTCAAAATTAGCAGGTTTAATCATGCGGTAATTTAAATCGGTTACCCCATCAGGCGATTTTATTTTACCTAAACTAATATCCGTATTGGGGTAGTTGGCAATTGGGTTAATTGAATTTAAAATAGAACCATAAATTTTACCTTTATTATCGTTTAAAATAATTTGACGAGGTGTAGTTAAATTACTAAAGTTATCGGCTATATAAAAACCATCATCGCTTACCAATGCTGCATGTATGCCTTCAATTTTGGTATGCTGAGTTACTTTTCCGCTTTTTATTTCTACCGAATATAAATACTTATTCATACCATCGGTTGAGAAGGCATTAAAGTAAAGATTTGCTCCTGTTGCATCAAAGCTAACTACCTCGCTAATGTGTTGTTTTAAATGGGTAAGTTGTTTTAACAGTTTGCCACCACGTTCGTATAAATAAAGGTTATTGTATCCATCGCGCTCGCTAATCCAAATAAATTGTTTTTCGTTATTTTTTACAAATAGAACTGGTTTTTCGGGCTCCACATATTTTGGGTGTGTTTCGGTAAAAAGGGTTTTAATAAACTTACCCGATAAACCATCGTATAAGTTCAATTTCATTTCGTTTTGCTCGCGGTTAACTACTGCTATGTACAAATATTCTTCGTTGGGGCTCCAAGCTATATTGGTTAAGTATTGTTCAGCAGGTTCGCCAGTTTCTACTTCTATGGAGCGTTTTTTATTAAAATCGTAAATAGCTAATTTTACCTCATGGCTTTTAGCACCTGCCATTGGGTATTTGATGTTTTCTAAGCCTGAAGGTTTGGTTTCAAATTTCATTAAACCATAGTTGGTAACCATGGTTTCATTCATTTTGTAATAAGCCAATTTATTGCCTTTAGGGCTCCAAAAAGTTCCTTTTGTTATGCCAAATTCGTTTCTATGTACTGCTTTACCGTTTACTATTTGGTCGCCATAATCACTCGAAATTAAATCTGATTGAACAATACCTTCTTTTTTTCCTTTTTTTTGGTATTCTAATAAAGTATTGATAGAAGTGGCATCGCTTACAAATAATTCGTTACCAATGGTGTAGGCAATTCTATTTGCAGTTTTTTCATAATCTAAATTTTCGGCATTGCCACTTGCTTTAACTTTTAAAGCGGTTTTTTTACTCGAAATTTCAAAACTATATACTGCATTATTGTAAGTATATAAAATGGTATTATTATCTAACCAAGAAAAGAATGGAAAACGCTCAAACTTAGTTTCTTCGGGCATTATGCCATAAAACGAATTGTATAATTCTTCAATTTTTAAAACGGTATCGCGGGTTAAATTGGGTGTGTTTATATAAATTAAAACTTCTTTGCCATTTTGTTTGCCTACATAGCTCATGGTTTTATTGTCGGGTTTCCACATTAATTGGCTTAAGCGCTCAGGAGCTAATGTGGTTCTGCCTTTTAAAATGGCATCATCAATAGTTAGGTTTTGACTTTGTACTTGGTACATTCCAAAGCTTACCAATGATAGCAGTAAAAATATTTTTTTCATAAACAAATTGTTTAAATTTTTGGTGTGCGATAATACCAATCTAATTTGCAATTAGCAATAGGGCTTTGGTAATTTTAATAGCTATGATTAATTTGAATATTATGGTTAAAGCTAATATGCGTAAGGGATAGAAGCGGAAATCCTTTTTTAGCAGGGTGGGGTATAGGAAAGGAAAAAAGATTGGAGCAATAGCCCGACCCACTTGCAAGGGCCTTGTGAATGGCCTAGTGGGTTACGCCCAAAATGGTTGATAAGGTTAATTGAGTTAATGGAGTTAATGGAGTTGATAAAGTTGATGGGATGGAGTTGATTGGGTTGATTAAGTTAATGGAGTTGATTTGGTTAAGGAGCAAATAATCATTCAATGATAAAAAAATGGTTTAAATATTAGGGCAATAAATGTACTTTGCGGCCTCAATTTTATATTGAAAATACATGTCAAACAAACCTTTAATACTGATAACCAACGATGATGGCATTACGGCTCCTGGCATAAAAGCCTTGGTAAATGCTGTTAAACATTTGGGCGAAATTATAGTTGTGGCACCTGATGCTCCGCAAAGTGCTATGGGTCATGCAGTTACTATCAGCAAGCCATTACGCTTGGCTAAAACCGATTTGTATGGCGAAATTTTATCGTACCAATGCAGCGGAACACCTGCAGACTGTGTGAAGTTGGCGGTTGATAAGGTTTTGCATAGAAAGCCTGATTTGGTGCTTTCGGGCATAAATCATGGTAGTAATTCTTCTATCAATGTATTGTATAGCGGCACCATGAGTGCGGCTATGGAAGGTTGTATTGAGGGTATTCCTTCGGCAGGTTTTAGTTTATGCGATTTTGCTTATGAAGCCGATTTTACTTTGGCTGCTAAAGTGGCTGCGCAGGTAGCTGAAAATATTTTAAAAGAAAATTTACCAAAAGGCGTTTTACTCAATGTAAATATTCCTAAAATACCTGAAGAGTTATTACGAGGAATAAAAATTTGTAGGCAAGCCAATGCCAAATGGGAAGAAGATTTTGATGAAAGAACTGATCCCAATGGCAGAAAATACTATTGGTTAACAGGCAAGTTTGTAAATTACGACCAAGGTCAAGATACTGATGAGTGGGCTTTGGCCAATAATTATGTTTCGGTAGTACCTGTGCATTTTGATTTAACTGCACATCAGGCTATTAGCGATTTAAATAAATGGATATTTTAAAAAATTATGTTAAAAAATAAATTCGATCATCTATTAATAGGTTTGGCTGTAGGTTTGGCAGCCCCCACCATTGGCATATTAATTTTTTATTTTTCAAAGTTTAGCGAAAGTAGTTTGGCTTTGTTTATAACAGTTTCTATACAAGAAAAAATGTTATCGCCATTGCTAAGTTTATGCGCAGTAATTAATTTGGCTGTGTTTTATTTGTTTATTCAGTTTGAAAAATTACAAACAGGAAAAGGCATTATACTAGCTACTTTTGTATATGGATTAGCAATTGTGCTATTAAAATTTGGAATTGTAAATTTGTAAAATATATTTGCAGTCCTAAAAAAGGGGGATTAGCTCTTCCGATGTATCGGAAAGCTAGAGCGTCCCGACAAAAAAGTCGGGAAGGCGACTTGTTCGAATTTGAAAAAAAATATTGGGGGATTAGCTCTTCCGATGTATCGGAAGGCTAGAGCGTCCCGACAAAAAAAGTCGGGAAGGTGACTTGTTCGAATTTGAAAAAAAATATTGGGGGATTAGCTCATTTGGCTAGAGCGCTTGCATGGCATGCAAGAGGCGACCGGTTCGAATCCGGTATTCTCCACAAAGCGGCAATTGCCGCTTTTTTTATGAAATAAAGTTAAAAAATCAATATAAAAAAACCGCTTTAGTTTTGAGCTAAAGCGGTTTGGATTGGTGTTTTACTTTTGTTGCTTGAAACGAGCGGACACTCTCATCAGCGGGGAGCTTCGTTTAATCCTTATATGTTGGCCGTTCCTTGTTTTATTTCGTCTTTCGTTTCTTAGATGATTTGGCGATTTTGTTGAAGTCAAGGCATAAATTTAAGAAAAATTCAAAATCATTTTTGTCCTTAAACCCGTCTGGATTTACATAGCAGTAACCTTTGTATTCTTTACCTTTCATCAACATTGTCTCATAACCATCTTTTTCCGAAAGTTCTTCTTGTCGGCTTGGGTCAAAACGCAACATTAAATTTTCACCGCTTACACAAACACAAGTTTTACCATTTACCATAAAATTTAGAACATCGAACATTTCCTTTTCTTCAATATATATATCTGGTTTTTCGGCAAGATATTCTCTAACTCTGTTTGCAAGATTTGTGTCGTAAGCCATGACTGAAATCTAATTTCGGGAATGAAGTCCAACTGTGTTTCCTTCTGTGTCGATGAAAATAGAGATAAAACCAAACTCACCAATATTCATTTTAGGTTGTACTACTTTTCCACCAGCCTTTTCAATTCTTTGTTCTTCTGCAATGTTGTCTTCGGTTTCGAAATAGATGACCGTATTGTTGCTACTTGGAACAAAGTCAGCTTTCTCCACCAATGCACCTGATATATCGTGGCTTTCAGGGCTAAAAGGAAAGAATGATTGTTTACCCCATTCAATTGGAGCATCTGTCAGCTTTAGGTTGAAAACTGTTTCGTAGAATTTTTTTGCTCGGTCTAAGTTTGATACATTAAGGTCGAACCAACCAACAGGATTTACATTTGTCATTTTGTTATAATTTTAAGTTTGTGCATTATTGCGATGCAAAAGTATCACCAACCTAAACGCTAAAATTGTAAAAATGGGACAAGGTTATTTTTTGTCAAAAATCAACGACATTTTTAAGTCGTCTCTAAAAAACTCCTTTGGTGTCAATCCTGTAAATTCCTTGAATTCTTTTATAAAATGTGCTTGGTCAAAATATTCGTTTTCATAAGCCAAGTCAGTTAGGCTTGTAATCTCTTCATTCAGTAATACTTTTAATGTTGTCTGAATTCTAATTGTCTTCGCGAGTTGTTTTGGACTTAATCCAATGGCTGAAACAAATTTTCGAGCTAATTGTCTTCTATTTATATTATTATTTTCTGAAAATTCATTTACAGAAAACTTTCCATTTTTAATGAAAATTGTTTCAACTGTTGAATTTACAATATCGTCAATCGTTTTTTTCTTGGATAATTGTTTGGAAAGAAAGGTCTCTATTATTCGAATTCTTTCAAATGTTGAGTTTGCGATTAAGATTTGATTGCTAAGTTTTATGCCGTCTTCACCAAATAATTTGTCTAATGGAACCGCAGTATTTTCCATTTCTTTGATTGGAATGGATGTAAATGGTAAAAATCCATTTGGTTTGAATTGAACTACAAAACTGCCTGTTACACCAGTAGGTTCAATAACATAAGGTTTTGTCAATTGTCCAATTAAAAAGGATTTTGGTAAAATTGTTGTCTCACCACTTTGTGAATGATGTTTGTATGTGTCTCCATAATGAAAGATCAATTTCATTGTTCCGTCCGGTACGATGGTGTTCTTAAGAGGTATATTTTCCATTTTACCATCTAATGTCCAATACCGTTTCACAAATTCTTTCAGTTCTATATTTGGTTCATATGTTTTCGGGTTTAACTCCATTGTCTATTTTTGTACGGTGTGATTTTCAATGACGGCTTGCGCCAAAGTGCGAATCTCGATGCATCAGGGCTATTAGCAAATTGGGGTGTAAACATGAGGATAAAAGAATAAAAAACAAAGTAAATAAAATTGATTTTTGAATTATAATATTATTTGTAAAAAAACCGCTTTAGTTTTTACTAATGCGGTTTGGTTATAATACAGCCAGAGGTTGTTTCATACGCTCACTAGCAAGATGCTAGCGAGTGCGGAAAATCTTCCTTCTTACGCCACTTCTACAGTGTGGTTATTTTTGTCCGTGGTTGGTGTCCGCACCAATCCACTTTTATTCACCTCAAATAAAACAATTTTCATATAAAAAAACCGCTTTAGTTTTTACTAAAGTGGTTTGGGTTATAATACAGCCAGAGGCTGTTTCATAAGCTCACTAGCAAGATGCTAGCGAGTGCGGAGTGCTAGCAAGTTCGGATACAGCCGGAGGCTGTTTCATACGCTCACTAACAAGATGCTAGCGAGTGCGGAAACTTTAATAAAGATAATAGTTAATATATTAGCTATTATTAACATTAAACCTTATTATTGTATAATATATTAGCTATTATGGCAAAATTTGGTATAGATAAAAAACCGTTTGATGTACAAACAGAATTGGCACAAAAACATAAAGTGTTAAGAAAGCAACTTGGAATAACACAAAGTGAACTAGCTGCAAGGTCTGGTGTATCTTTAGGCAGTATTAAGCGATTTGAAAATAGCGGACAAATCTCGTTAGAGTCATTATTAAAAACGGTTCAAATATTGAATCGTATTAGTGATTTTGATTTAATTTTAAATCCAAATGATGATTTGAAGCAAATTGATAAACTTTTCAGTAACAGAACAAAGATTTAATAATGGAGCATGTAACAAAAATATTTGTTTCAATTCTGTTCAATGAAAACGAAATTGAATTAGGTGAATTGGTAAGTGATGGACGAAATATTTATTTCAAATATTACATAGATTTTATCAGTAAAGGTATAGAAATATCTCCATTAAAGTTAAAACTAAGCAATGAAATATATAAAGCAGATGCATTGCCTTTTGATGGGCTATTTGGCGTATTTGCCGATTCGTTGCCCGATGGATGGGGAAAATTATTATTGGATAGAGCATTAACAGCTAAAGGTATTGATGTTAGTAATATAACCATGCTTGATCGTTTGGCCTTTGTAGGAAGTAATGGTGTAGGTGCTTTAACTTATAAACCAGAAATAAATGATGATAAACAAAAACTATTTGGGCTTGAATTAGATGAAATTGCCATGGCATCAAATCAAATTCTTACAGGAGCTTCCTCAGAAATATTGGATGAATTATATTTATTAGGTGGTTCTTCTGGAGGAGCTAGGCCTAAAATTTTAGTAGGATACAATCCAAATACTGAACACATAATTGGTTCAACCAAAAAATTACCAGGTGGCTATGAGCATTGGCTTATTAAATTTCCATCTTCTTCCGACTGGCAAGATATAGCAAATATTGAATATGCTTACTCTAAAATGGCAATAGACGCAGGTGTTATAATGAGTGAATGTAAACTTTTTAAAGGAAAATCGGGTAAGGTTTACTTTGGTACAAAACGATTTGATAGAATTGGAAATAATCGATTACACATGCATTCAGCAGCAGGAATAATGCATGATAATTTTAGATTAAGTAATTTAGATTATGGTCATATAATGGATTGTGCATTTAAATTAGAACGAGATGTTCAGGCTTATGAGAAAGTATTACGAATAGCTGCTTTTAATGTTTTTGCTCATAATAGAGATGACCATAGCAAAAACATTTCTTTTTTAATGGATGAACTTGGAAACTGGAAACTTGCTCCAGCTTACGATTTAACATTTTCAAGTTCATCGCATGGTATGCATAGTACCATGGTAAGCGGAGAAAGCGCCAATCCAACTAAAAAACACTTATTGGAATTAGTTAGTTATTTTAAAATTAAAAATGGCGAAAAAATTATTGATCAGGTGCAAGCAACAGTTTATAATTGGAGCATTTATGCCAAACAATGCAAAGTAAGCACTATTTCCAAAAATAGAATTGAAAAAGTAATAGGTAAAAAATAAGAGCAAGCAGCTTCTTTTATTATTTATAAAAATTGCATAAAAGAGATTTAAAATCCTTAAGTGTTTTAATAAATCAAATGAAGTCATTTAATTTATTCATATCCTTATAAGCAATATTTAAAAAAACCGCTTTAGTTTTTACTAAAGCGGTTTGGGTTTATATGGTAAGAGTTATAATCCGAAAGCTTTCGGATTCTTTTTTATTGGAAATCCGTAATCCTCTCAACTCTGGCTTGGCGGAGACTATGGATAGTAAGTTTTTGTTTTCTATTTTTTCTTGAAATGAACTTTCAGTATTCATTATTAGTTAAAAAATATGGTCTGAGAATAAACAGTCAAAATAAGTGGTTTCGCCCATTAGTTTATTTCCATTTGTGAAGCTTTCGGTCGGCTGAAGAATAAAAATTGATTCAAAAATTTTGTAATCAGGAAAATATTTTGAAATAATTATTTCAATAAGGTCATACACAGTTTTGTCTAATTCTTGACTATCATAAATAAAGTTTTTTGTGGTCCTGCTTAAAAATTGATTCTTTACTTGCGCCTCAATTGAATCATTTGGTGGATCTATTAATATGTATTCACTATTATAATGATTTTTAAATCCAATAATTGGCAATGAATATGTTTTGTCAATAGGGTTGAAATCTTTTTCTGAAATATAAATTGAAAAATGGTTGATAAGGATGGAAACGTTTAACATTAATTCTCTTATTCTATTAGGCATTGTTTCAAGGGGCGGATAAGTTATTCTTAATCTAAAAGAGGGTTGGTTTCGGAATAGGTGGGTCCAATCTTGCACATAAAAATCTTTTCCAAGTCCTTCTGTTATTTCTTTTATTATTTTATCCCAAATTATGAGTTTGGATTTTGCATCATTACATTTTTTTGTAAGATTTTTGTATTCAGGAGTATGTGTATATTTTGTTTCCAATTCTTCTATTGACAGATAACTTGGATAGTAGTTTGATATTATTTTGTTTGCTTCTAATGTTGTCATTTTCGTTATCTTTAGTCTTGCACATAAATTTTTGTATGTGGTTGGTGTCCCCACCAATCCACTTTTATTCACCTCAAATAAAATAATTTTTACATAAAAAAACCGCTCTAGTTTTTGGCTAAAGCGGTTTGGTTATAATACAGCTAGAGGCTGTTTCATAAGCTCACTAGCAAGATGCTAGCGAGTGCGGATTATTATAATCGTTATTCAATTTTTATTTCACCACTTCTAAAAACTCAACTTTAAGTTCTACTCTGCGGTTTCTGGTTCTACCTTTTACTGATGTGTTTACATCAACAGGTGAAGATTCTCCATATCCTGTAGCTGTTACTCTTAATGGATCAACGCCATTGCTAATTAAGTAATTTGAAACTGCTGTTGCTCTGTCTTGCGAAAGGGTCATGTTCATTTCATCATCGCCTACATTATCGGTATGGCCACCAATTAATAATTTATAGCTAGGGTTTTGGTTCATTACTTTAACTATCGAATTTAAAATAGCATTTGAGCTTGATTTGATAACAGCTTTTCCTGTTTCAAACTGAATGCCTTGTAATGCTTTTTCAAATAATTGTTTTACTTCTTTTTTTACCTCTGGACAACCTTGGTTAGCACTTGTTCCTGGTATTGTTACACATTTATCCATATCGTCATACACACCATCATTATCCGAATCGGGGCAACCGCTGTGGTTTGCGCTTCCTGCTATACGTGGACATTTATCAATTCCATCATGTACACCATCGTTATCTGTATCAGGGCAACCATTGGTAGCAATTGTTCCTTTTAAATCAGGGCATTGGTCTTTGCTGTTTTCAATTCCATCATTATCTGTATCAGGACAGCCTTTAAAACTTGCTAAACCATACACATCAGGACATGCATCTATTTCATCTGCTACACCATCATTATCTCTATCAGGGCAACCTGCTAAAGCTAAACTACCTTTTACATTTGGACAATTGTCTTTGCTATCAATAATGCCATCACCATCAGCATCAGGACAACCATTTAAAGCAATTAAACCTGCTGTTTCTGGACATTGGTCATCTTTATTAGCCACACCATCTTTATCATTATCGGGGCAGCCATTAGCTGTTCCTGATTCACTTGGGCAAGCATCTAAATAATCTGCTATGCCATCTTTGTCGCTGTCAATAGGGCAACCTGTTTTATCAACTTTTACATTTGGTGGTGTATTTTCACATTTATCTTTTTTATCGTGAACCCCATCACCGTCTTTATCATAAGCAACACCTAAATTAAAGTTTAACCCAATGGTATGCATTAAAAAAGCATCATTCATGCCACTTGCAGGTTGTAAATCTCTAGCATCGCTGGTTAATAAATAACCATAAGTAGCTTGGTAGTTAATTCCAATTACTCCACTTAGGCGAACATTAAATCCACCACCAAGTATGGCGGTTGCATCTTGTCCTTCAATGGTAGAAGTTCCTTGATAACGCGTAACTCCAGCACCAGCTAATAAGTAAGGTTGAAATAATGTGTTTTTCTCTAACAAAAAGCCATTGTTGAATTTAAATTTAAAATGACCATTAATTTGTAACATATCTGCTCTGAAACCCGGCTGACCTGGTTCGTAATAACCCCAAGAACCGTAAGTTCCCATTGCTCCAAAATCGAAAGTTGAATTTAAATAACGCGTTAAACTTAAGCCAACCGTATAAGTCTTGTCTATATTATCAATTGTTTTGTTATTAAAATATAAGAATCGATTTCCTAAATCGCCTTGATATTCGCTCGTACCAGCCAAAAGGCCAATATTCCATTTGCGCTCATCTGTTTGGGCCGAAGCACCTAAAATTAAAAGTGAGGCCATTGTTGAAATTAGTAAACGTTTCATTGTGTTTGTGTTTGTTTTTAATTGTAAATAATAAGTGCAAAACTCACTTATTTAAGTGCCATATTACTTACATCTATTTGGCTAAATATTGTATTTATCACATGTTTAACAATATGTAATTGATGTAATTAATTGCGCTAAATGTGTAATTATTTCTTTTGGTTAAACCAGCAAGTTTGTGGTGTAATAATTTGTTACAATTAATAAATAAATAAGATGAGCACAACAACCACATTCCCTAAAACAGAGAAAAAACCAATTACAGCAGCCGACAATCAAAAAAGAGTTGATAGTCATAAAAAGGTGGCTGAGCATTTAACCAATGCTTCAAAAAGTCATATGGAAGCAGCTAAACATCATGAAAATGGTGAACACGAAAAAGCAGCAGTAAGTACTATTACTGCTCATGGTCATCATACTTTAGCAAGAGATTTGCAAAAAGAAGATGCTAGATTACATGCTACACAAGCATAGTTAAGTATTTCAATTTTAGTTTTGTATGAAAGAGGCTGTCTCCAAAGGATGGCCTCTTTTGTTTTATGTATTGGTAACAATGGTTATTTACGTTTTGAACTATTTTTAGTAAACCACATAGAACATAGAAACATAGTTAATAAGCTATGTGTCTATGTTCTATATGGTTAAATATCTTTTTTGTCAACTTTTTCAGTTAGTTAAAACTGTGATTTATATAAAAATTATTCATTAAGGTATAAAACAAAATGTTTCAGTTGTGCGCAATTTTGTAGTGTTAAAAAACTAACAAATAAAGGTTCTATAAATTATTTCATTAATCCAAAAACTCATGATAAATGTAAAAAAAGAGGGAATTGTTTTATCAAAAACAACATTGCCATTTGAAGATGAAGCAGTATTGAATCCTGCAATTTATCAAGATGGCAATACCATTCACATGTTATATCGTGCGGTGCGTAAAGGCAATTATTCTACTATTGGATATTGTAAATTTGAAGGGCCATTAAACATGGTTCAAAGAAATGAAGAACCACTTTTAATACCATTATTTGATTATGAAGCACATGGTATTGAAGATCCTCGTTTGGTTAAAATAGATGAAGTTTATTATTTGAGTTTTACCTCTTATGATGGCGTAAACGCTGTAGGTTCCGTTAGTACTTCTATTGATTTAAAACACTTTGACCGACATGGCGTAGTAGTTCCACAATTGAGTTACGATGAGTTTAAACGATTAGCTGAATGTAGTGGCCCACTAAATGTTAAATACGAACGTTTTCATGTTCACAACAACATATTAAATAACCCCAATAAGAAACTGCTATTATGGGATAAAAATGTCATTTTTTTTCCGCGTAAAATCAATGGAAGATTTTATTTTGTTCATAGAATCAGACCCGATATTCAGATAGCTTCCGTTAATAGTTTACAAGAAATTACGCCAGTATTTTGGGAAAACTATCTATTACATTTAGAAGAAAACATTTTGCTTACTGCTAAACATAAACACGAAGCAAGTTATATAGGAGGTGGATGCCCACCAATTGAAACCGATAAAGGTTGGTTGTTCATTTACCATGGTGTGCACGATTCGCCAAGTGGATATGTTTACAATGCTTGTGCTTGTTTGTTAGATAAGGAAAATCCGCAAAAAGAAATAGCCCGTTTGCCTTACGCTCTGTTTAAGCCTGAGTTAGATTGGGAACTAATTGGCGATGTAAATGATGTAGTTTTTCCAACAGGAACAGCCCTTTTTGATGATACACTTTATATTTATTATGGCGCTGCCGATAAGCGAATAGCTTGTGCTTCGTTAAGTTTAAAAGAATTATTAACCGAATTAGAAAACAACAAAATTTAATATGAATACTCCTCAAATATTTAATAAAAATAATGGTTTGGCTTTATTTGGTCAACCCAATTTTACATTTTTTCATAATAACCATTTTATGGAAAAGCTAATTTCAGCAAAGGTTTTGTTAGAGCAAGTGCCAGAAGTATTATTTATTACCTCATATACACCTAGGGAATGTGGCATTGCAACTTATAGTCACGATTTGATGAATGCAATCAATGCAAAATTTAAAAAATCATTTTCGCTTAAAGTTTGTGCATTAGAAACACCTAGCGAAATGTTTAGCTATAACCATGAAGTAAATTATGTTATCAATACTTCCGCTAGCAACGATTATTTAGAGTTAGCAAATAAAATAAATAAAAATACAGCCATTGAATTGGTAGTAATAGAACATGAATTTGGTTTTTTTGTGGCACAACAACAAGCGTTTATTACTTTTTTAAGTATGCTTAAAAAGCCTGTGCTGATTACATTTCATACGGTTTTACCATTACCAAGCCAAAGTTTAAAAACCTATGTACAACAAATTTTAGCTCATTGCCATCAAGTAATTGTAATGACGAATCATTCGGCTAAAATTTTAGAAAACGAATACCAAATTTCAGCCTTTAAAATAAATGTAATTCCTCATGGAACGCATTTAGTTCCGCATTTAGATAAGCAGTTTTTAAAAGAGAAATACGATTTACAAGGCAGAAAAGTATTTTCAACTTTTGGTTTATTAAGTGAAGGTAAAAGCATAGAAACTACTTTAGATGCTATGCCTCAAATAATTATTGAAAACGCGGATGCTTTATTTTTAGTAATAGGTAAAACGCATCCAATAGTAAAAAAAGAGCAAGGTGAAGTGTACAGAAATAAACTAGAACAAAAGGTGGTTGACTTAGGTTTACAAAACCATGTGTTGTTTATAAACGAATATTTGCCGTTACCTATTTTATTAGATTATCTGCAATTAACAGATGTTTATTTATTTACTTCAAAGGATAGACACCAAGCAGTGAGTGGAACATTTTCGTATGCAGTAAGTTGTGGTTGTCCTATTATTTCAACTCCTATTCCGCATGCTTGCGAGGTGTTAAATAATGAGGGTGGAATTATTATTGATTTTGAAAATTCAACACAATTAAGCGAAGCTTTGATTTTATTGTTAAATAATAATAGCTTAAGAGAAGATATGACTATCAATGGATTGCATAGCATTGCCTCTTCAGCTTGGGAAAACTCGGCCATTGCTCATGCCATTTTGTTTGATGAAATTATAGGCAATAGTTCCGCTTTAAAATACAGTTTACCAGCTATCAATTTAAATCATATTGATAAGTTAACTACTCATTTTGGCATGATTCAGTTTGCCAAAATTAATGAACCCGATATAGAAACAGGTTATACCTTAGATGATAATGCTAGGGCTTTAATAGCTATTTGTATGCATTTTGAATTAACCAATGAAGAAACTGATATTGATAAAATTTTGATTTACTTTCATTTTATAAAATATTGTTTTCAAAAAGATGGTAGTTTTTTAAATTATGTGGATATTCAAGGAGATTTTACTGAACAAAATTTTGAAACCAATTTAGCCGATTCAAACGGAAGGGCTATATGGGCTTTAGGTTACTTAATTGCTCAAAATAATTTACCACTATCATTAATTAATGAAGCTAAATTGTTATTTAACACTGCCATTATACAAGCCGAAAACGTGCATTCTACACGTTCTATGGCTTTTATTATTAAAGGTTTATATTATTATAGTCAATCAGAAAGTAGCTTTAGAAACATAAAATTGGTTGAATTATTGGCTAATAGATTGGTGCAAATGTACAAACATGAAGCATCTAATGATTGGTATTGGTTTGAAAGTTATTTAACTTATGGAAACAGTATTTTACCAGAAGCATTGCTAATGGCTTTTGAATTAACACAAAATGCAGTTTATAAGGAAATGGCTATTCAGTCATTTGATTTTTTATTGAGCAATACTTTTAACAGTAGTGGAATTAAAGTTATTTCAAACAGAAGTTGGTTGCATAAAGGTAGTATAGCTGCCGATTTTGGAGAACAACCAATTGATATAGCCTATACCATTTTTTCATTGCAAATATTTTATAAGCACACTTTAAATGCTGAATATTTAACCAAAATAGAAATAGCTTTTAACTGGTTTTTGGGTCAAAATCATTTACATCAAATAGTTTATAATCCTTGTACTGGTGGCTGTTACGATGGCTTAGAAGAACATAGTGTAAATTTAAACCAAGGTGCTGAATCAACTGTAAGTTATTTAATGGCACGAATAGTGATTGAAAAATATTTTCCTCATTACTTAAAACATAATCAACCTGTTTTTCAATTAACCGAAAATTTAGAACTGGTATAGTTTAAATAATAATTTATTATGGAAAGCATCGATAATAAGCCAGATTTTGAGCCTTATAAATTGTATAACAAAAAACACAAAATGATTAGTAGCATAAGCAATAGTGTTTTTATTATTCATGGTATTGTTATTTTAATTGTTTTGGCTTTCATTTTATTTACTAAATTGCCATGAAATCTAAGATTGTATTTTTTATAATTATCACCTTTTTAGTAGGTATAAAATGGAGTTACGATTATCTATATTCCATTAATTCGGTTAAAACTAAATCATCCAGTTTTCAAAACGATAATTCAAGTTACGATTCAGTTAATGAATGGAGTATTTATAAAAATAAAATGCTTCAACAAATTAGGGATAATAAAATAAGGACTCATAATTTAAAGTCAGCCATTGAAATGGAAGATAAAGAGGTGCTAGATAAGTTGGAGAAACAAATTGAATGTATTGAATTTAAAAACAATCAATTAGAAATTTGTTTAAATAACTATACTTTAGAATCTGTTAATCAATTTCAGTTTTTTAAAATCAATTTCAATATTCAATTTGAGGAAAATAACCAATCTATTTCGGATATTTTTTTAAAACATCAAGTAATACTAACAAGTAAATAAACTATGGAAAAACAAATGCCTTTTTATATAAAAATAACTGCTATATTATTAGGGATAATAGCCTTAATAGCCATCATGTATATTGGTCAAGGAATTATTGTTCCACTCATTGGTTCATTATTGGTAGCTATTTTACTTAATCCGGTAGTTAATTTATTAGTTAGGATAAAAATAAATAGGGTAGTAAGTATTGCTATCATTTTAACTTTTGTTACTTCTATATTTATACTTTTATTATTATTACTTACCAATCAGTTTAGTTCTTTTATCAATTCATTACCCATATTAATTGATAAATTTTACCAAACTTTAAATAAATCAATACTTGGTATATCAAATCAGTTTAATATCAGTACTGCCACTATCAATAGCTTTATTGACGATAGTAAAGTTGATTTAATAGCTACCACTAAATCATTAATTGGTCCAACTATAAGTTCAATTGGAGGTGTTTTGTTCACTTTTTTATTGGTTCCAGTTTATGTTTTTTTGATACTATACTACAAAAAACTGTTGCTAAATTTTATTAAAAGTATTTTTGGTAAAGGTAATCATCGAGAAGTACACAAAATTTTAAATTCAACCAAACAAATTGTTCAAAGGTATTTAGTAGCTTTAATTTTTGAAGCCATTATTATTGCCATACTCAATATTACCGCTTTATTGATATTGGATGTGCAATACGCTATTATAGTTGGCATTATTGGCGCATTATTAAATGTTATACCCTATATTGGTGGTATTGTTTCTACTGCCATACCAATGGCAATAGTGCTTGCTACTAAAGATTCGTTTAATTATGCATTGTATGTTTTAATAGCTTATGTTATCATTCAATTTATAGATAATAATTTAGTTCTGCCTAAGTTGGTAGCTTCTAGGGTTAGGGTAAATGCGCTTATTTCTGTAATTGTAGTAATTATAGGTGGTGAAATTTGGGGAGTGACTGGCATGTTTTTATCTATACCCTTAACAGCTATTTGTAAAACCATTTTTGATAATGTTAAAACACTAAAGCCTTTAGGCATATTACTTGGCGATTTGGAAGAAAAAGAAGTTAAATTGATAGAAGATATTAATTAAGTATTGAAAATATGTGAAATATGTAATATTTTACACTTGTAGATGAACTATATTGCAGTTTTAAGTGAATCAAAAATTAATTTTTATATCTATTCCTATCTATTATCAGTATCATATTGATTTATTATTCTTTTACTGTTTAAATCAATTTTCTGTATCACTTAATTTTAAAAATAATCTTTATGAAAAAGCAAAACGATAATGTTGAATTAGAAAAGGCAAAAGCACACATTATTATTGAAATTATTGAGTATATGGCCAATGCCGTTGTAACTAAAACCATTATTAAAAGGTCAACTGGAAATATTACAGTAACCTCATTTGATGCAGGGGAGGAGTTAGCCGAAAAGCTTTCGCCATTCGATACTTATATACAGATAATAGATGGTACTGCAGAACTAACTATTGATAAAAAATTGTTTAAATTAAAGTTGGGCGAAGGTATAATCATACCAGCCCATGCAAGGCATAATTTTAATGCCAATGAACAATTTAAAATGATTTCTACTGTTATAAAAAGTGGTTACGAGGATTAGTTCTAAGTAATTAAACAACTCTAAAAAACAAACAATTAAATGAAACTCTATATAAAATACATGGTTAGCCTTCGTTGTAAAATGATGGTTAAGGAAGAGTTGAAAAAACTTGGGCTTCATTTTATTGTGGTTGAGTTGGGCGAAATTGATATCATGGAAACCCTAAATTCTGAACAACGCAGAGCATTAAAAGTTGGCTTATTACAATCGGGTTTGGAGTTAATGGATGATAAAAAGGCTGTTTTAATTGAACGCATAAAAAATGTGATTATTGAAATGGTACATTATTCAGATGAATTGCCTAAAACTAATTATTCTGATTATATAAGCGAAAAATTGAACCACGATTATACTTATTTGTCCAATGTTTTTTCCGAAGTAAAAGGTATTACCATTCAGCAGTTTATAATTATTCATAAAATAGAGCGCGCTAAAGAATTAATGCTTTACGATGAGTTAAACTTAACTGAAATAAGCTATAAACTTAATTATAGCAGTGTGGCTCATTTATCAAATCAATTCAAAAAAGTTACAGGTTTAACACCTTCACATTTTAAAGCACTAAAAGATAAAAGGCGCAATCCAATTGAAGAAATTGGTAATGCCGATATTAAAATCAAATAACCATGAAGATAGAAGAAGCTAATTATGCTAGAAGTTTAATTGAAGCTAGTTTAGACCCTTTAATTACTATTAGTTCTGAAGGTAAAATTACTGATTTTAACAATGCATTATCTGATATAACAGGTAAAACTCGCGATGAATTAACTGGAAGTAACTTTTTTGATTATTTTACTGAACCTCAAAAAGCCAAAAAAATTTATCAAAAAATATTTGATTGTGGGCATGTAGAAAATTATCCATTAACCATTAAAGACCATAAATTAACTGATGTATTATTTAATGGCTCAGTATATAAAGATGCCAATGGAAATATTTTAGGCGCAGTAGTAGTAGCGCGCGATATTACAGTACAGAAACGAATTGAGAAGGAACTTACAGAGGCCAAGGTATTTGCTGAGTTAGCCACTTTAGTGGCTGAGGAAGCAAAAGCAAAAGCTGAGGATGCAACACGAGTAGCAATTGATGCTGTAAAAGCTAAACAACAGTTTTTAAGTAATATGAGCCATGAAATAAGGACTCCTATGAATGCCATTATCGGGTTTACTAAAGTAATTTTAAAAACAGATTTAACTGCCAAACAAAAAGAGTATTTAACAGCTATAAAAATGAGTGGTGATGCGCTTATTGTACTTATCAATGATATTTTAGATTTAGCAAAGGTAGATGCGGGTAAAATGGTTTTTGAAAAAACAGCATTTAAACTTTCAGCTTCTATTGCAGCCATGTTGCATTTATTCGAATCAAAAATTGAAGAAAAAAATTTGGTACTTATTAAAGAATACGATGCCAATATACCCGAAGTTTTAATTGGTGATCCCGTTAGGTTACATCAAATCATTTTAAATTTAGTGAGTAATGCTGTTAAATTTACCAATAAAGGTTTTATAAAGGTAAGTATTAACATAGTGAAAGAAGATGATATAAAAGTAACCATTTTATTTGCTATAAGCGATACAGGAATAGGAATAATAGATAGTAAAAAAGATAAAATATTTGAAAACTTTCAACAAGCTACCAGCGGCACTTCAAGGCTTTATGGAGGCACTGGTTTAGGTTTAGCTATTGTTAAACAGTTGGTAGAAAACCAAGGTGGTAAAATAGAATTGACTAGCGAAATTGATAAAGGCTCCACATTTAGTTTTACACTCGATTTTTTTAAGACAAATGCTCAAGCAGATGTATTAAACGATATTTTAGACTTTGATGCTGAAATAAAAGATATTAAAGTTTTAGTAGTTGAGGATATTGCTTTGAATCAATTATTGATGCGTACCTTGCTAGATGATTTTGGATTTCAGTGCGATATAGCTGCCAATGGTAAATTAGCCATTGAAAGGCTCGAAATTAAAGAGTATGATATTATACTTATGGACTTGCAAATGCCCGAAATGAACGGTTTTGAAGCAACTGATTATATCAGAAATAAAATGAATTTAAAGATTCCAATTATGGCTTTAACTGCTGATGTAACTACGGTTGATTTAGCTAAATGCAATGCTGTTGGAATGAATGATTATGTGGCCAAACCAATTGATGAAAAAATATTGTACAACAAAATAATAAGCTTAATTAATAAACCTACTAGCAATAGTTTAAAAAGTAGCCCTATCGCCATTTTAAATGTAGGACAAAATATTAAGTATGTTGATTTAGGTTATTTATCTCACAGAACCAAGTCGAACCCAGTATTGATGAAGGAAATGATACTGCTTTATTTAGAGCAAACGCCTCCTTTAATTGCATCCATGAAAACTAGTTTTGCTAATAAAGATTGGGGTACTTTAAAATCATCGGTACATAAAATGATTCCTTCGTTTTCAATTATGGGTATGAGTTCTGAGTTTGAAATAATGGCAAAAAAAGTTCAAGAATTTGCTGATACGCAACAAAAATCGGAAGGCATCAATGAGTTGGTAATCCAACTTGAAAATGTTTGCAATCAATCATGTCACGAATTACAAGAAGTATTAATTAATTTAAAACACGAAATAAATGAGTAGCACTAAAACCAGGATTTTTTTAGTAGATGATGATATTCTTTTTTTAAAATCATTAGAATTAGAGTTTGCAGAAAAAGGTAACTATGAAATAATTACTTTTAATACAGGAGAAGCTTGTGTTAATGGTTTGTTTCTTGATCCTGATATTATTGTGCTTGATTACCACTTAGATGGAATAGTAAAAGGTGCTATGAATGGTTTAGAAACGCTCGATAAAATTAAACAATACAATAAAGACCTAACTGTGATTATGCTTTCCAGCCAAGATAAGATTGAGATAGCAGTTAATTGCATGCATCATAAAGCGTATGATTACGTAGTAAAAAGTGAAACTGCATTCTTAAGATTAGAAAAAAATATTACGCAAATACTAGCTCAACAAAAAACTGAAAGCGAAGTGAAGTGGTATATGGATAGGATGTAGTTTGAGTTCTAAGTTCATAGTTCATAGTTTTAAGTTTTTTTGTCCAAGGTCGGTGTCCTCACCGTACCTTCTTAATCATTGTCTGAACTATGTCACGCATTGCGTGATTGATTAAGATGATTGACATCACGTCAACTCGAACGTGCGGAAACTATCGTCATTGCGATTCCGCTCGTGCGGAAGAAGCAATCTCACGCCAACAAAAGTTTCTCGCATATTGTCTGAACGCGATTTACTTTATTAAGAAAATTAACATGATACCAACTCAAACGTGCGGAAACTATTCCCCTCACGCTTTTAGCGTGACTAGGACTTGTGTGTAAGAGAAGGGGGCAAGGGGGATGTTTTCAAATGCTTGTTTTATTCACAAAAGTTTCCCGCAGATTACAAAGATTACGCAGAGTTTCCCGCACTCTTTCCGTCATTGCGATCAGAGAAGCAATCTCAGGCTAACAAAAGTTTCCCGCAGATTGCGCAGATTACGCAGAGTTTCCTGCACAACGTCTTAACTATGTCGCGTATTGTGTAATTGATTAACCAAATCACGAAAACTAAGTACTAAAAACTAAGAACTAATAACTAAGTCACGTTAGTATAAAACATGTGAATTATATAATACTATAAGTTATTGATGTAAGTCTTTAGGATGCTAATTCAAGCACCTTTACACCGTGAAAATTCATTCACACATTTATAACTTTTTTATGAAAAATAAACTACTCTATTTAATAGCTATTGCCCTATTATTTTTACCCAAAATAAATTATGGTCAGGCACCAACTTTAGGGACATCCGCAGGTTTTGTATTATTTACTTCAGTAGGTGCAATTACTAATAATGGCATTTCGCAAGTAACAGGAAATGTAGGTTCTAATGTAGGTGCAAGCACAAATTTTGGAAATGTAAATGGCATCATGCAATCGCAAAATTTGGCTACTGCCGCTTGTTCTACTGATGTGCTATCTGCTTATAATCAATTAGCAGGAACAACTGCTACTTTTTTTCCTTCACCTTCTCTTGGTGGAGATACTTTATTACCTGGTGTTTACTCAGTATCAGGTGCATCTACATTAACTAATGTATTAACTTTAAATGCTCAAGGAAATCCCAATGCAGTATTTATATTTAAATTACAAGGAGCTTTTTCGGCTGCTGCAAACGCTAAAGTAAAACTAATAAATGGTGCATTGGCTTGTAATGTGTTTTGGAAAATTGAAGGTTTAACCAATATGGCAACAGGTGTTACCATGCGTGGTACTATTATAACCAATAATGCTGCTATCAATATGAGTGCAGGCGATACCTTAGAAGGTAGAGCTTTTACTACTGCTGGCGCAATTTCTGTTACTGGTGTTATGGCTTACACTCCAATTGGTTGTGGAAGTCCATTATTAACAGGGCCAATGGCTCCACCATTAGGAACAACTGCTAATTATGCATTATTCTCTTCAATTGGACCTGTTACCAATACTGGCGTAACACATATTATTGGTGATGTTGGAACCAATAGTGGTTTAACAACTGGTTTTAATCCTTTATTTGTAAATGGTGTAATTCATCCAATTCCAGATCTTTCAACTATACAATGTTCTTCTGATTTAAACACCGTATATACTTATTTGAACGCCTTACCGGCTGATATTGAATTACTTTTTCCAGCTCAATTTGGCAAAAATTTAGTACTTACACCTCATACCTATTTATTAAATTCTGCAACTGCGCTCACCGATACATTATTCCTAAACGGAGAAGGGAATCCTAATGCAGTATTTGTAATAAAAATATTTGGAGCACTTTCTACAAGTACTTATTCCAATGTGGTTTTAACCAATGGTACCAAATCGCGGAATGTATATTGGTTAGTAAATGGTGCTGTAAGTATTAATGACTACTCTGTTTTTAGAGGAACCATCATTGCAAATAATGGTGCCATTAATTTTGCTATTGGTTCATTATTAGATGGAAGAGCATTAACTACAGTTGGTGCTGTAAATGTAAATGCAATGACTGCCAATGCTCCCAATGCTCCTTTTGTAATTATTCCTCCAACGGCTAAGTTAGTTTGCTTGGGAGATACTGCCAGATTTATAGTAAGTGCTTCAGGTACTAATTTAACCTATCAATGGCGCAAAGGCAATGTAAACTTAATTAATGGTTTAACCATTTCAGGTGTAACCAATGATACTTTAACCATTTTTCCTGCAACCTATGCTGATACTTCTGATAACTATAATGTAGTAATTATAGGTAATGTAAATCCAAACGACACTACTTTAGGAGTTGCTTTAAAAATCAATTCGCCAATTATTACTTCTGAACCTGTTTATAAAACTGCTTGCTTAGGCAGTAATATTACTTTTTCAGTAACTACATCCGGAACTGGAATAACTTATCAATGGCGTAAAGGTTCGATTAATTTAATAAATGGAGGAAACATACAAGGAGCTACAAGCGATACTTTAAAAATTAATGGTATTACCATAAATGATACTGCCGCTAATTACAATGTTATCATTACAGGTGTTTGTGGGCCTAAGGATACATCCAATAATGTTTCTTTGTATATAAACAATACAATCATAACCATCAACCCAAGCAATCAAACAGTATGTTTAGGAAACTCAGCAAGATTTGTAACTAGAGCTACTGGTTCAGGATTAACTTACCAATGGCGTAGAGGCAATGTAAATTTAGTGAATGGCTTAAACGTAACAGGTGTAACAACCGATACCTTGAGATTTAACGCAACTACCATTTTAGATACTGCTACCAATTATAATGTAATTATATCGAGTACTTGTTCTTTAAATGATACTTCATCAAATGTCTCGTTGAATATCAATTTGCCTTTGGCAATAAGCATCAACCCAAGCAACCAAACAGCTTGTTTAGGAAGCTCGGCAAGATTTGTAACTAGAGCAACTGGATCAGGATTAACTTACCAATGGCGCAGAGGAAATGTAAATTTAATTAATGGTTTGAATATTTCAGGTGTTACAACAGATACTTTAAGATTTAATAGCACAACTATTTTAGATACTGCTACCAATTACAATGTAATCATATCGAGCGTTTGTTCTGCAAAAGATACTTCAATAAATGTTTCTTTGAATATCAATTTGCCTTTGGCAATAAGTGTTAGTCCAATCAACCAAACAGTTTGTTTAGGAAGCTCTGCAAGATTTGTAACAAGAGCAACTGGTTCAGGATTAACTTACCAATGGCGAAGAGGAAATGTAAATTTAGTGAATGGCTTAAACATAACAGGTGTAACAACCGATACCTTGAGATTTAACGCAACTACCATTTTAGATACTGCTACCAATTATAATGTAATTATATCGAGCGCTTGTTCTTTAAATGCTACATCATCAAATGTTTCTTTGAATATCAATTTGCCTTTGGCAATCAGCATCAATCCAAGTAACCAAACAATTTGTTTAGGAAGTTCAGCAAGTTTTGTAACCAAAGCGAGCGGTTCGGGATTAACTTACCAATGGCGCAGAGGCAATGTAAATTTAGTAAACGGCTTAAATATATCAGGTGTTACAACCGATACTTTACGATTTAACAGTACAACCATTTTAGATACTGCTACCAATTACAATGTAATCATATCGAGCGTTTGTTCTTTAAGTGATACCTCTGCTAATGTATCATTGAATATCAATTTGCCTTTGGCAATCAGCATCAACCCAAGCAACCAAACAGCTTGTTTAGGAAACTCGGCAAGATTTGTAACAAGAGCAACTGGTTCAGGATTAACCTACCAATGGCGTAGAGGAAATGTGAATTTGGTAAATGGTTTGAACATAACTGGCGCAACAACCGATACTTTACGATTTAACGCTACTACCATTTTAGATACTGCTACTAATTATAATGTAATCATTTCAAGCGTTTGTTCTGTAAAAGATACATCTGCTAATGTTTCTTTGAACATCAATTTGCCTTTGGCAATCAATATCAACCCAAGTAACCAAACAGTATGTTTAGGAAGTTCGGCAAGATTTGTAACTAGAGCAACTGGTTCAGGATTAACTTACCAATGGCGCAGAGGAAATGTAAATTTAATAAATGGTTTAAATATTTCAGGTGTTACAACAGATACTTTACGATTTAACAGCACAACTATTTTAGATACTGCTACCAATTACAATGTAATCATATCGAGCGTTTGTTCTGTAAAAGATACATCTGCTAATGTTTCTTTGAACATCCATTTGCCTTTGGCAATAAGCATTAACCCAAGCAACCAAACAGTTTGTTTAGGAAGTTCAGCAAGATTTGTAACTAGAGCAACTGGTTCAGGATTAACTTACCAATGGCGCAGAGGAA